>PFUL01000183.1 GCA_002790095.1 Elusimicrobia bacterium CG_4_9_14_3_um_filter_62_55 | reverse complement strand
TGGAAAACGCCTTCGTGCGGGTCAAGAACCTCGGAGGGAAGAACTGGACGCTCTCGGCCGGACGCCAGAACTTCTCGCTCGGCTCCGGCCTCCTGCTCGATGACAACGGCGGGGGACTCACCGGCGTGCGCGCCCAGGCCGAACTGCCGTGGGGGGGAGTGCAGACCCAAGGCTTCGCCTTCGTCGCCCGCAACGCCTGGGGTCAGGCCAACGCGCTCAACCTGTTCGGCGCCTCGTTTGAGAAGCGCGGCGCGGACGGCGTCTGGGAATGGAACCACCTACTCGAGAAAGACCGCGGAACCCAGTTCTCCGAAGTGACCGGCTGCGGCGTCTCCGGCTGCCTGGTCGGCCAAGTCACCCGCTACTTCTCCAGTATCCGCTACCACATGCGCTTCCACTCGATCATCTTCGAAGGGGAGGCCGCAATCGAACGAGGCGCCGCCAACCCCACCGGGCCGGCCCCACTCGGAAACCACATCACCTACAACGGAAACGCCCAGGTGGTGAAGGCCAAGTGGAAGCAGACCTTCTATAAGGACGTTCAAGGGATATCGCGAGTCGTTTTGGCCCGCGGATCCGGAGACGACCCCGGGACCCCGACCACCAACGAGGCCTTCTTCCCGTCCCATGGGAAACGCTACGACGGCCTCGAGCGCACCGGATTCGGCCAGTTCTACGCAGCGACCCCCTACGACGCATTCGGAGGGCAGAGCACAGCCACCGTCAGCGGCCTCCAGAGGGGCGCCAGCGGCATCATAACCGTGGGCTTCGGGCTCACCCCTCCTTCCTACAAGGGCTGGGTCGCCGAATTCGACTATTTTTTGTACCAAGCCGAGCGTAATACCGCCGCCCCGAGGACCTTGGGCTCGGAATTGGACCTGACGCTGCGCTACGACTTCCGCGAGCGCTTCCAAATCCACGCCACCGCGGCCTTCTTCCGCTCCGGCCATGCCACCGTCTTCGAGAAAAACACCGCCAAACGCTACATGCTAGAAGCCGTCGCCCGCTTCTAGATAACGAGACCGTTTCTCCACTTTGTGGCATAGAGTGGAACAAACTTGGCCGTCTGACCGCTTAAAACCACTTTTCACCTATCCAGGCTGACTCTCTCCGAGCTTGCCGTCTCAAAAATAGGGCGATTCTTTGCCACAGGGAGAAACGGTCTCGTAATGGTCTCGCAATTGATGGGAGTTATCCTGGAGCTTATCCACAATCCCTTGACTTGAACGTGGCATTAAAAACTTAAATTAAAGTCTTATGTCATGACTTAAACCGCTGGGGTGACATTACTTATGCGACGAAAAGCCCCTGGAGTGTTATCCGGTATTTGTCCACAGCGAGTTGACTCTAATGACAACTAGTGGCATAATTGAAGCATGAGCCCGGGAGACGCGGCCGCGCACCGCCTTCGAATTCAGCTGCCCAGCGGCGCCTCATTCGAGGCCGAGGGGAGCCCGGGATTCATTGCCGCCGAACGCCAGGAGTTCATCGCGCTTCAAGCGGGCCGCCGCGGCACTTCGGCAGCAGCGGAGAGCGGACCGGATGCCGGAGAGCCGGCCTGGGAGACCCTGCTTGAATCCAGCGGACAGAAGCTCGCCATGAGGGCGAAGCTCCGGGGGGAGCGGGGGGAGAGGGACGCCTGCCTGATCCTGCTCGCAGCCGCCAGAACCCTATTGCGAGAGCGCCGCCCCACCGCGGCCCAGATCGCACGCTGGCTCCGGGCTTCCGGCTACCCCATAGCGCGCGTGGATCGCGCCATCCAGGCCTCGATCGACCAGGGCGAGATCCTGGCCTCCGGCAGCCGCAGAGCGCGGCGCTACGAACTCTCCGGCCCCGGCCTCGCCAAGGCCTTTCGCCTCGGTCGCCAACACGCCGCATTCATAGACCCCAGCGGCACAGCGAAATAGCTGTTTTTCGATAAATCATTCCAGCACGCCCGGCCGGCAACTCCGGTCGCGGATTATTGTTTTTCAACATACTCATTGACCCTTGAATCCGTCCGTGGGCTCCGGAAATAGAACTCCTAGCGCTGGGAGTGAACCGCTGCCGAACCCATTACGGACACAAAATCCGGCCTACGATTATCGATAAGCGCAGACGACCCGGCCGCGCTGAAGCCCCATTCAGAACCGAGTTTTGACGCCGGATCCGGCTGGCGGGAGCCTCCCCCTGCAGGATAATACTACTTACGATAATACATATTATGTTACATTGGCACAAGGGACGACCGTTTTGGCTTGGGCTCGAAATGGACTTCAATAATATTTATTTCTACATATAAATTAACTACTTTTTGTTGAAACCTTAGTCGGTTTATGAGAATTTCAAAGTTAGCAGTCTCGGGCATTGGGAGATCCGGGGCACAGGCACATCATTTATCGAATATCGGAGTCAGCAGCAGGGCAGCCGGGGGCCTGGAGCAGGCGAGCGACCGACCCGGAAGCGCCCTTAAAAAAACCATCAGAGCCGGAAGGCCGGAAATCGATAAAAAACTGAAGTTACTGATATTCGATATCTAAAACACAAGGTACTGGGACCCCTGTAGATCGAAACACCAAAAGGGACTCCCCCCGCACCGGCTCCCAAAACGGGGCTGCGAACGGCGATTCAAAAGACCATGAGGCTCAAAAAGAGGGATCTCGAAGAAAAAGGAGATATATCGACATTCGATACTCTATTCCCAAGGTATCCTACCCCCTGGAAACCCGGATTCGGATTCCGCTCAAAAACACCATGAGGCCGCGCGGACCCGATCGAGCTCAAAAGTAGGCTTGGCTAAAAAAACCATGAAGAGCTTCGCGGTGAAAAACCCAACGCACACTCGATCGAAAAAACTAAAGGGCCGCGACACGCAAAATGGCGCCGCGGCGCTGCTCTGGGCTTCATGGTTTTTTGACCCTCGGGGGAACGAAAAAGCTCAAAAATTGAGTTTAAACCGCCAGGTACCTGGACACCCTGGAAAATAAAACATCGAGTTATTGTTTATCAATATTTCTGATTTTTTGGGCAGAAAAAAACCGCGAGCCCCGATCGGAGCGCGCGGATCTAAAAAAAATTGGGGGAAAAAACCCTAAAGCGATTCCGGGAAAGACGCCGTCGAGGCCTCTATGTCTTTTTCGGTCTCTCCCCCCTCCTCACGCGCGGCGGGATCCGGAAGGAAGATGCCGAAAAAGATAATCGCGTACGCGCCGAGGATCAAAATCGGGGAAAGAGTCGAGGCCCAGTTGCGTCCGGAGGGATCGGTGAGCGTCAAGATGAAGAATCCTAGCGCGAGAACGGCGATTCCGCCGCCGATCACCTTTTTCCCCCTTGCCGACAGGCGCTCCACCTCGGTTTCCCAAGCGTCCGCGTCTTTTTCCAAGCGGGACGCGTCATGCGATGCAGGCGCGTCCGCGCCGCCGGCGGCGGCGTGATGGCCTTTCTTCTTTTTATTTTTGTTCTTGCGGCGCTTGCTCATACGATCAGGCGATAGTATAGCCCTTTCGCGGTCTTTTTCTCCACGCAAGCGCGAGGAGGGCGCTCCACGAGGCCAAAGAAAGCGCGAGCCCGGTATAAAATCCGCCCGGGCCGGGCTTCCACGGGCTTTCGTAGTGTTTCGGCGCGCCGCCGGCCGCGCTGTACCAAAGACTCAGCCCCTCCTGTCTTAGCCCCGGAGCCTCTTCCCGGGTTCGCGAGAGCCAACGCCGGATCCCGTAGCGCTTCATCAACGCGGCGCGTTCCTCGACGGGAGCGGAAATCAGCGCGTCGATCACGCGCCTCGTCGGCGATGGAATCAAGGGCTCGAAGGCCCCGTTCCCATCGTAAAGATGATAGACGGCGTTCGACAGGCCGAACAGCTTCTGCTTGTAGGTTTTATAAACCGAGGCGCGGAACTCCGCGAAGGCCGGATCGTCGCTTACCTGGTCTAAATGCGCCCAGACCTCCAAAGAGGGCGCTTGAAAGAACCGCTCCCCGGGGTGTTTCTGAAGAAACTCGACGAGCGGTCCTTTCTTTCCGTAATCCGATTTCAAGATGACGGGATAAAACCCGACCCCGTAGGCCGTTAGTTCGACGATCACCGCCGCCGCGGCCGCCCATCGCAGCCGGCCTTTCAAGGTCTCCACCCCTGCGGCGGCCAACGGCATCGCGGCCAAAGTGAACAAGAATGAGAATCGCGCGGGCCCCCGGAGATAATGCAGCGGCAAAAAGGAACTCCAGAGCGCCTCCGAGAGCCGTGTATGCCTTCCCAAGACCAGAATCGCCGCCCCCAGGATAAACGCCGCGTAGAGGGCCTTCTCGCGCCGCTTGGCGGCCAGAAATCCGAGCAAAGCAAGCCCCGCGGCAAACACCCCGAGATACAGCGTCCGGTGCGGGACATAGCGAATCCCCCCGGCGTCCTTCATGTTTTCGACGTAGCGCGATTCGAAGGTGAAGGTCTTCTTCCCTTGCGGGGACTCCCAGATCACTTGCTGCCGGTAAGGACGCGGGGTCTGACGGTAAAAATCCCAGCGCCGGGCGACTTCCGGGTGAAGGATTCCCAGCAGCTGATAGGGGCGCAAAGATTGCCCCGTCCTCTCGGCCTGCGCGAGCCCGCGCTCCCCGCGCGCGGAAACCGCGGCGAGTTGGGCGCCGGGAATCCAAAGCACCGCCGATAGCGCCAGCGCTCCCGCCGTCCCCTTCCAGGAACCGCGCCCTCCGAGAACCCAGCACGCCGGAATCAGAAACGCCCAATACGGGGGGTAGCCGGCGAAGAGCGCCCACGCCGCAGCCGCGGCGAACAGCGCCGGCCTGCCGGCGAACAACAGCAGCATCGGCGCGTGCAGCACCACGCCGATCATGTTGGGAAATTGGAGATAGGCGACCGCGAATCCGCCCAGGCTCAGCACCGCCGCCCCCGCAGCGGCAGCGGGGCGGGAGGCTCGCCTGGACCGCAGCCACAGATACGCGAACACCGCCCCCGTTGTCTGCTGAAGCCAGAGGAACCAGCCGAGAGCGTCCGCGTAATCGAACAAATGAAACAGCGCGGCGAACGGGTGCAGCGTCCCCGTCTGCATGTTCGCCCACAAGGGAATCCCGAAATACGAATACGGATTCCAATGCGGATAGAGTCCCCGCTGCAAAAACTCCGTTGAGAGAACCCGCCAGGGGAACGAGATATGCGTCAGGTCGTTGTGAAAATAAACCCCGCCTCCGAAAAGAACCGGCGCGTGCAGCACCGCCACGGCGACGGCGAGCGCCGCCGGAGCGAGAGCGTCCTTACGCCGCATCCCGCCGGGGACGCGCGACGATCAGAAATTCCCGTGCGAGAAAACGGTCGAGCGGCCGGTGAAGCAGCAGGCCGAAATACAGCGCGCGCTTCCACGACGGAGCGGGGCGGATCGGAAAATCCACGGGGAGCGACCCGCCGTAAAGTCCCGGCAGCAGCCGTTTCGCGTTCGGCACGCAGCGCACGCGCGCGTCCCAGCCGGCCAAAAAGGAGCCCTGTCCGGCGGGCTTGAGCACCGTCGGCCCGTAGCGGTCGAAGAATTCGATCCCGCCGCAGGATCCGAGAAAATATTCCTTGGAGTACAACTCCGAGTCGACGGGCTTCCCGGATTCAGCGTTCATCGCGAACCAAATCGTCAAGCCGCTCCCGGCGGCGAATGAGACGCGCGCGCCCGCCGTCGACGAGGAGCTCGGCGGGACGGGGACGGCTGTTGTAGGTCGAACTCATCGAGAAGCCGTAGGCCCCCGCCTCGCCGATCGCGAGCAGGTCCCCCGGCTCGGGCTCGACCATTTCCAGCCCGTGTACGAAACGATCCGCGGTCTCGCAGACCGGGCCGACCAGGTCGAAGCGCACACGGCGGCCGCGCCGCGGCGTCACTGCGGCGATCGTGTGCGCCGCCCCGTACAGCGCCGGCCGCAGCAGGTCGTTCATCCCGGCGTCGACCACGACGAAGCGTCGCGCCGTCGTTTTCTTGCGGTAGAGGACTTCGGTCAACAGCACCCCTGCGGGGCCGACCAGCCAGCGGCCGGGCTCGATGACGAGAGTCAATGGGCGACCCACAAGCCGCCGCGTCAGCGTTCCCGCAAAGCGCTCCAGGTTCATGGTCTTGCCCGACGCGTACGGGATGCCCATTCCGCCGCCGATGTCCAGGTAGCGCAGATTCGCCCCCTTCCCCTCGATCCGATCCACAAGCCCGAGAAGGTGGTCCAACGCCTTGCCGTACGGGGCCGGGTCGACGATCTGGGAGCCGAGGTGGCACTGGACGCCGACTGGAGCGAGCCAGCGCGAACGCAGCGCGCGTTCATAGAGCGCCGCCGCCTCCGGGGCCTCGACGCCGAACTTATTCTCGACGGTGCCGGTGGTGATGTGATGATGCGTGTCGGCCTTCACCCCGGGATTCACGCGGATCGAGAACGGAGCCCGCGTCTTAAGGCGCTTCGCGACCGATTCGAGCGCGGCGAGCTCCTCGCCGGACTCGACGTGGAACGCGAGGATCTTCCGGCGCAGCGCGGCCGCCATCTCGTCGCGGGTTTTGCCCACGCCGGAAAATACGATCTTGGACGGATGGAATCCCGCACGCCCCGCGCGGATCAATTCGCCGCCCGAGACGATGTCGGCGCCCGCGCCTTCGTCCGCGAGCAGCGCGCAGACCGCCCGGTTGGAATTCGCCTTGAGCGCGTAGCACACGAGCGAGTCCCGCCAGCTGACCGCCCGCACAAGCCGGCGGTAGCGCTCGCGGATCGTCTTAGCCGAATAGACGTAGAGCGGGGTCCCGTGCTTGCGAGCGAGCGATTTCAGGGAGACGCCGTCGAGCTGCATCCGCTCATTCTAGAATAATGAGACGGTCGGAGCGCTAGATCAACTCGTCGCCCCAAAGCGCGTCCAGAAACTTGCGCCATGGGTAGATTTTGATTCCTTCCATGCGCCGGGACTCAGGGACGAGGGATACGACCGCGTAATCCTTGACTTTTCCCTCCTCCCGCAGGGCTTTGAGGCCCCGCAGATGGCGCCCCGAAACCTCGTCCGAGGACTTGAACTCGAGCGCCAGGCGGTCGCCGAGGACGCAGTCCACCTCGAAGCCGGAGGTGCTGCGCCAATACTGGAGCGGAATTCGCTTGCGGCGATAACTGAGATAGGCGCGAAGTTCCAAGAACAGGAAGTGCTCGAAACACTTCCCGAATAGCTCGCTGCGCGGTTTGATCTCTCCGCGCCGGGAGAGTGCGTTGACTACGCCGATATCGAAGAAGAAGAACTTGGAACGCGATATCGCCTTGCGCCGCCGCGTCGCCCGGAAGGCCGGGACCTCGAAGCCGACAAGCGTATCCTCCAGAATCGCGACATAGTTGCGTACGGTCCGCGCCGGGACGCCGCAGTCACCGGCGATTCCCTCATAGTTCAACTCCTCGCCGCACTGGATCGCAGCCACATCCAGAAACCGGGCGAACTGTTCCACCTTGCGCGTCAGGGCCTCGGCCACGACCTCCTGACTGAGATAGAGGTTCGCGTAACCGTGCAGTCCCTCACGAAAGTCACGGCCGGCGTGAATGCGCGGGATGCCTCCGCGGTTGAGGTAGGTGATGAGATCGAATCCGGGGATCTCCCTTGAGCAAAGCGGAAACAAATGCGCCTCGCGCGCGCGCCCGCCCAAAAGATTGACGCCGCCGTGCCGGAGCTTGCGGGCGCTTGAGCCCGTCATCAGGAATCTCAAGCCGCGCGACTCGATCAATCGATGGACCTCATCGAGCAGCGCGGGCAGCTTTTGTATTTCGTCTAGCACAACGAGCCCTTTATGCTCCGCCAATTCCTCTCCGAGCGTCCGTGGTCTGCGCGCCAGCCGCGTGAACACATCCGAATCCAAAAGGTCATAGACCTTGGCGTTCGGCAGTTGAAGCCGGATGAGGAAGGATTTTCCCGTAGACCGGGGGCCGAACAGGAAATGATTTCCCCCTTTCAACAGATTGGGAAGCGAGAGTACGCGAGGGTAAAATGGGGCTTTTTCCATTCCGTATATATAATACCGTTTATCATAATAATCCGCAACATATATGCTGAAAAAATCATCTAGAAAAGAGGACCTAGATACACGTAGAAAACCCCGTCCCCGCTCGAGGTCGTGCGCCGCGCGTAGTCGAAGTGGATCACCAGCGGGAACAATTGCAGGATGAAGGTGTGAATGCGTAGGCCGGCGCCGTAGGAATGGCGCAAATCGGCCCACCGGGAGTTCGTTAACTGCACCCGCGACTCCCAGACATGCCCGACGTCGGTGAACAGGGCGGCGGAGATCGATTTGAAGTAGAAATCGGGGAAGATGTACCACATGTAATAGTCCAAATTCGACCACAACGGAATCCGCCATTCGGCGGTCCCGATCGCCCCGGTGCGCCCGAGGTCGTTGACCGTACTGCGCCCGAAGCCGCGAACCCCGCCGATCCCGCCGAGGATGAATTGATTGGGGTCTCGCCCCAGTTGATGGATTCCGAACCCGCGAAGAACGAATGCGCTCAAACCCCCGGTTGGAACATACTGCACGCCTTCGGCGAAGAACGAATCGCGGTCGACGTTTCCGCCGAGCACTTGCGCGTTCACCGACGCGCCGATCCGCGCCCGCTGACCGGCGGTCGCGACCAGATAGCGCCCGCGCACGGTGTCGCGCACCAGTTGGCCGGAAAAGGTCCGCGCCTCTTGTCGAACGGTGCTCGCGAGCCCGTCAAAGTCGAGCCGCCCGGTCGCCGAAACGACCGTAAGGTCCAGCCGGTGAAAGCGATCAAACGGATAGCTCGCGCGCAGAAACTGCAGGTGGGAGCTCTCGTCGCCGGTGAGCCCCGTCGCGTCGTCGAAGGAGTCCTGCCGCAGGCGGCCGATCGCCCCGGCTCCGAGGCCGGTGCGCCAGCGGTTGTAGGAATACTGAGTCCCGTAATCGAGAAAGCCCGCGCCGGACCCGTAGCTGAGCAGCGAGGTCGCCTGGTGGCGGCCGAGCAGATCCGAGCCCTGCCAAAAGCTGGTCCAGAACAGCCCCCCGTTCGACGAGTAGAAGAACGCGGGCAAGAAGAGGTCCGTCGTAAACGGGGACTTCGCCGCACGCCCGACGCCGACTGCGGGGCCGCTGGACGCGGCGACGATTCGCCCGTCCCCTCCGGCCGCCGCGAGTCCCGCCGAGTCCGCCTCTTCCCCGAAGCGGGACCGCTCGCCCCGGTACAAGCGGAGGCTCCCTTTTCGAAACCCCGCGAAAAATAGACTTCCGTCGGGCGCGTAGGCGGGCGTGTATACTGCTCCGATCGAGCGCGTCAGCCGCCGGGAAACCCGCGTGTCCAGATCGAGTTCATAGGCCTCGTAGAACCCGCCCCCCTCGAGACAGAACAGGACCCGCTTCCCATCGGAGGAGACCACGGGGTCGCGCGCCGCACCCGGAAGATCGACGAGGCGCTCCACCGGCCCGCCGTTGGCGGGAACCCGGTAGAGACGCCGCTGGTACAGCATCGGTCCGCCGGGAACCTCGATCTCCGAACTGTAAATGAGAGTGCGCCCATCCGGCGTAAACACCGGCGTCTGGTCGTCTTGCGGATCGTCGGTGATGCGGCGCGTCTTTCCGGAGGCCCGGTCGATGACGAACACATCCGTGCGGGAATCCTTGAGCCCCGAAAAGGCGATCTCCTTTCCGTCGGGAGAAAACGCAGGCTGGTTCACGGCCTGAAACCCCGGGACGGGAAGTCGCTCGTAGCGTCCCCGCTCACGGTCGTACAGGTAAATCGAATCACGGTGATTCTTCGTTCCCGCGAAAGCCAGCCAACGCCCATCGGGGGAGACGGACATCACCCGGGATTTGTTGGTGAAGTTTCCGAGGTGGATGCTCTCGACGCGCGTGTCGTGCGAGACCAGCTTCCGTTCGCGTCCGCTCGCGAGATCGCGCTCGACGATCGACGGCGGAAATCCGTAGCGTGTCGTCAAATAGATCACCGCTTTCCCGTCGGGCGTCGGCGTCGGAGAGCTGTTCTCCTCGGGGATGTCGTTATCGGTCGGGGTCAGGGCGTCGCCGTAAGCTTCCGGCTCCAGCAGGCGCTCCCGCTTCACGATCCGCGTCCAACGCTCGCGCGCGTATTCCCGCCATTTCCGGTCGAATTGAAAAACATCGAGCCCCGTCACTTCGAAAAGCACCGCGCTCGATTCGAACCGGGATTCAAACGATCGGATCAGTTTTTGCACGCTGCCGGGACCGAATTCGGCTTCCATAAACTCCAGCACGGCGGAACCGCTCTCGTACGCGAGACGCACCTGATGCGGCTTCAAATGGCTGAAATGCTCGAGTTTGTAGAGCGGGATAAGGCCCTCGGAGGTGGCCGCGTCGCGAATGAGCACCTCGCCCGCCGTGTCGTCGAGTCCCCACGAATAGAACTCCGCCATGCCCTCCATCATCCACAGCGGATAGACGATGGTCTTGAGGATTCGCGCCGAACGCCAAAAGCCCTCGATGAGCAGATGAAATTGGAAGATGTGCGCCAGTTCGTGCGTCGTGACCGTGTCGAGCCAGGCGCGCGATCCGTCGTTGAAGACGATGAAACGGTTCTTCAGCGCCTCGGTGACGCCACCGGTACCGTCCCCGACCTCGACGATGCTTGATCGCTGCATGTCCGAGAGCGAGGCGTAGAGGAAAAACGGCTTTCGCTTATCGTTCTTCCAGGAAACCCCCAGCGAGGCCGAAATTCGCCGGTAGGAACGCTCCAGGATCTCCGCGGCGAACGGCGCCAGCGGCTCGGAGTCCTCGTAATAGTGGACGTCAAAGTGCTCGGTGGAAACGACCTTCCAGTCGAAGTCCCGGTTCTTGACTTGATTTTGGCCGAACGCCTGCGCCCGGGTCTGAGGCGCGGCCAGCGCCGACACCAGAAGCAGCGCCGCCGAAAGGCGAACGATCGTGATCAGTCCCCGTCGGTATCGCCCGTCAACAACTGTCCGAGCGTCAGCGGCGGCGCTTCCTTCATGTAGCGCTGCACGCTTTTGCGTTCCTGAATGGCTTCAAACCGGCGGATCGACAGGGAGACCTCGAAGGTGCTGTTGAGAATGCCGACCACGATGCCCGAGACCTCATCGCCGACCTTCGGCCAGATCGGGGGAAGCATCTCCCGCTTGTCCGGACGCGCGCGCGTCGGATCCCCGCCCTCGACCTGCAATTCCCGCACGGAGCAAAACGCTTTGTCGCCCTTCGCGAGCTCGATGCGGACGCCGTCCTTTAGAACCTCGACGACCTTGCCCGCGACGACCTTCTTCAGGGGATAGCGTTTGCGCACCGAATCGGCCGGATGCGCCTGCAGCTGCTTGAGACCGAGCGAAACCTTTCCGGTTTCTTCTTCGATATTGAGGACGCGAACGCGGAGCTTCGCCCCGCGCTTGATCTTCTTCTTGGCCTCTTCGGCGTCCTTCCACGCGACGTCCTCGTTGCGAACCAGTCCGTCCAGTCCGCCGACGTCGATGAAAACGCCGTGCTCGTTGACGCGCATCACGCGTCCGATCCGGACCATGCCCGATTTGAGCTCCCTCAAAAGTTTCAGGCGACGCTCCTTCGCGTCCTCTTCCAACACCGCGCGCCGCGAAAGAATCACTTGCCGCTTTTCCTTGTTCAGCTCAAGGATGTAGCAGCGCACGCCGGTCCCGACGAGTCCGTCCGGTTTGCGAACCGGCCGGAGATCCGACTGAGAGGAAGGCATGAATCCGGAAACGCCGTTGACGTCCACGAGGAATCCGCCCTTGATCGCGGACGTGACCTTCCCGCGCACGCGTGCTTTCTCTTCGAAAGCCTTCGCGATCTGGTCCCATCCGAGCCGCGCGCGGGCCTGCGCCGTCGACATTTGCGTCGGCGTGTCGCCGCGGCCGCGCTTGACCAGCAGGACCGGGATGCGCTTGCCGGGCTCGGGGATCTGTCCCTCCGGAAATTCGGTTGCGGAAACGAACGCCTCGCTCTTCTCGCCCACGTCGACGAGAACCTGTTCCTTTCCGGACTGGATCACCTTGACCCAAAGCACTTCCCGGTTCTTGAGCTTGTCGTCCACCGCATCCTGCTCTTTGAGCAGGGATTCCATCGTCTGTTCTTCCTCGCCGGACGCGGCTTGCGCGCGGGGGTCGAGGTCTTTCGTGTCGCCAATCATCGTCCTTCCTCTCTCTATCGTTTCACTATATGAAATTCGTCTCTATCTTGTTGCGCCTTCGATCCCCGCTTTCCGCTTCGAACGGATCAACTTCAAAATCTCTTCGGCCGTTTCCACCATCGTCATTTTCGTCGAATCGATAACGATCGCGTCCTTTGCCTGCGTCAGCGGATTGATCTTGCGCTGCAGGTCCCCGCGGTCGCGCTGAATGATCGCATCAAGAATCTTATCGTAGTCGGCGGGCTTCCCTTGCTGGCGCAGCTGCTTCGTGCGGCGCTTCGCCCGCTCTTCGATCGAGGCGTCAAGATAGACCTTGAAATCCGCGTCCGGAAAGACGTTCGTGGTGATGTCGCGTCCTTCCATGACGATCGATCCGTCTTCCCCGAGCTTGCGCTGCATGTCCCGCAGCAGGCGGCGCACCCCGCCGGCTCCGGCCACGATCGACGAATTCTTGCTGACTCGTTCCTCGCGAATTTGAGTGGTCACTCCTTTGCCGTCGATGTGGGTCCGGATCACCACGCCTTCCCCGACCGTCCGGAACTCCCAGGTCAGGCGCTTCGCCAGACGGGTGAGCGCGTCCCCGTCCGTCGGATCGATCCCCTCTTCGAGAGCCTTCCAGGTCAGCGCGCGGTACATCTCGCCCGTATTGATGAAGCGAAATCCCAATTCCTTGGCGACCATCGTTCCGATGGTGGACTTGCCGACGCCGGCAGGACCGTCCATCGCGATGACGAGTCCGCTGCGCGCGCGTTTCCCCTTGGAACGAGCCGACTTCATCGAGAGAGCGCCTCCTCGCGCCGTTCCCGTCCGGAGAACAGCCCTTCGATTTTCTTGAGCGCGAGCAGCAGGAACTTGTTTTGAGCCGCGGACCCGACCGAGATCCGAACGTGACGCGTCAGTCCGTATTCGTCGAGCGGACGCACGATCACGCCGCGCCGCAGCAACTGGCGAAACAGCTCGGCTCCGGGGATCGGGGTTTCGACGCAAAGGAAATTAGCCGTCGAGGGGACGCAGTGCAGTCCCATAAATTCCAACGCCGACGCCAAGGCTTCGCGATTCTTCGCTGTTTCCCGCACGCAGCGCCGGAGAAAAGCCTTGTCTTCCAGCGCGGCGAGCGCGGCCGCCTGGGCCGGCAGATTCACGTTGAACGGCATCCGGATGCGGTCGATCCACGACACCAATTCGGCATTCGCGAATCCGAGCCCCACGCGCAGCCCCGCGAGTCCGTACGCCTTGGAAAACGTGCGCAGAACGATCAGGTTGTCGTGTTTAGGCAGGAACTCCAGCGTGCTTTCCGGATAGTCTTCCAATCCGGTCGCGTAGTGATAGTACGCCTCGTCTAGGATGAGCAGACAGTCCTTCGGGAGGGAACGCAAGAGCGAGGAGACTTCGGCGCGCGTATTGTAAGTACCGGTCGGGTTGTTCGGCGAAGCGACGAACATCATTTTCGTCTTCGGCGTCACCGACCGCGCCATCGCAAAGAGGTCGTGCTTTAAATTCTTCATGGGCACCGACACGACTTTCGCGCCCATCATTTCCGATTGCTGCCTGAACCGGATAAACCCGCAATCGGAACACACCACCTCGTCCCCGCGTCCGGCGAAGGTCTCGCAGAGCAGGCGAATGATTTCATCGGAACCGTTTCCGACGATCACTTGCCCCTCGGCGACGCCCGCATGACCGGCGGCGGCGCGGCGTAGCAGAGGACTGGCCCCCTCCGGATAGAGCCAGACGTCTTTCGCGGCCTTGCGCTGCGCGGACAGCGCTTTCGGGGAGGGTCCCAAGAAACTCTCGTTGGAAGCCAACTTGACGACCCGCTTGAGACCCAGTTCGCGCTGGACTTCCTGGATCGGCTTTCCGGGAAGATAGGGTTTCGCGCTCCGGAGTTCCGTACGCACCTGTTTTTCGATATTCATCGCGGCACCCCCGCAAACGCCATCATGTTGCGCTTCGTCCCGTCGCGGCGAAAGGAGAAAAAATCCTCTTCGCGGCAACGAGTGCACAGAGCCGAAACCCCGATGCGGTCGGGAGCGAGTCCGGCGTTTTCGAGTTCGGCCCGGAGCGCGGCCCCGAGATCCAAACGGTCTCCGTCGAAATGGTCGGGGGCGAATCGTTCGCGAAGCTCCGATCCGACCGTGTAGCAGCAGGCGCCGATATGAGGACCGATCGCCGCGAACAGCCTCTCGGGCGCGCCCCCGAATCGCACGACGGCCTCCTGCGCGATGCCGGCGGCGATTCCCCTCCATCCGGCATGCACCACCGCGACGCGGGTCACGGGCTCGTCGAAAAGAATCAGAGGAAGACAATCCGCCACGAAGACGCCGACGAGAAAACCGGGACCCGCGATCCACCCGTCCCCTTCCGATCCAGCCGATTCCAGCGCGGCCGAAAGAATCGTCGCGGAATGGGTCTGCTTGAGCGTCAACGGCGCGTCGTCCTCGATCCCGGCTTCCCGCGCGGCGGCGCAGCGGCGTTCAGGGTCGGCCATCGGTCCCAACGCCAGCGTCGTCAGGCCGTGCGGAACGCCGAGCGCCCTCAGCCGGGGCTCGACGAACAGCGCGCCTTCGCGCGTCCAATCCTCGGTTTTCACCGGGAGGGTCTCAGATGCGGGCATGCTCCTTTTTCTCCGCGTCGAGCTTCTCGCGATCCTTCTTCAGTAAATCCGGGTTCGGCTTCATCTTCGGCGATTTGCGAAGCGGGCGGACCCATTTCGTGAAACTCGAAGGCTTCAGGCTGTATTCGTGGATCAGGCGGACGACCTCGCTGGTCGGCATGAACTGAGACCAATCCAACCGCAGGATGCGCACGCCCGCACCCTCCATCTCGCCGATGAATTCCTCGTAGTTGCTCTTAAGCATCTTAAGGTAGTCGAGCGAAATCGTCTTTTCCATGACCCGGCCGCGCGCCTGGATGCGCTTATAGGCCGCTTCGGGGGCGCAGTCGAGATAGATGAGTATCTGCGGAAAGACGAGTTCCCGCAGCACCATGTTGTCGAATAAATCGAGATAGGTGTTGTAGTCGAGATCCGAGATCATCTTTTCGGGATGCCGGTTGAGCATCCGCGCGAAGATCGTGTCCTCCCAGATCGTCCGGTCCTGAACAACTCCTCGAATCTTCCCGAGGCTGATGCGCGTCACGAACTCGCGATGCTGACGGAACCGATGATTGAGCAGCCACACCTGCATCATCGTGCCGTAGGACTTCATGTCCTGGTAAAAGGCCTCCAGGTATGGATTGCCGTCGACTTCTTCCAAGATCGGCTCGAAATTGAGCGCCTCGGCGAGTTCCTTGGTCAGCGTGGATTTTCCGACTCCGATCGTCCCGGCGATTCCGATGTATCCTTCAGCGAACATGATTCCAACCCCCAAAAATTTAAATCGGTACGACTTCTACGGCGTTTTCCGGGGCTTCCGCCCCGCTAGCCTCCTGCGTTGACTTCCTGTTCGATTCCGCGCATTGCAAGCTTGACGTCGTCCGGATTGGTCGCGGCGGCGAGCACGTCCTCTTCCTTGACCAGACCCTCTTTGTACAGCTTCACCAAGGACTGATTGAACGTCTGCATGCCGTAGAAGCCGCCCTTCGCGAGCGCCTCGGCGATGCCGCGCGCGGAGTTGTCCTCGATCTGCTTCTTCACGTGGGCGGTGACGATCATGATCTCGATCGCCGGAACGCGCCCGCCCTTCACTCCTGGCAGCAGCCGCTGGCTGATCACCGCCTTCAGCGATTCAGAGAGCTGAATGCGCATCAGTTCCTGCTGATGCGGCGGATAGAGATCGATGATGCGGTTGACCGTCTGAACGGCGTCGATCGTGTGCAGGGTTCCGAACACGAGATGACCCGTCTGCGCCGCGGTGATCGCCGCGGATACCGATTCCGCGTCGCGCATTTCCCCCATGAGAATCACGTCGGGGTCCTGACGCATGGCCATCTTCAACGCCTCGACGAAGTCCAGGGTGTCCTCACCGATCTCCCGCTGGCTTAGAATCGACTTCTTGTCTTTATGGACGAATTCGATCGGATCTTCGACGGTCAAAATGTGGTCGGCACGGCTTTCGTTGATGTAGTTGATGATTGCGGAGAGCGTCGAGGACTTGCCCGATCCGGTAATGCCGGTCACCAGCACCAGCCCGCGTTTGTTGTCGGCGATCTTGCGTATCGTGGCGACGGGGAGGTTCAACTCCTCCATCGTCGGGATCTTCATCGGAATGTAGCGGATGGCCAGAGCGAGCCGTCCCATCCTCTTGAACGCGTTGACGCGAAAGCGCGCGACATCGCCGGCCTGGAAGGAGAAGTCGCACTCCCCCCGCTCCTCGAAAATCTTCTTGGCCCGAGGCGTGATCACTTGGTGGAGCACCGCGAGCGCCTGCTCAGCGGTCATCGGCTCCCCGAATTTCATCAATTCGCCGTCGACGCGAATGTAGGCGTGCCCCCCGGCGCGAATATGAAGATCGCTCCCGCGTTTGTCGATCATCGTCTGAAGAAGAGTCTGAAGGTTTGACATGTTTTCTCCTACGCGCTCAGCGCAGTTTTCGCACCTTGACCCGCAAGTACGCGGGCTTGCTCAAATCCTGTCCCCCGTCCCGCCGCCCCCGATCCAACGGGTTGAACGCGCGCTCCGGTTGCACGGGTCCGCTGATCGGCGTGACGGCCGGTCCGCGGACCAACCGGCTGATGGGCCTGGCTCCGCGGGCGCGACTCGCCGGGAAGCCCGTCGCAATCACCGTTACGCGCAGGCGATCGCCGAGGGACGGGTCCGAGGCGAGACCGATTTTCATCTTGGCCTCACGGCTCATCGCGGGTCCGATCAGAGCCATCACCTCGTTGACCTCATGCATCGTGACATGGTCGGAGGAGCGCCCGACGATGTTGACGATCAGACCCTTCGCCCCGTCGATCGTCACATTTTCCAGAAGAGGGGACTCGATCGCGGCCTTCGCGGCGATTTCCGCCCGATGAGGTCCGCTCGCCTCGCCGACGCCCATCAGCGCCTCGCCGGCGTTCGTCATGATGGCCTTGATATCGGCCATGTCCATGTTGATGTCGCCGGAGTGCGTGATCACGTCGGAGATCGCCTGGACGCTCTGACGGAGCACGTCGTCGGCACGGCGATACGCCTCGGCGTGCGGCGTGGATTCGTCGCTGGTTTCGAGCAAGCGGTCGTTGGGGATCACGAGCAGGGAATCGACGCATTCGCGAAGCTCTTTGATCCCGGCGTCCGCGATCTGCGCGCGGGCGTGTCCTTCGAAACTGAACGGCCGAGAAACGACTCCGACCGTCAAAGCGCTGCACTCGCGGGCGATTTGCGCCGCCAGCGGGGCGGCTCCGGTGCCGGTTCCTCCGCCCATGCCGGTCGTGATGAAAATCATATCGGCGCCCCGCATCACTTCCCGAAGCGCTTCCTTGGATTCCTCGGCCGCCAAACGGCCTTTCGCCGGGTCCATGCCGACGCCGCGCCCGCGGGTCACCGTCTCGCCCAATTGGATGCGAACATCGCCGCGCGTGCGGCTGAGTACCTGGTTGTCGGTGTTCGCGGCGATCAATTCGACTCCGCGCACGCCCGCCTCCACCATCCGGTTGATCGCGTTGCCGCCCGCACCCCCGAGGCCGACGACCTTGATGACCGCTCCCATTTCCTGAAAGTCTTCGGTACACTTTATGCGAACCATGGCTTAGAAGAGATCCTTAAACCAGCGGCGCAGCCCGCGCAGCACGCGGCCTTCCGTTCGGCGCGCGATCGTGGTTTGACCAAACGACGCGGATTGAGGGTAGCAGACGAGTCCGAGAGCGGTCGCGTACGACGGGTCTTCGAGAATCGCGGCGGGGGCGTCGACGATGCCCGGATGGGCGTAGGCGCCGCGCGCCGGCATGTTCAGGATCTGCTCAGCCGCCTGAGCGAGCCCGCGAAGCTGAGAGCCTCCGCCGGTCAGAATCGTTCCGCCGGGGACGGCCAAATCCCCGTAATTCGAATTCTGGACCTCCTCGCCGATATGCGTAAACATCTCTTCGACCCTAGGGAGAATGATGTCCACCATCGTGTTCTTCTTCACGCTATGAACCGTTCTCCCGTCGACGCCTTTAAACTCGATAAGGTCGTCGCCGTTCCCGTTGAGAAGGGCCGGATGGGCGATGCCGTGTTCGATCTTGATGCGCTCCGCGGTCGGGATTTTCGTGCGGAGACCGTGCGCGAGATCGCGTGTGATGAAATCGGACCCGAAGGGAAGTTCCTTGGAGAATTTGATGCCGCCTTCCGCGAAGATCCCCAACGAAATGGATTGGCCGCCGACATCCACGAGCAAGGAGCCGAGATCCCGCTCCTCCTCGGTGACGAGAAATTCGCCGAGAGCGAGAAGGCTGTACACCGGCTCGATCACGTCGAAACCCCCCTCAGCGACGGCTTTGGTCAAATTCGTCACGTGACTGGAGGAGGCGGTCACGATGTGAACGTCGACCTCCAGAAGAGCCCCTTCCATCCCGATCGGATCGGGGACGCCGCCTTGCCGGTCGAGCGCGAAGCTTTGCGGGATCACATGCAGGATTTCGCGGTCGGCGGAAATGGGAATCGCCTTCGCGTGCTCGATGACCCCGCGGACATCCTCGGCGGTGATTTCTTTATCGGTGCGCGCGATGTTGTAATTGCCGCTGTTGTTAAACGATTGGATATGATCGCCGCGGACTCCGATGTAGAGGCCGTGCACCATCTGACCGGCCTGTTCCTCCGCTTTCTCGACGGCGGCCCGGATCGCCCGGGCCGTTTCGTGAATATTGAGCACGACGCCGCCTTTCAAGCCGCGCGTCGGGACGATCGCGCCGCCGAGGATTTTCGTGCCTTGTCCTTCGGGATCGGGCGTGCCGAGCACGCAGACAACGCGTCCTGAACCTAAGTCGAGGCCTGCGATCAATTCTGATTTTCCCATAGGGTTGTTCTCAACGCGGTCGGATCAAAATCTTTCCATCTTCAAAATGCTTCAAATCGGCCGTCAGCGTACCTTCGAGTCGGGGTCCGGCGTCGTCGAGCACCTGCCGCAAACGCCTCAGCTTCAAACCCGTCCATTCCACGGGACCCCACTCGAGAAAGGTGCCGTCGGCCAAAAATCCCTCCCAACCCGCCTTTTCCGAAACGAACCGGAAGCCGACCCACGGAGCCGGCAGGGCGCCCGGCGCGTTTCCCGCCCGTATCAGCCCCGCCACCGGACCGAGATCGAACGACTCGGGAATCCCCTCGAGTTCGACTTCCGGCAGTCCGTCTCTCGAGACGATCTGCACCGGATCCTCGAACACCTTTCCCGCCGCGTCTAAAAACCGCCCGTCGGTCTTTCCCGCCACCGTCGCGACCGGCTCCCGGACCTTCGCCTCGAACACCACTGCGCGCCGGGTCCAGGAACGCCTCGCGCGGACCGTCTTCAGGCACGAGAACATCCGCATCAGTCCCCGCGCCTGTACCGCCGGACGCCGCGGTCCCCAAAAATCTCCCGGCCGCCATTCGATCCGGTCCAGCATCCGTACCGCCAACGCGTCGGGCACTCCCACGATTCTCAAAGACCGGACTCGCGCCAAATCCGCTCCGGGAACACCCTCCAACCCGAACCCGTCCCACGCGCGCCATGGACGGGTCCACACCAAGGCCGTGACCGCGACCGCAAACAACGACGCCGTCAGCGCGGTCCGGACGAAGGACCTTCGCCGGGACCGGACCTTCGGTCGAAGCCTAACGCGCGGCCGCTTCCGCCGGCTCACCGACGACCTTCATCTCCAATTCGAGTTTGACGCCTCGGCGCTCCAAAATTTCCCGGCGAACCAGATCGACGAGACCCAACACGTCGGAAGCGGTCGCGCGGCGGTCGTTCTCAAAAAAATTGGCGTGCTTCAAAGAGACGCGCGCGCCGCCGAATTCCGTGCCCTTAAGCCCCGCTTCCTCAATGAGGCGCGCGACGAATAATCCGGGCGGATTTTTAAAAGTGGATCCCACGTTGTATGAATGGACCGGCTGGGTTTTCAGACGGATTTGCTGATACTTTTTAACCCGCCCGATTATATCAACTTTGTCCCCCGCCTTCAATTCGAGCTCCGTCGAGACGAGAAACTTCCCCCCCAGACTGCTGCGGCGGTATTGAAAGCGGATGCGGCTGCGGGTCAAGCGCCGGACCGAAAGCGTTTCGGGGTCGAAATACTCGATGGAACGGACCAAATCGCCGATCTCCCCGTCCCGGGTTCCGGCGTTCATCACCAAGGCGCCCCCGACCGTTCCCGGAACCCCGACGAGCGGTTCGCTCCCCGCGAGTCCCCGCTGGGCGCAGCGCAGCACGAGATTGGGCAGGCGCACCGCGGCTCCCGCCCGCACGCACCCCTCTCCAAAAAATTCGACGCGGTCGAAATCGCCCTTCAATTGGAGCACGACGCCGCGGATTCCCCCATCGAGAACGAGGAGATTCGAGCCCCAGCCGATGAGGAAGACGGGCAGGCGCCGCGAACGGGCGAAGCCAAACAGCCGGACGAGATCGTCGAGCGTTTTCGCGACGACGAACGCGTCCGCAGGTCCGCCGATCTTAAACGTCGTGTACTTTTTCAGGGGCTCGTCGAATTTCGCGTCCGGAAACAGCGAACGAAGCCCGTCGCGCCAATTACGCTTAGGGGGCAAGCCGGCCCTCTTTTACGAACCGGTTCACGTCCTCGTCGTTGACCTCGAGACTTTCGAGCCATTCCAGAGACTCGTAGTCGCGCGACTCCTCGCCGCTCCCGCTTTCAGCAGAGTCCTCTTCAAGACCCCGGACCGAGGCGTCGACCGTCTTTAGCTTGATTTTCTTGCGGTCGCGCTTTTCCTTGGACTGCTTGACCGCTTCCTTGGTCTTGTCCTTGATCGCGTCCCACAAGCCGGCGTGCAGCGCGGGAGTCGAGAACAACGCCAGGATCAAGAGAGCCCTCATCCCCCCCATTCTACTCCCGCGCACCGACGGTGTCAACGCGGGATTGCGCGCCGGCCCGCACGAACCGATTTGATATAGTTTTGCCCATGGAGCTCTCCCCCGAACGTCCTCTGACGCCCGATCACGCGCTGGACATCGCCGTCGGAATTATTCTCTCGATCGTGACCTGCGGCTTGTACAACGTCTACTGGAACTACCGCGAGTTCGAAGCCATGAACGCGCTGCTGGGACGAGAGGAATACCGATTTTGGTACTGGCTCCTGCTGACGCTCGTGACCTGCGGGATTTTTCACATCTATTACGAATACAAGATGGGCTCGGATCTTTACCGCACCCTAAAGATGAAGGGACACGAAGCGAATCCGAATCTGCCCTTTATCGGGCTCGGTCTCTCCTGCTTCGGCCTGACGATCGTCGCGGACGCCGTTTACCAGCACGAAATCAACCGCCTCGTGGACGCCGATCATGCGCTCTGAAGACGCGCTCGCCGCCGCCGCGTGGGCCGCGGTCGCGGCGCTGGGCGTCGCAGCGGGAGTCGGCTGGATTTCAATCGAGAGTCTGGAGAGCCTGCGCCTTTGCGTGTTCCGCGCGATGTGGGGCGTTCCCTGTCCCGGCTGCGGCATGGGACACGCGCTTCTCGAATTTTTTTCCGGCGATTGGATCGCGTCGTTCGCCTTCCACCCGCTGGGCCCGCTTGTCGCCGTCGGGTGGACCGCCTGGACCGGACGCACCGCCGCACGCGCCTTGACTAGGCCCTTCGCCGCCTCTCTTGTTGTATAATCGACGCCCATGCCGGCGACGCCCGTCCTCCCCGTCTTATCGCTCTTGATGGCGACCGCTCCGGCGCCCGCGCCGGCGCCCGTCCTTCGCGGGGCGGCAGCGACGCCCGCCTCCGCCGTCGTCGCCGACGGAAGCGGCGCCGTCCTCAGCGAAGCCGTTCTCTTCGCCGATCTGGCGTCGCGGGAAATCATATTGGTCGGGGAACGCCACGATCAACCCCTTCATCACCGCGTGCAAGCCGCAGTGCTCGACGCGGTCGCCTCGCGGCGACCGGGGACGATTCTCGGTCTTGAAATGATCTCGTTCGACCAACAGCCGACGCTGGACGCGTTTCTGAGCGGAACGATGACGGAAACGGAATTCGCCGCGTTTTGGGACAAATCCTGGGGCTATGATTTCGCGATGTACAAACCGATCTTCGACTCCGCGCGCTCCCGCGGCGTACGCGTGGTGGGGCTCAACACCCCCCGCGCGCTCATCAAGGCCGTCGCGCGCGGAGGCCTCGCCTCGCTGAGCCCCGCGCAGCGCGCGCAGCTGCCTCCGACGCTGCACCCGATCACCGACCCCGATTATCTGGCCTACGTCAACCGGGCGCTCGATGGGCACGGACCGCTTCCACCCGGGATGCGCGAGCATTTGATCGAAGCGCAGATGGTATGGAACGAGACGATGGCGCACTCGCTGCTGCGCGCGCTCGCCGAAGGCGGCGGTCCCGCGGTCGTCGTCGCGGGAAGCGGACACATGATCTATAAGGCGGGCATCGCCGAATCGCTCGCGCACCGCGTCGCCGCCGATCAGCGCGTCGTTTTGCCTTACCCGCTCGATGGGGAGGAACTTCCGGCGCCCGATCTTCTGCGCCGCCTGCGCGATCCCGCCGCCGACGACCGGCGCTTCGCCGACTTTTTCTGGCTTTTGCCGAAGCCGTAGTGTCCCGCGTTTTCTACGATCCCGCCGTCGCCGGCTACGAGGCCCCCGGACATCCCGAGGCGCCGTTTCGCGTACTCCGCTCGGCCGAGCGCCTGCGCGCAGCCGGAATCCGCCTTGAAACCCCGCCGGCGCCCGTATCCGAAGAAGAATTGTCCCTCGTGCACCCTCCCTCCCACTGGGACTCGGTCCGGGACGGTTCGTTCGTCGACCCGGACACACCGCCGCTGCGAAAGATCGAACCGATCGCGCGAATCAGCGTTTCCGGAGCGCTCAGCGCGATGCGTTCGGCCGCGGGAGGCACGCCCGCGTTTTCGCTGATGCGTCCGCCCGGCCATCACGCCGGAAAGGAACGCGTCTGTGGGTTCTGCTACTACAACAACATCGCGGTGTCCGTGCGCGCCGCACTCGGGACGGGACGCGCGCGGATCGCCGCGATCCTCGATATCGACGTCCATCACGGAGACGGGACGCAGAGCATCGTTCTCGGAGAAGCCGCGATCCGGTTCTGCTCGCTGCACCAGGTTCCGCTTTACCCCGGCTCCGGAGCCGATTCGATCGGGAACTGCGTCAACGAACCCCTGCCGGAGGGGCTCGACGGAGACGGATACCTCAAGCGCCTCGAACCGGCGCTTGAAGCGCTGACCGCCTTCAAGCCCGACCTGCTCGCCGTCTCGGCGGGCTTCGATACCTACAAAGACGACCCGTTGGCCGGACTCAAGCTCGACGCGAAAACCTACCGAAAGATCGGCGGGCTGATCGCCCAAACCGGGCTTCCCCGTTTCGCCGTGCTCGAAGGCGGCTACGCCGACGCGCTGCCGGTTCTCATCGAAGAATTTCTCACCGGTTTTTTCTGATCGCCGTCTCGGCGCCTGTAACCTTTCGGTCATTGCGCTATTAGGAGACTCAATTACACTGATAACGAGGGGTATTTTTCTCCCTGGAAGCACGATGATTGCAGGATTTCTCAGTGTTCTGCTGTTCTTCGCGGCCGCCCTTCCGGCGGCCGCGGCGGACTCGCTCGTCGTTCAGACGACCTGGACGGCGGGCGCGGTCTCCGGGTCCAGCACCGCGCTGCTTTCCGGATGGGAGGCCTACGACGACGACGACGGAAACGTCGTGATCCTCTCCACCGCGTTCGAGTCCAAATCCAACCGGGCGGGGCTTTGGTTTCAAACCGACGACTCCACCGACACGACCGGCTTTCACCGCTCGACGACGAGTCTCTCGCTGAGTTCGGCCGTCGTCAAAGGGAGCGGGACCGGCGCGTCGGTCGCGATCTCGACCTTCGAAGCGGTCACGGCGGCGTCCTCTCTGCTCCCGGCCGGGCGCTCCCAGATCGGAGTCGCCTACCACCCGACGCTCAAACGCTTTTACCTGTTCGGCGGCGTCAACGCGAACGGTTCGCTCTCGAACCAAATCCTGGAATACGACCCGGCGGCCCTTTCGCTGTCTGTCAAATCCAACGCGCTGCCGACCGCGCGCGCCGGGACGACCGCCGCCTACGACTCGATCGCCGGAAAAATCTACATCTTCGGCGGAAGCCTGTCGGGCGGCAGCAAGGTCGCGGACATTTTCGAATACAACCCGATCGGGAACACGCTCATGCTGGAGCCCGCCGCGCTGCCGACCTCCCGCGCGAACATGGCGTCCGTCTACGACACCGGGACGAAGAAGATCTACCTGTTCGGCGGCGACAATTTCGACGGGTCCAAGCTCGACTCGATCGTCAGCTACGAGGGCGCGTTTGACACACTCGTTCAATTGTCGACGCCGCTCCCGAGCGCTCGCAGCGGCGTCGCCGCGTCGTTCGATCCCGTCTCTCAGAAGGCCTATCTCTTCGGCGGCGAAGACTCCGCGGGGCTCGGTCTCGCGGAGATCCTGGAATTCGACGCGAACAACTCGACCTGGACGCTGCGAGACGCCGTGCTTCCATCGACGCGGACGCAATCGGGAGCCGCATACCACGGCCTTTCAAAAAAGAGCTACGTGCTCGGAGGCGTCACGAGCGGCGGGACCACGGACTCCGTTTTGGAGTACGATGCGGTCGCGGACACGCTCGCCGTGCGCAATCCCGTACTCTTAAGTTCGCGCGCCGCCGCCGGAGCGGGGTTCGACGGGGTCACGGGGGGGATCTACCTGTTCGGCGGCGATTCCACGCCCGGTGGAGGAAGACTCGATCAGATTCTCAAGTACACCTTCTTCTCCTCGGCGACCTTCACCTCGTCCGTGTTCGATACCGGTAACAAGTCCGACCTGCAGACTCTCTCGTTCTCGCCGGCCTCCCCCTTCGACCCGGCGGTGGGACTGTCGCTTTCGTTCCGGGCCGGGGACAGCGCGACCCCGGACCTCTCCTGGAGCAACGCCGGCGCGTTTCTCCCTGTTCCCAACGGAGGATCGATCGCGTCGATGGGCCCCGCGCGCTACGTTCAGTATCGGGCGACGTTTACCACGACGAACATTTCGACGAGCGCCGTCCTCGCGGACGTTTCCGTGACCTACACGCAAACCGCGCCCACCGCCGCTTTGGTCTCAAGCGCGTTCGACCTCGGCGCCGATCAAGCCGTGCTGCGCAAGCTCACGTGGGAGGGAAGCTTCGCGAGCGGGACCGGCGCTCAACTGCAGCTGCGAACGGCCCCGGACGCGGGCGGAACTCCGGGGACGTTCGGGCCCTGGACGGGACCGAGCGGAGGGAATTTCTACACGGACCCGGCCGGCTCGGTCGCGATCGACTCGTCGCACGCCGACGGAGTGAACGACCGGTTCGTGCAGTACCGCGCGATCCTCTACTCCACCTCGACGCTTGCCGCGCCGAACGTTTCCTCGGTGACGATCGCCTTCAACGTTCTCCCGGCGTCGCCGACCTTCACTTCGCTGATCGCGCTCTCAAGCAACTCGATCGTCGCGACCTTCGTCGATCGCGCGACCACGGAGGACCAGATCATGATTTCCACCGGGTTCCTCCCCAACCCGACCGCTTCGGGCACCACGATTCCCACGAGCGACAAGGCCGGAACGGGGACGATCATCGTCTCGACGATTTCGGGATTTCCCCCGAACACCGCGGTGTTCGTCCGGGCGCGCGCGCAAATCACGGCAGACGCGCTCGACTCGTTTTTTTCCGACGAACGGTCCACCTTCACGCTGGCCAATCCGCCCCAATCGCTTTCCGCTTCGGCCGTCTTCGGGACGAGCATCACGTTGACCTGGAACGCCGCTTCCAATCCGTCCGGAACGCTCTATGAAATCTCGTTGTCGACCGACGATTTCGTCCTCAACGTTTCGACGCCGTTCGCTTTCGCGGATACGCTGACGGGAACGACGACGGATCTCGTCTCCCTCGCAGGCGGCACGACGTACTACGTCCGGATGCGCGCCCAGAACGGGAACCTGGTTCGGACGGCGTTCTCGGCGGTCCTGTCGACGCCGACGAACATCGCGCCGGTCACGACGATCTCCGGGGTCGGCGTGGGCGTCAGTTCGATCGTGTTTTCCTGGAACTCGGGGGGACCGTCCGCGCAATACCGGGTTTTTCCATCGACCGGGGGACCCGCGCTGACGACGGTCGCGACCAGTTCGGTCGCGGTGACCGGACTCAGCCCGAATACGACGTTCGCGATTCGGGTCGAACCCTTCAACGCAACCTCCAACGCGGGGCTGAGCCCGGCGGCGACCGCCTATTCGTTGTCGGCCGAACCGGTGTTTGTCGCGGCGGTTCCGCTCAGCACGGGAAGCCTGTCCCTGTCCTGGAGCGGAAACGGGAACCCCCCCGTGACGCCCTACGAGATCACGATCTCCACCGACGATTTTCTGACCTCGAGCGCGACCGCTGCGGCGTTTTCCGACGCATTCACCGCCCAGACCACGACCTACGCGAATCTCGCCGCGGGAACGACCTATTCCTTTCGCCTGCGCTCCCAAAACGGGGATGGACTCCCGAGCGGCGTCGCGACGGCCTCGACGCAGACCTTGCCCGGCGTGATCGCAGCGCTCAGCGGAACCGCCCTCGGCGCTTCCTCGTTGACCTGGACCTGGTCCAACGCGGCAGGGCCCACCGTCGAGTTTTACCGGATCTACCGGGGCTCCACCGGGGTCGAGCTCGCCACGACCACCGCGACTTCGTTCCTCGACGCGGGGCTGTTAGCCAACACGACCTATGGACTGCTCATCCGTGCAGTGAACCTTTCGGGCGAGGGATCGCTCTCCGCGGAAACGACCGCCCAAACGTTGGCGCGCCCCCCCACGGGGACCTCGGTCGCCGCCGTTTTTATCGACAGCGTTACGCTTTCCTGGAACACGAATCTCAACCCGGTCGAAACGGCCTACTCCCTCGAACGCTCCACCGACGGCGTCGCGTTTGCGGTCGTTGCGGCGAGCGCCGCGGCATCGGCCTCCGACGTCAACCTCATCGCAGATTCGACCTACTACTATCGCGTTCGGTCGCTTAATGGAGCGGGAATTCCTTCCCCCTACGACGCCGTGGTTTCGACCTTTCTCGCCGGGAAGCTTCCCGACCCGCCGAGCGCCTTCAGCGCAAGGTCCCTCTCAGGCGGCCGGGTTCATTTAAGCTGGACGATCTCCCCCTCCACGACCGTCGTCGTGTACAACCTATACACGGACAGCGGAACGGGAACCATCGACTATACGACGCTGTTCGCGGCCATCCCCGCACCCTCGACCTCCTACACCACCGTCCCGCTCCCCCTCTCCACGACGTATCTCTTCGGCCTGCGTGCCAAGAACGAGAAGGGAGAGGAGGAAAAGAACACGCACGTGGTCGCCGCGGCGATCACGACGGCCGCGCCCGCCGCGCTGGTCGCGTCGATCCGCGCTCCCCCTCCGGGAACCCGGGTTTCCGGAGATCACGTCACGCTCCGGGCGGGACTGGATGAAGGCTCCTACGGCGACGTCTCGCGGATTCTCTTCGAGTACCGCGCCGCCGGCGCGGGAGCCTGGACCGCGGTCTCCGCGGTCGATGCCCGTCACCCGAACCCCGCCGTCGCCCGTCCGTTTACGACGCACTGGAATACCGCCGCCCTCCCCGCCGGGGTTTACGACCTGCGCGCGACGGCGCGCGACGCGTCCGGCGCCGACGATCCGGCGCCGCCGTTCGTCCGCGTCCGGGTGGATTCGATCCTCCCCGATTTCGAGGAGAATCGAGGGACCGGAAACCGCGTCATCCAACGCGTGCGGGTCTATCGCGCGGCGCCCGTCACCGCGGAAGTCTCCGATAATTCGGGGGATTGGCTGCTGCGCGTCGCGCTCTCCTCCGCGGTGATCTCAAACGAGACGGACATCCTTCGCATCGATACCGACCCCGCCGCCAAGCCGGTCTTCACCTCCTCGTTTGCTCCGGCGGGAATTTTTACGCAAATCACGCTGGAAAGCGGACAAACGGCGTTTACGGCGGGACGCACGGCGACGATTACCCTCTCGCATCTCGACCGCGACGGGAACAACCGCGTCGACGGGACCGAGGTTCGGGCCGACAATCTGCGCCTCGCGGTCTACGACGCGGCTCTCGGACGCTGGACGCTTTCGATCCCGAGCGCGGCGACCGCGGAAGACGAATTGTCGGTATCGGGAACGACCCCCCATTTCAGCCTCTTCGCGCCGGTATCTCCGGCCGCGGCGGGTGTGAATTCGATTCGGATTTATCCGAACCCCTACCGTCCCAGCAACGCGATCGACGACGACGGGAAACCGTGGACCGCGGCGGATCCGACCTCCGGGATCGTCTTCGACGATCTCCCGGCTTCCGGAGAAATCTCGATCTACACGGTGACCGGCTCCGTCGTGTGGAGAAGCTTCAGCCCGGTCGCAGGCGGCCTGCTCCGCTGGGACGCGAAAAACGGCGACGGCCGGGATGTCGCCTCCGGGATCTACTTCGCCGTATTCACCGATTCCGACGGCAACGCCGCCGTCGGGAAACTGGCGGTGATCCGATGAGACGGCTGCTGCTCTTCGCGGCGCTGGCGGCACTCGCCCGGACGGCGCACGCCGGACGATTCGCCGGCGAGGAGCCGTTCGATTTTCTGTTCCTCGATGCGGGAGCCCTGCAGGCCGCGACCGGAGGGGCGTTCGCGGCGGGAGCCGGCGACGCCAACGCGATCGCCTACAACCCCGCGGGGCTGGCGTCGCTGCCGGAGAACCACGCGTCCTTCATGCATACGAAGCACTTCCAGGGCGTCACGCGCGAGCATTTGGCCGTGGGATTGCGAAACGGGTGGGGCGTCAGCGCCGACCGTCTGGCTTATGGAAACCTCGCGCGCACGACGCTCTCCAACCCCTCGGGAGGCATCGGATCCTTCGGCGCGTCCGCGGAGCATTTCGGGGCGGGGTTCGGGTGGCCGCTGACCGATCGCTTCACCGTCGGCTGGGCCGGGAAATTCATTCGCCAGACCCTCGACGGAACGCGGGCCTCCGCCTGGGCCGCAGACGCCGGCGCGCAAATCGAGATGTCCGAAGACCCGACTTGGCGGCTCGGCGTCGCCGTGCAGAACATGGGTCCGAAAACGAAATTCGAAATCGCCCGGGAAGCGTTGCCGCTCTCGGTCCGCTGGGGCTCCGCCCTGCAATGGGAAATCCTCGGGCGTCCCGTCGGCTTTCTGCTCGATCTCGAGCAGGATCCGGATGGACGCTACTCACCCCATGCCGGCGCGACGGCGATCGTCGCCGGCGCCCTCTCGCTTCGGATGGGCTATAACGGCCGCAACGACGCCGCGATCGGCATCACCGCGGGATTCGGAATTCAATGGGAATCCTTTACCCTCGATTACGCGCTCATTCCGTTCGGCGCGCTCGGTGCATCGCATCAAATGAGCCTTGGTTTCCGCTGGGGTCCCGCGGAGCTCGAACGCGTCTTCTCCGACGCTTCTGGCAAGTTTGTCGAGAATAACCCATAATACGCCCGTGGAAAATATCGACGTTTTCGAGTCGGCGTTCGGACTTGCACCCTCTTCCGCTGGGACAAAGCGGCGCACGGCGATCTTTCTTCTGCTCGCGGCCTTCGCGGGCTGCGCGAGCGGCCTTAAAATCAAGACCCGGGTCGATCCGGTCACCGGCCGTTCGGTCGACCGCCTGGAAGGCAATAAAATAGGTCCGATCCCCTGCGGTCTCACCCGGGACCCGTGCGTTTTTCTGGACGCCGAGCGGATTTCCGCGCGGCAAGGGGCGACGCATTTTCGCCTGGTCGCCGTCTACGAAGGGGAGGAGTGGCTGTTCGTACAACCCGGAAAGACGCTCGAATTCGAACTCTCCGAATCCGGTCAAAATTTCGCGCTGTTCGGTGAAGGTTCCAAGGAAAACCGGAAAATCCTCGCCGAAAAAAAGCTCCGTGAAACGGCCTTCTACGAGATCAGCCCCAACAATCTGCAGCGGCTTGCCGACGCGAAGAAGGTCACGATGAAGCTTCGCGGGGACGGGTTCTACGTCGAACGGACCCTCACGGCCGGGAATCTGCGAAATCTTCAGAGTTTCGCGCAGAAATTCATCGGGAAGTGATATAATCAGGTCCGGCAGGTGAGAACGAGCTCGTAGCTCAGCTGGTAGAGCACGCGCCTTTTAAGCGTGGGGTCGCGGGTTCGAGTCCCGCCGGGCTCACACCTTTCGGAAAGATCCTAGGCTCCATCGTCTAACGGCTAGGACGCGGCCCTTTCAAGGCTGAAATAGGGGTTCGATTCCCCTTGGAGCCACCCTCTCTATGAACCTAATGAAACGATTCCGCCGCGGCTTCACCTTGATCGAACTCATGATGGTGGTCGTCGTCCTCGGCATCCTCTCCTCGATCGCCGCGACCCGCTACGTCGACGCGATGCGAAAGGCCAACGACGGCGCGACCAAGGGCAATCTCGGGGCGCTGCGCTCGGCGCTGGGCATTTACTACGCGAACATGCTGAGCCAATACCCGCAGAATCTCGCGCTTCTCGACGACAACCGCGCCTACATCAACCGCGTTCCGATGACGGTGCTGCGCGACTATCACGCCGATTCCAACACCTCCTCCGAAGGCGCCGCCGCGGCCGTCCTCACCGACGGCGGCGGATGGTCCTATGTGAACGCCCCGACCGACGCCAATTACGGGAAGGTCTGGATCAACTGCTCGCATACCGACGCGGCCGGCCGGGTCTGGACTTCCTACTGACTTAGCCAGCCGCGTTCGGAGAGAAAGCGGTCGAGCCTCTCGTCGTCGGGATCCAACTCGCGCGCCTTTTTATAGGACGCCCGCGCGCGCCCCTCGTCTTTGAGCGCGAGTTCCGCCGACGCTTTGCGCTTCCAGGCCTCCGCCGAGCTTTCGTCCAGCAAAATCGCCCGCCGCGCTCTTTGCAGGGCCTCGCCGAATCGCTCTTCAAAGAACGCGCCGCCCGCCGCCGAGAGTTCGTAGGCGAGCAGAGCCCGCCGCGGAAGTTCCCCCTCCGGATCGGGCCTCAGCCCGGTCTTCTTGGAGATCCAGTGCAGCAACGAGCGCCGCGCGGTATTGCCGGGGTCCGCTCCGACCGCCGCCTGGGCGAACAAGAGCGATTTTAGATCGTCTCCCGAGGCGAAAGCCTCGATCGCGCGTCCCGCGTCCAACGCTCCCTCGTATTCGTCGGCCCGGAGCAATCCCCCGAGCGGATTCGCATCCGAAAAGTCGGCGGGGAAATTCGTACGAAGGTCTTGAAGCAGCATAGACCGACGGACGCCGACGCGGCCGTCCGCGGCCGGATCGGCGGGCGCGGCGGGCGCGGCGCTTCGCGGTTCGACGCCGGGCGCGGCGCAGCCGCCCGCGGCGATCCATAGGCCGAGCGCGAACCCGAAAGCGACGCGAAGCGCCGAGGATGGCATCCTTGTAGGATACCCCTTCGACGGGTCCAGGGGATTGCCGCGATGTTTCAGCTGAGAAACAGGCCCCGACGGCCGTCCGGGTATAGTCCAAAAACACTTGACAAAGTACATTTATGGACTTATAATATCCCTATCGACGGAGGCCGCTATGGGAACCGCACAGACGCTGCCCAGGAAGCTGAACCCGAAGACCGCGTCGGGACCTGCCCTTCGGGCATTCTTTCGGCTCGCGGACAGATGGGGGCTCGACGTCGAGCAGCAGATGCTGCTGCTCGGGGTTGCAGCGCGCTCAACCTTCTTTAAATGGAAAAAGGACCAGGACGGACATCTCTCCATGGACACCTTGGAGCGGATCTCCTACCTACTCGGGATATTCAAGTCCCTGCACATCCTGCTCCCAGATAAGGACGCGGCCGACGCTTGGATCAAGAAGTCGAACACCTCGTCGGTCTTCGGCGGCAAGTCGGCTCTGGACCGAATGCTTTCCGGGCACGTCAGCGATCTCTATGTGGTCCGGCAATACCTTGACGCTCAGCGCGGCGGATGGGGATGAGCCTACCGGTCAATCGCGTCCGATGGGAGCCCTGCTGGCGGATCATCTCCACCCGCTACCCCGAGGAGCGCATCCTGTCCAAGGTCGCGGACCCTGACGACCTCGACCTGATATCCGACCTGGAGCAGATGACCAACGACCGTCTGCGTCAAGAGCGCGGCGAGGTCGCCATCGTGGCCCCGGTCGATATCGTCTCCGGGCCGGGAAGAGAGTACCTCATGGCCCCGTTCACCTACCGGAATCCGGAGGGAAGCCGCTTCAGCAACGGGCAGCACGGCGTCTACTATGCGGCGAGGACCCTCCCGACCGCCATCGAGGAGACCCGACATCACCGGGAGACTTTCATGAGCCGTACCAAAGAGAACCCGATGCGTCTCGAGATGCGGGTTCTCACCGCCGATCTCGATGGGAACCTGCATGACATCCGCGGCATGCAGAAGAAGCTGCCGCAGGTCTACAGCCGAACGAGCTACGCGGCCTCACAAGAGTTGGGCGGTCGATTGGTCATCGAGTCGTCCTACGGCATCGCCTACGACAGCGTCCGCCACCGGGGCGGGGAATGTGCGGCCATCTTTCGGCCGCCCGCGCTGAGCAACTGCCGGCGCGAGCGCAACCTGGTTTTCGAGTGGAACGGCAAGGAGATAGGCAAGGTCTATGAATTGCGAGAACTTTCCGACTAAAACACGGACCGGCCGAAATCGCCTTGACTCCGCACCGTCCGTCGGCTACCCTGAAAACCGCCATGAAAAAGAAACCCGATCTCGCCTGGCTTAAGAATCTGACCGTCCCTTCGTCGCTCGATGCTTCCGACTACGAATACGCGGGAGACCGAGACGCTCTCAAGGCCCTCAAAGCCGTCCCCGGCGCCGGTTGGGTTTTCTCCCGCTGGGTGGAATTCTGGCTCGAGTTCCGGCGTACCGGCTTTCTCGGTTCCACCGTCAAGGTCGGCCCCAAGCAATTCCCGGAACTCAACGCGCTGCGCGTGAAGGCGGCGGAGCTCCTCTGCATGAAGCCCCCGCCGTTGTTTGTCGTGGAGCAGCCGATGATCAACGCCTTCACCATGGGGACCGACCAGGACAATTCCTTCGTCGCGATCACGCGTCCGCTGCTGGAAGCCGCGACGGAGAAGGAACTCCTGTTCATTCTCGGCCACGAGTTCGGTCACATCAAGTCCCAGCACGCGCTCTACGCCACGATCGCGATCTATCTGGCCAACATGGGATTGTTCTACGGATACCGCGTTCCCGGCATCCATCTGCTCGCGTTTCCGCTGGAGATCGCGCTCAAGGCCTGGTTCCGGCGGTCCGAGATTACCTGCGACCGCGCGGGGCTCGTCTGCGTCCAAGACCTCGACTCCGCGCGCCGCGCGCTGCTGCTTTTGGGCTGCTGTTCGAGGGAACTCGCCGACCGCATCGATCTCGACGAATTCAGACGCCAAAGCGCCGAAGTCGCCGGCAGCTACGGGAAATGGAGCGAACTCTTCGTCACCCACCCCTATCTGCCCAAACGCATCCGCTGCCTCGAAACCTTCGCCGGGGGGCATCTCTATGTTCGCCGGGTCAAGAAAGACCGAAAATCGGAGTTCCTCGATCCCGACGACCTCGACGCGGCCGTCGGCGACATCCTCGGCAACGAGGAGCCGACGATCGAAAAGACGATGGAGAGTTCGGATCTCTCCCGCCTGAAAGCGGCGTTGGCGTTCGCCGGCGCTTGGGCCGCGGGACCGCTCACGCCTCCCCTTCGGGAGGACCTCTCGACGCTGCTGGTCTCGCTGCGCTTGAAGCCGGCCGATCTCAAGCGGCTGCGCGGACATCTGCAAAAACCGCTGACGATCACGCGCGCGCTTCACGAATTGCGCTATTTCACAGGGGACCGCCTGAGGGCGCTCCCTTACTTTCATTCGTTTCTCCTGCGGCGCGGCGAAGGAGTCAGCTTCGCGGCGACGCGCGCGCTGAGCGAACTCTCGCTCGCCTGCGGACTCAGCGCTTTGGAAACCGACGGGGCGGTGTTTGAAACGGCGTTTCGAAAGCGCCTCTTCCGCGAACGCGCCGGGACCGACCTCTGCGCGTCCTGCGCTCACTTAGTGGCGCTGAGTTCCCTTGACTGCACGCGCTGCGGGACGCCGACCACCTCGCTGGAGACGCCCGACGGCATCAAGGTCAAGCGGCTTGGAGATCGCATTGAGGAAGTCCGACGCTCGGCGCAAGCGCTGGTCAGCGAAGCCGCCGGCGGGCTGCTCGGCTTGATCGCGCAGGGCATCGAAGCCGGCGCCGCGGGAATCCGCGCCGCCGCCGCCGGAAGCGACGAAACCCCGTCGCGGGGAAGGACCCCGAGAAAGAGCGCGAAACGAAAACCCAAGAAGACGAAATCCAAGCCTCGCGGACGCGGGGCTCACGGTCAGGGCCGAAAAGCCTAGGCGACCGTTTTCTTCATCAACTCGAGAAATATTTCCGCGAGTTTCGCGTCGCATCCGCCTTCGTCGGCTTCGCGGCGGATCTCCTCGACCGCCGCGCGGGGCGTCAGCGGCTCCTGAAAGGGACGCCACCCGGTAAGCGTCTCATAGGTGTCGGCGATCTGAATGATCCGGGCTTCGATGCAAATGTCCGCGCCTTCCAGTCCCCTGGGGTATCCGGAGCCGTCGGGCCGTTCGTGATGCTCCCGGATCGCGCGCAGCATCGTTTCCGAGCGGGGCAAACCCCAATCGGAGATCACCGTCTCCGCCTCCTCGACGTGCGAGCGGATCAATTCCTGGTCTTGAGGCGGCAAATCCCGCATGAGACCCTCGCGCGCGAGCAGGTATTCGGGCACGCTGCGCTTTCCGATGTCGTGCAGGAACGCCGCGAGAATCAAATCCCGTAATTCGCGCTCGTCCAGTCCGGCCTTCCGGCCCATCGCGCTGGAAATCGCAGCGACGATCGCCGCGTGGCCGATCGAACCCTCGACGGCTTCGACCGAGAGGACCTGCTCCCGCGGCAGCCACAATCCCTTGCTCGCGCTCGCGAAGCTCTCGGCCAGAGAGGTCGGAACCCGCTTCGGATCGTCCAAGGGATCGCGCAGCCCGATCACCTCGAACACCGCGACGCGCTCCTTCTTCCCCTTCACCGTCACGAACCCGCGCTCCTCCCCGGTCAGGAGCGCCGCCGTGATCGCGCGCTGCTGCGGCTCCTGCTGCGTGGGATCGAGCTCCAGCGCCTTGCGGTGGAAATCCAAGGCGCGGCTCATGTCGCCGAGATCCGAACACAGGTTCGCCGCCTCCTGGTAGAGCTTGGAAGTAGGCGCGACCGCGATCGCGTCCTGAAGAAATTCCAGCCGGGCTTCCAGGTTCTTCGTTTCCTCCCCGCTGAGTCCCACGCGGATGCGCCGCGCGTTGAACCAATGAGACACGCGCTCGTAAACGGTCTCGTCGATCAAAACCCCGTTGACCGGACAGATCTCCTCAAGGCGCGAGGCGAGATTGACCGTGTCGCCGATCGCCGTGTAATTCTTCCGGTGCTCGGAACCGACCAAGCCGACGATCGTCGTTCCGCTGGCGATCCCGATTCGGATTTCCCCGGGGAAGCGTTTTTCCTTGAGCCGCGCCTGCATCCGCATGCCGGCCATCACCGCGAGCAGTTGGTGATGCTGGGTCGAAAACGGAGCGCCGAATTCCGCCATCAGACCGTCGCCGAGGTATTTGTCGAGATGACCGCGGAATTGAGTCAAAATCGGTTCGACTTCCGAAAACAGACGATTGAGATCCTCGATCACGCTTTCCGGCGGGCGGCCCTCGGCCGTCTTCGTGAAATCGGCCAAATCCGCGAAAAGCACCGTAATCGAGCGCTTCTCGTTGCGCAGCCGACGGTCGATGATCAGCTTCGCCACGGAAGGGTCCATCGTCGCGTACAAAACGGACTCCACCTTCGCCTTTGTCACCTCCAAGGTGAGATTGCGCTCTTCAAGACGGTCGTTGGTCTTTTGCAGTTCGCCGCGCAGCGAGGCGACCTTCCGGAACGCGTCGCGCGCCTGCACGTAGCGGGCGCGCAGACGCTCGGTCATGCGCCCCACGATGGCGCCGGTCAGAACGAGAAATCCCCCCCAGATGAGCAGATGCCAATAAAGGCCGATGCGCCCCATTTCCTGGGAGAAGGAGTCCGGATCGAGCACCGCGAAGAAGGAGACCCACGCGATCGCCAGCAAAGAACCCAGCACCGCGCTTCGGGTGTTCATAAAACAGCCGGCGACTAAAACGGGGATAAAGAAGAGGTTTAAAAAGGATATTTTTTGATCAAAGAAATAGAGCACCGCGCCGACGCCCACCAAGGTCGCGATGACGAAAAGTCCCTCGAAATTCTCTTGGATCGCGGATCGCCAGGCGCCCTGCACGAAACTCAGCAGACGCTCGTCGTCCTCGTTCCCGAGCTGTGGATCCTCGGCCGAAATGACTCCCCCCCCCCCTTCTTTCCAAAAGATGGGCGGTAATTTATAGGAAATCAAGGCCCCTGGAGGACCAACAGGCCCGGGCCTGATTGGGTCGAAATCCTCTTTCGCTGGGCGTAGACGGCGCTAAACTATAGGTGAGACCTCGTGAAAATGATGAAAAGAACGACGATTTTCAAGGCAATGCTTGCGGCGGGCCTGTCCTCTGCGTTGCTTTATGCGGGTTTCTACGCCTTCGTCCTTTCTCATGAAGAACCCGCCTGCGAACTGCCTTGCCCGATCCCTGATCACGGAGGCAAGTCGACCTGTGCTCCGCTGTCTCTCGATTTACAAGTCTCAAGTCGGCCGATTCCGTCCGGTTCCATATATTCCGTCTGGCACCAAATTTCCTTCCAAAATCAAAGCTGCAGCAACATCGAGGCCGATGTCTCCGTACTTCTGGACGGGCGTTCTCGACTCTCCGGCAGCGAGTTCAGTTACCTCATCTGGGACCCGGATGGGAAACCGATAGCGGGGCCAAAGGACCGCTTGCCGTTCGAGCCGTCGGTCGAACCCTATCGCTACGATACGAACGGAAACCCGTATCTGCGCGAATTCCCGCAAAGGCCCGGCGCAGTGGGCTTCTGGTACGCTTTGCGTCCGGGCGAGCGTTTAGACGGGAATTCGGTCCGGTTCGACCCGCACATGGAAGACGATCATCCCCGTGACGATCGCGATGCAGAACTCCCCGGGAGCGCGTACTCCCGCCTGCGCGCCGATCTCAAGGCCGCTGACAAAAAACGCGTCACTGATGGGATCACGGGAATGCGGCTGCTCGATCCCCTTCCGGGTTATCGCGTCCTGGAAGGTTGGCGATTCGAAAGCGCGGGTCGCTACCGGATTCAGCTTATTTACGAAGGGAGCATTTTCGCGTCGCGCCACACCGCTTGGGAGAAGCGTCTTCCGTTTCCATTGAATATCTTGGCCGAGAACATCCTAATCGCCAATGCACGCATTCCGCCATCCGGGATCATCGAAAAGAAGGTCCGTCTTAAATCCCCGACTCGGGAGTTTACGGTCGCGCGATGACGCGGAGGCCTCTGCTTTGTTTTTGGGCATTGCTGGCGGTCTCCCCCGCACGTAGCAGTTGGACGACTGCCCCGGTTGATTGGGAATATCTGCCCACACCCAGAAGAGCAGCCAAAGCTGACCGTGACAGGATTCAGAATCGTATCGACGCTGCTCGCCCCCTCTACAAAGAGTTTATCAACGCGAATCAAATAAAAGTGATCTCGGAGGGAATGGTTTCCGAAAATTGCGGCACTTCCGCTTTCCAACGGTTTGTGTGGGAATATCTCTCCACTTCTTGCCGGCGCGACCTGACGACATGGAATGACGCGAAACGCGACGCGCGAATTGCAGAAGCAAAAACAACCTACGCGATAAATCAAATTCTGCAGTTGGAGGTGAAAGCCTATAATCTGGCGCCAATTTCAAGTCAGGGAATCATGTCCACGTCGCCACGGTGGAACCCTGCCTTTTCCTTCGTTTGGGAGACGGATTCGTCGGGCAGGAAACGCTTGGCCGCCGATCAGGGAGCGGACTACGGAGTTTTCCAACAAGGGAGACAAATCCTGATTTTCCCCCGCAGCTTCTTCAAGGACGTTGCGAACTTGACAGACAAAGCCCAAGTTGAGCCAGGAGCCGACCGACTCGCACTTTCCTTGCTTCATGAAACGGTGCATTTTGCCGCGACTACGAAAGCATTTGACGATCATGGATTTCGCCCGGTGCGACGGGCGTACGAAAAGCGGGAAGAGGAAGCCGCTGCAAACGAAGCGGAAGCGGACTTGCTCGAACTCATGAACCGTGACGAGACGATCAATGGTCAGCAAGCCCCGTTTACACCCGCTCAGATCGAACATTTCAGGAAGAAGGCCCGCGATTATCGAACTCAAGCAAAGCTTATTCGGGACCGTTTTCCGGACGCTGTCTACGAAACGCAACTCCCAAGCGTGTATCGACACCGCGAATTCGCCAAAGGAGCCCACGAATCATCGCGCGAGGAGCCGTTCGACGCGATCGAGGTACTGCGGGAAGCTGCAGAGGACGCGTTCATGCGCGCCCAAACGGATGAAACGAACCGCGTACTCGAAGAAATACAGCAGAGTCAAGAGAGGATGCGGCAACGGAACGCGCAGGAAACGACGCGTTCTAATTCGACTAGGCGTGGATACGGCTCGGAATCGGCACGAAGCGGGCCTACGCGTGGGCCGATGTCAGGAAACGGAATTTACGATATACCCTTCTCCGACCTTGAAATAATCGAGCGGGCACACAGTTCCGCGGTCTCGAAACAAGCTGCTTCCGCCCGTCCCGCCCCGACCCCGACCGCTCCCGCCACGGCGCGTGCCGTCCCCCAAGGTCCGACGCGCCATCAGGAACTCGCCCGGCTCGCCCGGATCGCATGTCGCGACCCCTATTCAATCAGCGAAGATGAGTTCGACCGCGTGTGGCGTTTCGTGCGGGGAGCAGTTTCGAAAACCGACGAGTGGAAGACCTTCGGCTTTTCTGATGCGTGCGAGCGCGAAACCTTTAACGAACTCCTTAAGGGTGCGTCCGCGCGAGAAAATTACTCACGAAGCGTGATGGCGTCGATCGCGCGGCGTTTCCGCACGAACGGCCCGCCTCCCCCAATCTACACACCGCCCTCCGGCGGCAACAACCGAACCGAGCCCGAGCCGGCGCAGCTGCCGCCCTGCTGGCCGAATTGCGTGCATTGGAATTAGCCGCATCGCTCCCAAATCGATTTAGCTATAATCCGCCGATGGCGAAACCGATCCGACTGCTGCTGGGAGGCGCCACGGGCCGAATGGGGCGCTCGATCGCGACCCTCGTTTCCGCGGACAGCCGCTTCGCCTTGGTCGCAGGCGTGTGCCGCCGTCCGCCGGGACCCGAATTCTGCGATTTGCAGCGCGCTCTTAAATTCGCCGAAAAATCCGACATCGTCGTCGATTTCTCGCTCCCCGCCGGGTCCCTGGCCCTCGCCCGGATCGCCGCGCGCGCGCGCATCGGCTTTGTGACCGGAACCACCGGATTCTCTCCCGCCCAACTCCGAGAATTAAAGCGGCTCTCCTCCCGAATTCCCCTCTTGGCTTCTCCCAACATGAGCCCCGGAATGAATCTGCTGTTCGCGCTCGCCCGAAAGGCGGCCGCCGCGCTCCCCGGTTACGACGCGGGCGTCTTCGAAATCCACCATACCCTTAAGAAGGATGCCCCCTCCGGAAGCGCGGTGCGCTTGGCCGCCGCGGTCGCGGAGGGAAGACGCCGCGGGCCGGTTCCGGCCGAAAGCCTCCGCCTCGGCCGCGTCGTCGGGGAACACACCGTGCATTTCGCCGGTCCCGATGAGCGCCTGGAATTGACGCACCGCGCAGAGGACCGCGCCGTCTTCGCCCGCGGAGCCCTGGAAGCGGCGCTTTGGCTTCACCGCCGCGGAAAGAAGGGACTTTACTCGATGATGGACGTGCTCGGACTATGAAGGAACGACTTGCCCGGTTCTTCGATGAGAAGGACGATCCGAACGAACCGGTCTACGATCCGGTGGATTTCGGCGCCATGCTGCTCGTCACTTTGACGGCGATCGGCGCTCTCTTTTGGCTGCTCTGGACCCTTTTTGTTTTTGAAGGCCGCGTCGGGAACGCCGCCGCGCTCGTTCTCACCGCGGTGGGGGTCGCTTTGCTTTACCGGGCCTATCGCGACGCTGAAAACGCCGCTCGACGCCCATGACCCGCTGCCGCGTCGCTTTGGGCTCCAATCTCGGCGACCGAGCCGCCCATCTGCGTTTCGGGTTCCGCGGCCTGGACCGACTCCCGGGAACGCGCCTGCTGCGCCGCTCCGCGATTCGCGCCAGCGCGCCGATGGGCGCTCACGCCGGCGGAGAATATCTCAACGCCGTCGCCGAGGTGGAAACCCGGTTAAGTCCCATCGGGCTCCTGGTCGAATGCAAGCGCCTGGAAGCCCTGGCCGGACGGCGGCCCGACGGCCGTTGGCGGCCTCGCCCCCTCGATCTGGATCTGCTCTCCTACGGAAGTCGGAGCGTCAAGACGCGGATACTCCGCGTGCCGCATCCGGGCGCCCACCGCAGAACCTTCGTGAAGGCCGCGCTCGCGGATTTGGGAGAATTGATACAATGAGCCGTATGACTATCTCGAAAAAGGTCACCACCCGCTCGCTCCTGGACATGAAGCACAAGGGCGAGAACATCGTGGCGCTGACGGCTTACGACGCCCCGACCGCCGCCCTCGTCAACGAGGCGGGCGTCGATGTTATCTTGGTCGGAGACTCCGTCGCCAACGTCAAGCTCGGCTACGAGAACACGCTTCCGGTGACTCCCGAGGAGATGCTCCATCACACCAAGGCGGTCGCGCGCGGCAACTCGCGCGCGCTCCTCGTCGCAGACATGCCCTATCTCTCGTACGAGATCGACGCTCTTGAGGCTTTGCGGGTCGCGGGTCGATTCGTCAAAGAAGGCGGCGCCGAAGCCGTAAAACTCGAGGGCGGCATCGAGGTCGCTCCGGTCATCAAGGAACTCGTCCGAATCAACGTCCCGGTCATGGGCCATCTCGGGCTCACCCCCCAAGCCGTCAACAAGCTCGGCGGGTTTAAAGTTCAGGGCCGTCGTCCGCAAGAAGCCGACAAGATGCTCACCGACGCGCGCATTCTCGAAGGCGCGGGCGTTTTCGCGATCGTGCTCGAAGCCGTTCCCGAGGAGCTCGCCCGGGAGATCACGAAAAAGGTCGGCGTTCCGACGATCGGCATCGGGGCGGGCAAAGCCTGCGACGGCCAGATTCTCGTCGTCGACGACATGCTCGGCATGGGCGCAGGTCCCGTCCCGAAATTCGTCAAACGCTACGCCGATCTAAGACCTGCCATGCTCGACGCGATCAAACGCTACACCGCCGAGGTTCGCGCGGGCGGTTTTCCGGGCCCCGACCACACCTATACCAGCCCATCGAAAACCCGCGCCTCCCAGTAATGCCCTTCTGGGCGCTCCCGGCGGGGTTCGTTCTCGTCGCCGCCGTCTTTGCCGCGTGCTGGTGGGGAGCCAACGTCGTCTTCCACCCGCCCGATCTGCTTCCCGACCTGCTCCGCCCCGAGGAGTTGGACATCGCCTACGAATCCCTCGAGTTCGCCACCCACGACGACGTCGTGCTGCGCGCGTGGACCGTCCGGGCCGACACGCCTACCGACGCGACGATCTTCTTCTGTCACGGCTGGGGAGACAATAAGGGGGACATGCTTCGCCGTTTTCACTCGCTGCGCGACCGCTTCAATCTGTTCTTTCTCGACACGCGCGCGCACGGAGAAAGCGCCGGACGGCTTTCCTCGATCGGATATTTGGAGGCCTTTGATTTCGACGCGGCGATGCGCGTGCTGAAGGATCGGCACCCGTCCTGGGTGAAGCGTTTAGGGATCTGCGGACTCTCGATGGGGGCCGCGATGGCGATCCATGCGATGGCGCGCTATCCGGAGATTCGCTGCGGCGTCTTGGAATCCCCGTTTCGGTCGTTCAACGAGGTCGTCCGACAGTTCTGCCGGAACAAATTCCACCTCCCTTATTTTCCGTTCGTGTGGCTGACCTTGCTGATCATCCGCCGGCGCCTGGGAGCCGACCCGGAACCCTTCAGCCCGCACTACCACGTCGACAAAGTGTCCCCGCGGCCCGTCTTCTATCTCTCCGGAGAAAACGACTCTTTGATGCCGCTCTCGGAGGTCCGAGCGCTGTACGAGCGCAACGGGGAACCGAAGGAACTCTGGGTGGTTCCGGGAGCGACGCACGGACGATGCCAGGAGGCGGCGCCGGAGGAATACGACCGCCGCATCCGCTCCTTCTTCGAGAGCCACCTGCTGTGAAAATCGTCCGCTCCCCCTCGTCGCTTCGCAGAGCCGTCGCCGCCTGGCGCCGGAAAGGGCTTCGCGTGGGTTTCGTGCCAACGATGGGGGCGCTCCACGAGGCGCATCTCGCCTTGGTCCGCCGCGCCCGAATCGCGTGCGACCGCGTCGTCGTCTCGGTGTTCGTCAATCCCATCCAATTCGGCCCGAAAGAGGACCTTGCGAAGTATCCGCGCCCCTTCGCGAAAGACGCCGCGCTGTGCCGCCGGGAAAAAGCCGCGCTGCTCTACCATCCCGCAGTCTCAACCATGTACCCCCCCGGAGCGCGGACCTTCGTTGAAGTTTCCGGACTCTCCCAACGCTACTGCGGCGCTTCCCGCCCGGGGCATTTTCGCGGGGTCGCGACGGTCGTCGCGAAACTGCTCTCCCAGGTCGCGCCGGACTCGCTCTTCCTGGGCGAAAAGGATTTTCAGCAGCTCGTGATCCTGCGCCGGATGGCCGCGGATCTCGATTTCCCGGTCCGCGTCGTCGGCTGCCCGATCGTGCGGGAATCCGACGGTCTCGCGATGTCCAGCCGGAATGTCTTCCTGAATCCGGCCCAGCGTGCGGCCGCGCCGGAGTTTCACCGCGCGCTTCTCGCGGGCGTCGAGGAATCCCGCCGGGCCTCGGCGACGCCTGCCTCCGTCGTGGCCGCCGTACGCCGGCGGATTCTAAAAATACCGGGGGCCCGGCTCGACTATGTCGGGCTTGCCGAGACGGAAACGCTCGAGCCCGCGCAGCGCCTGTCGGGCCGCCTTCGGCTTTTAGGGGCGGTTTTTTTCGGAAACACCAGGCTTATTGACAACGTCCCGATAAGACGATAAATAATGCGAAGCCTGTGAACCTTCTTCTCGCGACGCTATTTTTCCTGACGCTTCCGGGACCCGCCCTCCGCGCGGCAGAATCCTCCGTTGATCCCGGCCGCGGCGCCGCCGTCTTATTGGAGGACGCGTTCACAGAAAAGGGACTCACCCTCCTGCACCGTCGCGGTTTCGTCTCTCTTGCGTCGACCGGAAAAACGCGAACGGTTGCCTTCGTTCAGTGGCCCCTTTTCGAAGATCTCCTCAAATACGAAGCCTCCTACCGCGAGTTTCTTGACCTCTACCGCCGCAACCGGCGCGCCCTCGCCGTAGACGGCTCCCTTGAGGACCTGCGAACGCTCCAGCGCCGGCCGCTCGGAGGCCTGATGACGCCGAGCCTGCGCGCGGCCGTGGACGTTCTGGCGGTGATGCTGCGGGAAGCCGGGGAACTCGATAAACGCCTCGCGGCCTCTCCCGAAGGAAAACATCTCATGCGGACCCGTTGGGGTGAAGAGTTCTTCGAAGCGCGTTCCGCCGCCTGGATTTCCGCGCCCGAAGCGGCCGCCGGCGAATTCACGCAGGAGATTTTTTCGCGCGGGCTTTCCGAATCCCCCGAACGGCGCCATGTCCTCGAACACCTAGCCGCGGTCTATCATTCCGAGGATTGGACCCGGCACATGCCGGCCTATCTCGCCGATCAGAGGAAACTCTGGACGGTTTTTGAAACGCGCGGACGCCTCCGAGAACTGGAGCGTTCCACGACCTTGAGGGACGACGTCAAGGCGCTTGCAGCCGTCCTTGCGGGCCTGGAGAAAGACCGCGGCTCCATCGAGCGCTTGCGCGAAGTCCTCTCCGTCAAAACCCCGGAACCCCAGGGTCCCGTCGTCCGATTTTCGGGTCCGGAACTGCATATTTTCGCCGAAGACGGATCCTCGACACTCGACACGGGGGACACGGCCGTCGTTTCCATGGCCTATTGGGTCTATGGCGTCGCCGACGGGCAGCAGATCGATATCTCAGAACTCGGATTCGTGGACCGCGGTTGGGCCGGGATCGAAAACCGCTTCCAACGGAAGCTGCGCGCGGGCAACGGCGGACCCTACACCTTCACGGCGAAGCTCCCGGTCCGCACCGACGACGCCGTCACCTATCGGCTCCGGATTTCCGCGGACGGGGCGGAAACACTATCGCGGGAAGTGGAGATCCAACCCTCCCCTCGCTACCGGGAAATGCTCGCGCTCGCGGCCGAAGCGGACCGGGAAGCCTCGAGCTGCATGCTTTCCGACGCGCTCTCCCGCTACGATGCCGCGATCGAAGACCTGAAGCCTTCGGCCTCTAAACCCCGTTTCGCCCGATTGCTCAAGCATGTCGAAGAGCGGCGGAGAACGGTGCAGCGGCAAAGCGAACTCCGCGAGCGCCTCGACGCCGCGATCGACGGGGCCCGCCTCTTCGCCTCCAAGGAGCAATGCGATTTCCGTTTTGACCGGGCGCGAAACGCGCTCTCTTTGCTCGCCGATTTGCCGGCCGGATGCGACGCAATCCCCGAAGGGGTAAGCTCCAGCCTCTCCAAGACCCTGCGCGAGTTAATGATCGCCTCCCAACGGCGGCGGGAAGCGCAGGACGCTTTCGATAGGGCCGTCAAGAAAGGGCGCGAACTCGAAAGCCGATGCCGGACGGATCAGGCCGTTTCTCTCTACGCGGGCGCGCTCGCGCTCCTCGACGCCGATGACCAGACGCGCTGCGGGGAATGGGAACAGACCTACACGCTCGTACGCATCGAAGATCTCCCCCGCGCGACCGGAGCGGCGCGTATCGAGGAAGCCCTCCGGTCGGTCGCCGCCGACGCCGAGAAGAAATTTGCGGAAGGCGACGTGCGGGGGGCGCTTGAACTCCTTCTCCCCAACCTCGCGAAGGTCGAGGCGCTTCCCGACGCGTCGTGCTACGACTCGAGCAAAGGGAAACTCGCGGAACTCGCCGAAACCTACGGCGCAGCGCTGACCCCCGGGTCTATGAAGAAAGGCTCCGAGGCCGCTGGACTTTCGAAGGATGACCCGGGGAGCGAAGTCCAGTCCGTCCTGAAGGAAAAGGCCCGAAGGGATAGCGAGCGCCGCGCCGCCGCGGCCGCGCAGCGCGAACGGCAGGCGCCGAGCACGGCCGCGCCGGAGGGGCCTTGATGCGGCCTCTGATCTTGGCCCTCCTTTGCCTTTCCCCGGCGGCAGATTCGTTCGCCGCAGCCGGCCCCGACACGCGCCGCGCCTCGGTTCCGACGCGCCCCAAGGGCGCAACCCTCCTCGCCGATGCGCACGATCTGCTCATCTCTTTCGGAGTGAGTCTGGCGCAAAGCCCCGCCGGTCTTCGCGTGCTGCATGTTCGCAAGGGATCCTCCGCCGCAAAACTCGGCCTTCGCCCGCGCGACACTTTGCTGACGCTCAACGGCCGCCGCGTTCGCCGGACGACGGACGCTGCGAAAGCCCTGCGCAGCTGGAAATCCGAGACGCGTTTGTCCGCCGTCGTCAGTCGGATCGACGACAAACTCGACGACGCCCCCCCCCGCCCCGATCTTCGCGGGGAACTGATGGTTCTCGAAATGCCCCCGCTTCTATGGCCGCGTCCCGAATCGCGCGACGCCGCCCTGCTCACACCGGGAGAGGAGGCAATCCGGGACGCCCATTTGGAAGCCGCGCGGGAAGCGTCCGAGCGTCCGCTGGAGGCGCTGAAAGCTCCCGGGTTCAAGGTCGCCGCTGGGGAACGCGTGTGGATCCGTTTCCCGAAAGGGATCGCGCAAAGCGTTCAGGTCGGCGACGTACTCGAAGGGGAAACCAGCACCTCCATGGCTTCGGACTCGTCTCTCGATTTCATCGTCATTCCCCAAGGGAGCCGCGTTTGGGCCGCCGTCGCGGCGAGTTCCGTCGAAGGCCGTGCGCGGGTCGTTCAACTCAGCGTCTTCAAGATCGCGCTTGCGGGCGGGCGCTCTTACCCCTGCGCGGCCGTGCTGCGCTCCATCGCCGACGCCGACCGCGGGGTTCAGATCAGCGCGGGCGGCTCTCTGGTGGCGGCTCCCGAGGACGCGGATCCCTTCTTGCTGAATCCCGAGCGCAACCTGCAAATCGAATTTCGCGAGGATCTTCTGATTCGCGAACGGGAGGATTTCTACCGCGCCGGGCCCGGCCTCTGGCTCCGGAGCACCGCGAGCGGCAACGGCAGAACATTTGAAGTGTCTCACGTGATCGCGGGACGCTCGGCGCACGCCTACGGAATCCGCGAAGGAGACCGCGTCACTCACATCGACGGAAGGCCGGTCTATCGGCTCGGGTTCTCCGAGGCGATCCGCCGTCTCTACGGATCCGTCGGGACGAATGTGGAACTGAAGCTGTTGAGCGCCTCGGACAAGACCCCCCGCCGCGTGAAGCTTCGCCGCGGCGCCGGCTACCGAAACGGGTACGGGTTGACGCTGTCCGCCGGCAAGGGAGGCGCCTACGTTCTCTCGGTCGACGAGGAGTCCCCGGCCTACGAGGCGGGGATCCGTCGGGGACACCGTATCGACGCGATCGACGGAACCGAAACCCCGGGCCTCGGAAAGGTCAAGTTGAACGCCCTCCTCGAACCCGGAGACGGGAAAAAATTGATTCTCTTCAAACCGCGTGACCGCAAGGCCCGAACCGTCGGGCTGCAGGCCGTTTCCTATCCCTACCGGCGCGGGATCCGCGAACGCCTCACCGACTTCCGCTGACGAGCGCGTCGAGCAGCCGCCGCGCCTCTTCCCGGTTTCCCTCGGCGTCCGGAGGATCCGCCGGCATTTTCACGCCGTCGAGCGCCTTTAACACGCGAATCGCATCCTCCCGGCGCCCGGCGTCCAGATAGGCCTGCGCCAGCGCCGGATAGTGAGCGGTATGATGGGGGCCCAACTCCAGCGCGCGCTCCAACTCCGCTACCGCCAACGCGCGGCTCCCCCCCGCGAAAGCCGGCAATTGCCGATACATCTCGCCGAGAACGTGATGCGCCCCGCTGTGCTTGGGATCGAGTTCAAGAACCCGGCGCATCCCGCGCTTCATCGGCCCGATCATGAACAAGGACCGCATGATGCCCCGGGTCTGCCCGATGCGTCCGAGCGCGATCCCATGCCAGTAATGCGCTTCGACGCTCTCCGCGTCGCCCTTCAGCGCCCGGTCGAGCGCGTCCTTCGCTCGTTCAAACGCCTCGAGTTTAGCCTTCTTCCCGTCGCGCCGTTCGCCTAAGCGAACCCAGGACCTGCCGAGCCGCCACAAGGCTTCGGGATTGTCGGGTTCGGCTTCCAATAAAGGAAGGGTGTCCTCCAGCTTCCCGGGCTGATCCCGGGTGAAGTAAAGCGAATCGACCGTGGACGTCGATAACGCCCTTCCCGGAACAGCCGATAGAGCGACGAAAAGGAGGGCTGTAACCGGGATGTTCAACGGAATCGCGACAGATGCTGCCGCATCACGCAATCATCGGCCACAACGACCAAGCCCGCAGCCCGTGCCTTGGAAACCGCCGCGGGGTGGTCGACGCCGTCCTGGAGCCAAAGCCCTTTGACGCCGAGGGCGATCGCTTCGTCCACGATGTCGGGGACACATTCGGGCTTCCGGAAAACGTCTACAAAATCGATGCTTTCTTCTATATCGGACAGAGACGGCCAACAGCGGCGGCCTAGGATTTCGCGGTGTCCGGGATTTACCGGATAGACCCGGTAGCCTTCTTCGATCAAATAGGCGGCGATTCGATGGGAGGGACGTTCGGGTTTCGGGGAGCAGCCGACAACGGCCACACTTCGCATGTTCAGGAGCACTTCGATATCGCTGTTTACGCTCACTGGCATTATTGTAGCATGCCTCTAGTCAGGGCCCGAAACGGCCAGGAGGATTACATGACTGTCGCAACGAAGAACGGCAAGACAGGGAAAGCCACCGTCAAAGAATTCATGGCGGATCTGGAAGCGAAGAACCCCGGAGAAAAGGAATTTCATCAAGCGGTTGAAGAGGTCGTCCAATCTCTCCAGCCCGTTTTAGACCGCAATCCCGAATACCGGCGCAAGAAGATTCTCGAGCGGATCGTGGAGCCCGAACGGCTCCTGATGTTTCGCGTGCCGTGGGTGAACGACTCCGGCGAAGTCCAGGTCAACCGGGGATTTCGCATCGAGTTCAACAGCGCCATCGGGCCGTACAAAGGCGGCCTGCGCTTTCACCCCAGCGTCAACCTCGGCATTCTCAAGTTCCTCGGTTTCGAACAGGTCTTCAAGAACAGCCTCACGACGCTGCCGATGGGCGGCGCGAAGGGCGGATCGGACTTCGATCCCAAAGGCAAGTCCGACAACGAAGTCATGCGTTTCTGCCAGTCCTTCATGACCGAACTCCAGCGCCACATCGGCCCGGACACCGACGTTCCCGCGGGGGACATCGGCGTCGGCGGCCGCGAGTTGGGCTTCCTGTTCGGCCAGTACAAACGCCTTGTGAACCGTTTCGACGGCGCGCTGACCGGAAAGGGCATCAACTGGGGCGGAAGCCTCATCCGGCCCGAAGCGACCGGCTACGGAACGGTCTACTTCGCCGAAGAGATGCTCAAAACCCGCGGCGAAAGCCTCAAGGGAAAGCGCGTCGCGATTTCGGGCTCGGGCAACGTCGCGCAGTACGCGACCGAGAAGTGCATCGATCTCGGCGCGACGGTCGTGACGCTCTCCGACTCGGCCGGCTACATCGTCGACAACGACGGAATCGATCGGGAGAAGCTCGCGTTCGTCCTCGACCTTAAAAACGTCCGCCGCGGACGCATCAAGGATTACACGGCTGCGTACAAGAACGCCGAGTATCACGAGGGGACCGGGGTCTGGGGCGTCAAGGTCGACGTCGCGATCCCGGCGGCGACGCAGAACGAACTCTGCGGCGTGGACGCGAAGACCCTCGTCGACAACGGCTGCTTCGTCGTTTCCGAAGGCGCGAACATGCCCTCGACGCCGGAAGCCGTCGACGTCTTCCTCGACAAGAAGATCCTCTACGGTCCCGGCAAGGCGGCCAACGCCGGCGGCGTGGCGGTCTCGGGGCTGGAGATGTCGCAGAACAGCCAGCGCCTGGCGTGGACCCGCGAGGAAGTGGACACCCGCCTGCACACCATCATGAAGAGCATCCACGAGGCCTGCCTCACGACCTCGACGGAGTACGGGGACAAGGGCAACTACGTCCTCGGCGCCAACATCGCCGGCTTCACCAAGGTCGCCGACGCGATGCTCGACCAGGGAGTCGTCTAACTGTCCGAGTCCGACGCAGAGAACGACCTAGCCGATTTCGAATCCGCCTTTCCGGGATTCGATCGGCTGGCGTCGTTCCAGGTCCGGGAAATCCTCCTCGTGGCGAGCGCGTACGACGCGTTCGTCATCGGGGAGGACGACCGGCTGCACGACGTGTTGTTCGGGGAGTACCAGGGACTCCAACTGCGCTATACCCCCCGTATATCCCGCGTTTCGTCCGCTCAGGAAGCGCTCGATCGCCTCGCCGAAACCTCCTTCGATCTGATCATCGCCATGTCGCGCGTCGGCGCGATGCCGCTCGATAAGTTCGCCGAGGAAGTCAAGCGGCGCTCTCCCGACACATCGGTCGCTTTGCTGGCATACAGCGCCGCCGATCTCAATCGCCTGCAGCCCAAGGAACTGCATGGAGTGAACCGCGCCTATCTTTGGAACGGCAACGTCCGCATTTTGCTGGCGATGATCAAGCAGGTCGAGGACGCGCGAAACATCGAACACGACGTGCTGGAAGGCGGCGTTCAAGTCGTCCTGCTTGTCGAGGACTCGGTCCGGTTTTATTCCTATTATCTGCCTCAACTCTACACGGAAATCCTGCTGCAGACGGGATCTTTGATCGAAGAAGGGATCAATCTCCGCCACCGAATGCTGCGCATGCGCGCCCGGCCCAAAGTAGTTTTGGCGAGCGACTACGAAACCGCGCTGACGATGTTCGAGCGCTACCAAAACCGCCTGCTCGGCGTGATCACCGACATCCAATTTCCGAAAGACGGCGAACTGACTCCCGACGCCGGTCTGAGACTGATTCGACAGATCCGCGCCGCAGCGCCGGACATGCCGATCCTGCTCCAATCCTCGAATCGCAACGCCGCGGCGGCGGCGAAAGCGCTCGACTGCTCCTTTCTCGCGAAAGGAGACCCGGGGCTGGCCGACGGCTTCCGCGGCTTCCTCCGGGAGCACATGGGATTCGGCGCCTTCGTTTTCCGGACCGAAGACGGCACGGAAGTGGCTCGCGCCTCGGATCTAGCCGAATTGGTGGACTCCCTCCCCGCCGTCGACGACAAGTCCATCGACTACCACGCCGGCCGCAATCACTTCTCGAAGTGGCTGCTGGCGCGAACGGAATTTGAACTCGCACACATGATCCGTCCCCGCAAGGTCAGCGAATTCTCCCACCCGGGGGATCTCAAACGATTTTTGATCCGCGCGCTTTCCGAGACGCTTGAAGAACGCTACTCCGGCAGCGTCACGGAATTCACGCGCCTGGCTTCCAAACGCCGCAGCGCCTTCATGAAGATCGGCGAGGGATCTCTCGGCGGAAAGGCCCGCGGGTTGGGATTTCTGAATTCCCTGCTGAGTCGCCGGCGGATGCGCAGCCCGCGGGACGCCCTGCGCGTCGAAATTCCCCGCTCCACGGTCGTCGCCACGGAGATTTTCGAGGAATTCCTCACCCTCAACGATCTGCGCCCCAGCTACCGAGGGCTCATGAGCGATGCCGAACTGCGCGAGGCGTTCGACGCGGCGCGTCTGCCCGAATTAGCCGTAGAGGATTTGCGGATTTTGGCCGAACGCGCGGACTATCCCTTCGCGGTGCGTTCCTCGGCGAGCTCCGAAGACGCCCAATTCCAGCCGACGGCGGGACTCTACGAAACCTATTTCCTCCCGAACAACGACCCCGACGTCGAAGTTCGTCTCGACCGGTTGTGTCGGGCGGTTCGGATGGTCTTCGCTTCGACCTTCACCGAACGCGCCCGCAACCGCCGCGCGAGCCTCCAGCGCGGGATCAGCGAGGAGAAGATGGCGGTGCTGATCCAGCGCCTGGTCGGCCGCGTCCACGGAGAACGTTTTTATCCCTCCGTTTCAGGAGTCATGCAGTCGCGCAACTACTATCCGGTCCCCCCCCTTAAATCCGAAGACGGCGTTGTCTACGCCGCTCTCGGACTCGGTTCCACGGTGGTAGACGGCGGGTGCTGCCACGCGTTCTCCCCCGCCCGCCCGTCGGCCCCCTTGCAAAGTTTCTCGACGAAGGATTGGTTCCGCAACGCCCAGCGTGAATTCCTGGCGCTTGACCTTTCTCTCCGTGATTTTCTGCCGGCGGGCGAAAGCCGCGCGAATCTGCTCAGCCTTCCCGTCTCCCAGGCGGAGGAAGACGGCGTGCTCGCGCCCATCGCCTCCACATACATTCAAGCCGACGACCGACTCTATGAAGGCATCGGCCGCAAGGGAGCCCGTCTTATCACCTTCGCGCCGCTTCTCGCGGACACGGATCACGCGTTCGCCGAAACGCTCGGCTGGCTGATGGAACTCTCCGAGCAGGCGGTCGGCTGTCCGGTGGAATTGGAATTCACTTTCGATCCGGAAGCGCGCAGGCTTTCCGTGCTTCAATTGCGGCCGATGCCGTCCCGTTCCCCGGGCGGGGAAGTCTCGCTCGACGATATTCCAGGCGCGGACCTGCTGCTCAAAACCCCGCGGGCGCTCGGGCACGGCGAAATCACCGGCGTCCGGAACATCCTCTTCATCCCTCCCGAAGCGTTCGAACGGAGCAAGACCCGCGCGATCGCCGCGGAACTCGCGAAATTCAACGCGAGGCTTAAATCCCGCTCAGAGACGACCTTGCTCATCGGCCCCGGCCGTTGGGGCTCGGCGGATCCTCTGCTCGGCATTCCCGTGCGTTGGGAAGACATCGACTCGGCCAAGGCGATCGTGGAAACGACGCACGAGGGTTTCGTCGTCGAACCGTCGCTGGGAACGCACTTTCTGCACAACGTGGTCTCGCTCGGGGTCGGCTACCTGACGATCCGCCACCGCGGAGACGAAAGCTTCCTGGATTGGGATTGGCTTCGCGCGCTCAAAACCGTCGACCAAAGCGAGCACGTTCGCTGGGCGCGCTTCGAGGAGCCGCTTAAAATCTACATCGACGGCTCCATCGGAGCCGGGGTCGTGCTGAAGACCTGACCTCACTTTTGTTTCGCGCCTCGTGCGCGATTGTTTCGGGCCTTGGGCCCGATGCTCGAAGAATCGCTGCGCGATTCTTTCGAGCCCGAAACGGCGAACGGCAACGGCCCGGCGCTCCCGCGCAAATGCGCCTTTAACGAACGTCGTTGTTTTTTAATTCGAAATTTCCGTTGATGCAGGCGCGTTTGCATAACCCCTACAACCGATCGTTCAAAACGAATTTTCAAGAAAGCGCTGAAAAATAAAATGGTTTTTGCATATCGCGCGATATGTAAAAAGTACAAACTTTTAAAGCATTTCTTTAAAAATTCGATTTGCCGCCTCCATCATCGAGCCTGTTGTGTGATCTCGAACAGGGGCAGCAACTTTCCCCGGGGACAACCCTCTTTGATCGTGGCGTGAGCAACGGCATTCTCTGCATGCGCGTTATGCGGGGGGAGCGCACCGCTCGAAGCCTGCGGGCGCGAAGTTCTTTACGCTGGAAGACGACTCTAGAATTTCCCCTCGGCGCGCTTGCGCGCCGAGGCCGAACGCCCCCCACGGGGGCGTTCGCGCCGTTGGGGGGCATCCCGTCGTTGAAACTACGGGAGCATGGCGGGCGAGTTCCCCCTTCCGGGGTTGCCCCTAAGAATCAGTCCCTGCCGTAGTAGTCGCGCCGGCGAAGTCCCAGCACGTAGCCGATATTCGAGAAGCGCCACAGGTAGATGCCGCCCGCGAGCGCGAGCATCTGCAGCAAGAGCGCCAGCCCGGCGCCTTTCGCGGGTTCCGGCGCGGACCCCGGATGTCCGCTCTGAATATGGCGCGCCGGGCGCAGAAACGTCTTCATAAGATCGTAGCGCAGTTCCTCGTCCTGCGACGGGACCCGGGAGGCCGCGGCGGGAGCGCGCTGATCGGACGGCGCGTCGTTGATCCGCGGAGCCGGCTCCGGAGCCACCTGCTGCGAACGGCCCTTCTTTTCAACGCCGGCAAACGGATCGCGCGGCGCGAAAGGCCACAACTGAGCCAAAGAACTCGACGGGCCGCTCGTTGAAAACTGGTACTGCGGCAGCGCGGACTTTTCGCCCAGCACCACACGGCCTCCCACAACGCCCGCCGGCATCTTCCGGTCGGCACCGCTGCCGCCCGGAGGCGCCCAAGGCATCCCGAAACCGGGCATCCCGTCGGCGTTCTGCTGCACGAGGCCGGGAATCGGCCGCGCATTCATCGCGAGCGCTGTCTTGCCCGCCGGAGCGTTCCAATTCGGGGCGGGACCCGAAGCCTGCTCGTTGCCTGCCGCGCCCGCCGGCGCAGCGCCGCCGCCTCCGCCGCCGCCTCCACTGCCGCCTCCGCCGCCGCCTCCGCCGCTTCCTCCTCCGCCGCCTCCGCCGCCGCCGGCGGAGCCCGACGGAGAAGCCCCGCCGGTCGGAGCGCCGCCCGTCGGAGAGCCCCCGGTCTGAGAACCATCCTCATCGGGCGCCCGGTAGGTGTTCTTCGTATCGTCGCCCGTGAGAGTGTGGTCTTTCGAATCGACACCCGTACGATCACCGGTCCCATTGTCGATGACGGAAGGATTCGGCTCATGGGAGAACGGGTTCATCGGCTCTTCTTCCGCGTTCGGGTCGCCGATGTCGATAAACTCGCCATCGTCCACCTCGGGGGCACGGGTCATGTACTTATCGTAGAGGTATGGTCCGCCGATGAGTCCGGCCATCAGCAGACCTTCGGCCGCCCAGCGCTTCCAATTGCGTCGGAACGCGCCGGCTTTTTTCGCTTCACGCCATTTTGCACGATAGCGGCCGTCCGCCACCTTGCCTCGCGCACCGGCATTGCGGACGTCGCGGCCCAGATGTTCCTTGGCCAAGGCGCGGGCGGTTTTCGCGCGGCCCTTGAAATTCCCGATGCGCTTCTGCAGCATCCGTTCGTTGAGCTTGCCGTATCCCGGAATCTTACCGAGCGCGCGGGCCCGCAGGTACCGGAACTGATTCCACTTGTGGGAAACCCAGCTTTGACCCGCCGCCCGAACCGGCTTCTGACCGCGCATGTAGCTGAGCTTCTGACGAAGTTTGAGCATCTTCGACTGATAGTTGAGCGTGTTGTTGACGTGGCGGCTGCCCTGGTATTCGTTGTATTTCTTCGAGAGACCCCGGCCGACCCGGCGGAGCCAGTTCGGACTCACCTCGTTGATCTTAAGTCCCAGACTCTTCGCCCAGCGGTTGAAGGTCGGCGTTCGCGTGGTGATGGAAGAACCGAGGCGCTTGCCGACGTTGAGAATACGTCCCGGCCAGCGCATCGGGTTGACGGTCTCCAAGGCGTTGAACCAACCTTCCGGAGTCAGCAAAGTTCCGGCGGTATCCGCCGCCACCCGCTTCGGCAATCCCTCCTTCGGCGCCTTGGGCGTCTTGGCGGACTCGAAGGTTCCTTCCATCGTGCCCGCGGGTTTTGCCGAGCCCTTCGGAGCGCGGAGATAGCGTCCTCCCTGCGCCTGATAGCCGACTTCGCCGGCCGTCAAACCGTGTTCCTGAATCAATTTCGAGGCGGCCTGTTCGAGATTCGCGACCTCCATCGCGCTGCCTTTTTCCAAGCGCAGACGCTCCGCCTGGCGCAGCGAACGCTTGACCGTGTCGGCCGCCTGCTGCCGCGGCGACGCGTCCTTCGGTCCATTCGAAGGCCGCACGCGCTGAGGCTTCCCCGCGGATTGCCCGCGTCCTTGAAGCTCCGGGGCCGCCGACGCGGATTTAACCGGCGGCTCCCCGGCGAGACCGCGTTCCATCGCGCCGCGGATCTGTTTCGGGGTCATTCCCGCGTCCTTCATGATTTGCGCTTTGGCTCGAATCTGAGCTCCCGAACAGTTCCCCGCCGGGCAGTTGACCTTCACGTGAGCCTTGTTGACCGCGGCGGCCTGCTGTTTGGTGATGCCGAGTTGCCGCTGCGCGGCGCTCATCCGCTGGGCGCGGGAACGGATCTCGGAGAGATTTTCCAGCAGCTTCGCCTCGGGGACGTTCGCCTGAGACTTCGCCGAACGCCTGATCGGCTCGAGAACGCCGCCCCGTTCGACCGGCGGCTTGGCGCCGGGCCGCAGCGCGGCCTGCGCTGCGGCGCCCTCTTCTCCGGCGACGCGGGCGATCTCAGGCTTCGGCGCCGCAGTCCCTTTAGGAACGGCCTTTCCCCTCACTTCGACCTTCGGGGCGCCGCTCGCCTTTGTCGGAGCGCGCGTCTCGGGAGTCAACGGTTTCGGCGCCGCCGTGCGGGCCGGGCCCGCGCTTCCCGGAGGCGGCTTCGCGACGAAGCCCTGGGGACCGACGGCCTGTCCCGGCGCGAAATTCGCGGCGGCGACTTCGACCGGCGCCCCGGTCGCTCCGCCCTTCCCGGCGGGCGAAACGGCCGGCTTCACTTCGGGAACGGTGACCTTCGGCCCGACGCCCCGTCCCGTCGTCTCGGCGACGACCGGCTTCGGTCCGGCCTTCGGTCCCGCGTTCGGCGCGCCGCGGGGCACCGGCTTGACGACCGGGTCGCCCTTGGGGCCGGCCTTCACATCGGCCGGGCGGTAGGTTTGGCCCTTGGGCGCCCCCTTGGCGCCTTGCGTTCCCGTTTTAAGATTGCGCAGATCGCCGGTCAGCGTCCGAGTCCCGGTGGTGTTTCCCTTCGGGTTAAAGCTTCGTCCGCCGAGCGATTCCCCCGCGGCGGCGTTCAGGTTTCCGCCGATCGAGCGGGCGGTCCCCATCCCCCCTTCGGTTCCGAGCGAAGTCGTGCGCACGGGGGACCGCGCCGGCTCGACGGGAGCCGCCTTGGGAACGACGGGTTTCACCCCCCCTTGTTCGATCGGCGCCGCTTGATTCCCCTTTTGCTGCGGCGGCGCCTTGCCGAGATTCTGAGCCTTGATGTCGGGCTGCAGGGCTTGATTCTGGGGAGAGGCGGCCTTCACGGCGGGATCGACCACACCCGGGTTCCCGGGCGGCGCCTTGACGATCGTCGGGTTGCCCTTGTTCCGGTTGATCCAATTCTTCCCCTTCGTGTACATGTCGAACGAACTTTGCTTGATCGTTCCCCAGTTGTTCTTAACCTGCTTCCCCATCGCCAACGCCATCGCCAAATCGAAGACCATCTGCGGCGCGCGGCCTTTCACCGCGTCCCAGTCGCCTTTATAGGCGTCGTAGCTGATCTTGTTCATGTTCTCGGCAAACGACATGCCGAAGGTCGCCATCAACCCGACCTTCACCGTCGTTTCGGCGATCGTCACCGGGGTGACCAGGGCCTTGGCCATCTTGAACTTCTGAAGAATCTGGCCCACGGGAATGAACAGCGGCGCGCCCTTCGCGATGCCGGAGACCACCTGCCAGCTCTTGGTCAGCCAGTGGTCTTCACCGAGGATCGGGTTCAACTCGTTTCCGAAGGAGAAGTTGTCCCGCGCGGCTCCGGAAAGCTCTCCCAACTGACCTTCCGCCATCAGCATGCGGTTGAATTCAAGAGGATTGTCGGCGTTCGCGTGCGTAAACCCTTCCTTCTTCAAAGCCTTCTCGCGGCCCTCCCCCATGTAGGCCCTGGCGATGTCGGCGCCGCCTTCTTCGGTCAGGGCTTTGTCGGCCGCCTTCTTCATCCAATCGGTGTCTCCGATCCACGGCATCTGGCGCATGTTGCCGACGCGCGCGAGCCGGTAGCTCTCCGCGAGATCGTCGGCGCCGAAACCCTCCGCGATCTCTTCGATCCCCCACTGCCCGGCCATCACGGCGCCGTCCACGATGAACTCGGCGCCTTCGACGACCTGCTTGAGCACGGGGAGATCGGCGACCCACGCCGCCGAACTTCCGATCCAGGACGAACCTTCCCTCAATTTCACGGGATCCGTCAGGGCTTTGTAGGCGTACTTGTTGTCGAAATAATTCATCAGGTCGCCGTGCTGGCCGTCCCACTCCCACATCTTGTTAAAGTCGCTCTGCGACATCCGACCGGCCGTCGCCTTGTATACCCACTCGCGCTGATAGGTCACCTGATAGGGAGCGATCGCCCAACCCTCGGTTTTCTCATACTGGTCGTAAATTTGCCGGCGGATCGTCGTGTTTTTACCGTCCGACACGAACTGCATGAAGCGGCGCCCGTGGCTGAAATGGGTCAATCCCTCGACCGGGGCGAGCTTGTCGCCCTGCTTTTCCAGCACGACCGGGCGTCCGACCTGGAACGCGCTCAACTCCGCTGCGTCGTGGGCCATTCGGATCGCGCTTGCGAAACGGCCCTGGAACGCTTCCTTGCGCCCGTCGGCCAACTCGTAGAGGAACGAGAACTGACCCCTTCCGTCGAAATTGATTTTAAGGTCGACGCGCCGGCTTCCACCCGGGGCGGCGCTGTCCTTGGTCTGGATCCTCGCAAGCATCTCCGTCAACGACTGCTTGCGCCGCTCCCCCTCCTTGCCGCGGAAGTTCTCGTTGTTCTTGCCGAGAGCGCCGACGATCTCCTCGGCGATTTTCGCCGCCCGCGCACGCCGCCCCCTCTCCCACTGGGCCACCACCTCCAGATGGCGATCCGGGGATCCGGTCGCAGGCGGAGGCGCGAACAGCTCGTTCTCGAAATCGTGGAATTGGTAGCGAATATCGCCCGTAGGCGGGGTGACGATCTGCACGTGCGGGCCGGCGTTGCGGATGCGCGTTCCGTCGGCCAAAACCATTTCGCGCTGCTTGAATTCCCGCCGCGGCTCCTCGCCTGCCGCCGTCGCGGCGGCCGTTTCGAGATCCCCGTAGAGGTACTTCCACTTTTCCTGAGCTTTCAGGGACGCGACGGACATCGTTCCGTCGGCGGCGATCGCGGTGATCGTTCCCTTTTCCAAATTCGCGGTCGTCATATGCCGCGTTTCCAGGTTGATGGTTTGGACCGACGCGATTGAGCCGTCCTCTTTAAAACCCCACTGCGTCAGCAGGGCTTCCTTCGTGTTCGCGAGCATCGCGCGAATGCGTTTTCCATCCCGCGCGGTCGCCGAATGCACGCGCTGAACGGCTCCTTGAGCGTCGGTCCAGATCCGCCCGGTCGTCACCTCGCCGTTCGCCGCGACGTCCACGTACAAATGGTGATCCTGTCCCTTGTCCTGGAAACCCTCAAAGCGCATCATCCCGCCGGCGAACTCGGTCACCAGCCCGCGGACCTTCCGTCCGTCGTCGTTGACCTCGGCGTAGAACACCCGCTGCGCGACGCGCGGACCCGACGGAGGCACCTGCTCCCACGGCATCTGGCGGTTGTCGACCGGAATCTTGGCGAGTTCCCACGCGTGGAAAGCCGTTCCGTGCTTGAGGCTGCCGCTTCCGATCGCGCTCCAGGAGCGGCCGAGATGGTCGAGCTTCGCCCGGTAGTACATCGCCGCGTCGGAGAAGCCGGCGGCCTCCAGTTCCTGAATGCCCTTGGACATCACCTCGTTGTACTGCTCCTGATCGGTGATCTCCTGCTGCGCCTTCCAGGGATTGGCGAGGAATTCGACGTTCCGGGAGAATTTCCCGAACAGCGCGCTCTTGCTGTTGCTGAACGAATTTTCGATGGCGTTGCGGATCAGGTTTTCGTTCGAGTCGATGCGCCCCATCAAGCCGTCGCGGTCGAGTCCCTTGATCTCCTCTCCTGCTTTCGTGCGGTCGAACTCGCTTTGACCGGCGAACCGGGAGACGGCGCCCTGACCGAACAGCGCCATCGCGCGGCGCCGTTCGTCGATCGAGTCGCTGCCGGCATAGCTGCCGTTGTCCGAACGCAGAGTGGGGACCGCGATCGCCTTAAATCCCTTGGGGCCCCCCGCCTGCGTCTCGACCTGCTTGGCGGCGGCGCTGCGGGCGATTTCGATCTGGGGGAGATTCGCCTCGGAAGTTTGAAACTTACGCATCCGGTCGAAGGCCTGCCCGAGCAGCGCCTGCGCCTGGACGATATTGGCCTCCCGGTCGCCGGTATCCTCCAGCGTGAACGCCCGCTTGATGTCGGCCACGGATTTGCGCAGTTTCCCGAGATCTTCCGTGCTGACGGCGAATGACTGTCCTTCGCCGCGGGCCGCGACGACTTTCTTGAACTCCCCGGTCAGCGCGGCGGTGACCTCCATCGGGCCGCCGGTCGCCTGGAGTTCCTTGGCGGTGTCGAGGATGGCCTTGAGTTCCTTGATCTGCACCTCGAGGCTCTTGCGCTCGTTGGAATCGGCGGAGAGCTTGGAGGCTTGGGACTCGAGCACCTTAAGCTTCGCCTCGGCGGCGCCGACCCAGGGAAAGCGCTTCTCGCCCTCGCCGCGCGTTTGCGGCTCGCCGGCGACCATCGTCTTCACCATGCGGCCGAGACAGTCCGAACCCGAGGCGGGCTCCTTCAGATTCTTCTCGTTGGCGCAATCGAGCAAATTCTTGAGCAGGGCGGTCTCGGTAATCGCGCCGTCGAACCCTCCCGCGAATTTACGGCCGGCGGAGCTCATCGCCAGAATCCGCCGATGGGCGGTGATTGCCGCCTGAAGCGGATTGATCTGCTCCTTGACGAATTTCTCGGCCGCGGCCGCCCCGGTTGCGCTGTCTTCGGCGGCAAGCCTCTTCGCCGCTTCGACGAGCAGTTGCGAGTAGCGCTTTTTGAGAAGCTCCAGGCGCGCCGCCCAGTCGGCTTCCCCGACCGGAGGCGTGAGCTTCGAATAGTCGACCGCGGCGGGAGTTTCGGCGAACGCCGCGACCGGAATCAAGGTCTGGGGAACGGCCAACAAAAGCGACAGAGCGACGCGACAAAATCGCTCCGGCATGCTCGACGGCACGAGGCGTCTGCGGTGGGCCATTCTACCCATGGTGTACCCAGTAAAGACCCATTCGCCAAGTCGCGAGGGGCCTATCCAAGTATAGGCCTAAAGTCCTAATTTTCAAGGGCGAATTAATTTGATTTCCGCTTTTAAATTAAGCGGAATTTAGCGGGACAGCTTCGGGGCCCAATGCAGCGCGGGGGCATGCGCGGGGATATTCATGTTCGGACCCTCAAGGAAGCGCGACGACTTGAGCTGACTGACTTCCTCTTCCAGCTGCGAATTGCGCACGTAATCCGTGAATAGGTTGAAGTAGGACAGCCGGATCGGGTTGTCCTTGGGCAAGGACATGATCCAATCGTGGCGCGCCTGCCAGTCGGCGGTCCCGACGCCGCGCATCGACATACTTTGGCGCAGGCTCGGCGGCGGATTGTTCATCAGTTCGTAGTAGATCGAGCGGAACTGCGGGTGGAAAAGCATCGCCTCCTGGAAGGCGGGGTCGTTCTTCGCGCTCGCGATGTCGATCACGCGCGTAAAGGTGCGCTCCGCGCCGGGCAGGAGTCGGTCGAGGTCGACGCGGCCGCCCGCCTGAACCTCGTGCACCTGCGAGATCTTGTGCGGGTCCATGAAGTAGACGTCGACCTTCCTGTATCCGCCTCCCTTCCAGTTGAGGTCGAGACCGCGTCCCGCGACGCGCGTATCCATCAGGACGATGCGCGCGCGGCCGGTATCAAGCGCGCCTAAATTCATCGTCTTTCGCACGTTCGCCTGCGGCATCGTCTCGCCCAGGGCCACGGCGTCGGAGAAGATCATCGTGATCTCTCCTTCCGAGACCAGCCCCGTCCGCAGCAGATAGCGGCGCATCTGCTTGAGGTCCTTCGAATTGGCGTGGTTGACGACCGTGATCCGCTTCGTCCCCGGGTTTTCGATCGACTCGACCAGCGAATTCGCGATCAGTTGGAAGCGCGCCGTCGCCGACGGAACCACCTGCATCCCGACGTTCGGGAAGCCGGCGGATCCCGTTCCGACGACGCGGAAGCCGCCGGACTTCGCCTGAAGCTGCGAGAGCAGCACCTTTCCGACCGTGCCCGAGAACCCGATGATCGGCAGCTTCGGGCTGTCGGTCACGAAGTTGCGCATGTTGACCAACGCCTGATGCTCATAGGGCATCGTCAGGCCGGTCTTGAAGTGAAGCTCCCAGAAGCGCCGCGTGCCGATGTCCATCGTCGGCATCCATTCCCCGAGATGGATCGGAACGACCTTCTTCGTCTGCCCGTCGAAGCGCACGTCGGAAACCTCGTTGTGGTGCCCGGTCGCCATGTTCACCAACTCGCGCTGCACCCAAGGCGAAGGACGGCCGCGGAACAGGTACTTGCCGATGACCGGGATCCCCTTGGCCCACGCGTACATCCCGTTGATGTTCCAGAACATCTGGGCGCTGACCTCGGGGGCCAGGAAGGGCTCGGCGGCGAAGGCGTCGTTGAGTTCCGCGGTAAATCGGCCCGCCAGCTTCTTGAGCTTCCGCTCGTAGGCGGCCTTCGCCTTGGCGGGGTCGTTCTCCAGGGCGCGGCGCTGAACTTCCAACGCGGGATGCTGTTGCGCCGACCCGGGAGACGCGGGATCGTAGCGACCGCCCATCGAACGTACGGGCTCCCGAAGGCCCTCAAGGGCGCGGATTCCCTTATTAATCTCGGCGAGCTGCAGGTCGAGCGCTTCGGTGGGGGAGATCGTCTCCTTCGGGCGCGACGCTTCGCGCACCGTCTCCAAGCGAGCGGCAAGCGATTCCTGGGCGGTCTTCACCTTCTCCCCGCCCCGCTCCAACGCCTGAGCCTTGGTCTCCAACAGCGCGCGCTGGGACTTCGGCAGATTCTGGTTTTCAAGCGCCCGGCGCAGTTCCGACGTCAGCCGGCCTGCCTCCGCGCGGGCCCGGGTCAGCCCGTTGGTCCGTTCGTATCCGCCCGAACCGGACTCCAGCGTCTTCGCGCTCTCCCCGGCGGCTTTTTCAAAGCGCGAGGCGGCTTCGCGCACGGTTTTGGGAAGTCCCTCGGCTTTGAGGCCGTCGGCCGACTCCGCGAGCGAGCGCATCGAGCGGCGCGCTTCGGCGCTCAATTTGCTCAGCGGACTGCCGTTCTTGGCGAATTCGGCCTCGATGACGAGTTCGGCGTCCACGACCGCGTGCTTGCCCGCGAGTTCGCCGCGCTGCTGCATCAACTCGCTCCGCAGGTTCCTCAGGCGCGCCAACTCGGTCGGGACGCCGCCTTCGACGGACTCGCCGATAAGCGGGTCGAGCTTCGAGCGCCACTTGCTCGCCGAGGACCCGGCGTGATTCTGGGCCAGTTCGAGAACGCCGGGAGCCAGTTTCTTTTGGAACTGATAGAGCTGCTTGCCGATTTCGAGCATCTGCGCGTCGAGCCACTCGATCTGCTCGGACGCCGTGCGGATCTTCTCTTCGCTCCGCGACCCCTCGGGCTTGGCCTTCTCCTGCTGCAGGGTCTCGTTGATCCGCTGGCGGCGGGCCCAGGCGGCGTCACGGGTTTGCTTGAGCGCCTGGAATTCCATCGGGGCCTTCTTGACGCCGCTCACCTGCAGTTCCACAAGTCCTTTCGCCACGCCCTTTTCGAAACGCGCGAGAGTCAATTCACGACGGGCAAGCTGGAGCATTTCCGGGGATTTCGCCGCTTTCACCTTGAATTCCGCGCGTGCTTCGGCGGTTTCAGCTTCGGAAAGCTTCTGTTCAAGCGCCTCGGTGGCGACTTCGCGGTTCATCTGGGAAACCTGTTTATGCAATCCCTCCAACCGCGACTGCATCTGCTTCGCCTCGAATTCCAGCGTCTCGATCTGTTTCGCTTCCGGCGACTTCGAATCGACCCGCTTCGCCTTCAGTTCTCCGAGCTTGGAGTTCTTGGCGGTCAGTTCCTCGACCAACCGGAACAACTCCGCGCGCTGGGTTTTCAGGGCTTCGGCGTTGGGGCCTTTGCCTTCCGGGGCGTAATCGATCAGCCCGTTGAGGCGGTCGGCGATCGTCCTCGTCGTCCGGTAATTGAACTTGGCTTCGGCGAGGGCGTCGGCCGCTTCGGCGAACTGCAGCTTCGCCTCCTTCACCCGCGCCTCGGCCAGTTCGATCTGCGACGCGGGCGCGTTTTTCGTCTTCAGCGTCTTCAACTGCCCCTCGGCCTCGGCCTGCATCCGGCGGTAATGGCCTTCGACCTCGCGCAGCTTCGAGACGAGGGAGGCCGCCTGGCGCCGCATCGTCTTCGCGGCGACTTCGGGCGCCTCAATGACCTTCTTCTGATGGAGCAGTTCCGCCAAGGGCGAGCTCTGATGAGAGAGGAAACCGTAGCGGTCGCTCGCCATGGCCTGCATCATCCGCTCGTATACCTCGTAGACCGCGTTGCGCTTGGACACCGTTTGTTCGAACATCCCGTTGCGTTCGGCGACGAGTTCGCGCACGCGGTCGCGCCAGCCTTCCTGACGCATGTCCATCTCGTGGCGGATCCGGCGCGTGTTCTCCGAGAGCACGTCGCGCACCCGCAGTCCGTTTTGCACGATTTCGACGCGAGCCAGCAGGGATTCGGCGGCGGAGCCGCGAGCGACGCGGGTCTTGAAGGTTTCAAGCAGGGCGTCGACCTTCGCGGCCTCGGCGGCGGAAGCGTCCTTGCCCAGTCGCTCCGCCATCGCCTGAACCTCATCGGCCAAAGGCGTCCGGGACAATTTCGTCTTTTGCGCGGTCAAGGATGAAATCTGACGGTCGATGGCGGTCGTACTGCGGCCGTCCTTGAGCAGAATCTGCTTTTGAAGGTTCAAGTCCCGGATCTGCGAGGCGAGGGCCTCCACCTGAGACGCCTTCGGACCCGCCTCGATCGAGCGCAGCTTGGAGGCCACCTCGAGGAGTTCCTTCATCTGCTTGCCCGTGTTGAGCCGGCTGTAGTGCACCGCCTGTTCCTGCTGACCCAGCAGTTGATCCACTTCCGAGCGAAGCGCGTCGCGGCCGCGCAGGCGATCGAGCAAGCCGACCTTCTTCCCCTTCGACGGAACGAACTCAGAGGGCTTCTCGAGGGTCTCCAGCACGTTCCGGCCCAAATCCGCGACGCGCCGCAGGCTGTGCGCCGCCTCGGGCGGGCGGGAATGGATGATGCGGCTCTGACCGTCGGCCAAGGAGAGGACCTCGCGGGAGGCGGCGCTCTGCAGCGTCGATCCTTGCCGTCTGGCGTGCTCCGTGATCAGGTTCGTGATTTCCCCGACCTTGGACTTGCCGGGCGAAACCTCCGCCGTCAATTCGCCCAAGCGCAGGCGCAGGCGCCGAGCGGAAACGCTCAGATGGCCGGATTCGACGGCGTCTCCGGAGGCGAATTCAACGAGCGGCTTCTGCGCGTCCACCGAAACGATTTTGTCGACCGCCTGGACGGTGGAGCGTAATTCGATCTCCGCGCGCTGCAAATCCGTTTCGACGGCACGGCGCGCTTGTGCGCCGGCCTCCATCCCCTTCAGCTTGCTCCTGAGCGACTCGACTTCGGCCGAGCGGGTCTCGAGGGTTTTTGCCGCTTCCAGCAAGGTCTTGTTTTGTCCGCTTACGCGATCGACGAGACTTTCGAGCCGCGACCGGAATGAGCTGGTCTTGGATCCGAGCTCGATGGCCGACGGGGAGCGTCCGACGATGCCGTTCGACTCGGCGGCGATCATTTTTTCGATGGCCTTGATCGCCTCGTTGACCTTTCCGCCGCGGCCGAGCGATTTCGCCGCCGACGCCGGATCCTTGATCTCCAGCAATTGATTCGCCTGGGTGCGGATCGACTCCACCCCGCTTTCCAAAACCTTCCGACCCTTCCCCCAAGGGTTTTCAATCTTCATCCCCTCGACCATCTGGGTGAGTCCGCCCTGTTTGCCGACGCCGGGAACCGGGCGCCCGTCGACAAGCTGACGGATCGCCTCCACTTGCGTCTTGATCGCCTCGGCCCTGCCGGCCGTGGGCTTGCCGGACTGGGTTTGCAGCTTGTGCAGTTCGCGCACCGCCCTCTCGAGCTTCGCGACGCCGTCGGCGAGCTTCGCGTAGCCGGGGTGATCGGCGAGTTCCAAGGAGTGCATGCGCATCGTCTTCGTGTAGTATTCGAGCTGGGTGCGCAGATTCGTCTGAGGATCGTTGATGAGCTCGCTCATCCGGTCGCCGGTGCGGCGCAGGATGTTGAGCCCCTCGTTGACCCGGCTGATCGTCGCCAATTGCTGGCCGATCGTCGTCGCCGGCGCGAGGAACGGCGCGTCGTATTCGTCCGAGACGATGTAGAGTTCCTCGGTTGAGTTCGCCTTGATCGTCGCGTCCTTGTCTCCCGAGGATCCGACCTTGCGCTGGGCGAGTTCGGCGTTGAGCTTGCTCCAGGTCGTGACCTTGATGTCCCCGTAGTTGCGCGTCGCCTTAAGTTCGGCCTCCATCTGCTGAACGAGGTTTTCCTGAGGCGTCAAAAGCACCGGTTTGCGGCCCTGAGCCTTCGCATCCGCCTCGATGAACGACCACATCCCTTCCGTGGCCACCAAGGTCTTTCCGCCGCCGGTCTTGAGCTTGAGGAAAATGCGCAGGGTGTTGCCCGTCGAGTTCCCCTCGAGCAGGGCCCTCATGAACCACGCCAACGATTCAAACTGGACGGGGCGCCACCCCTGGAGGTTGAAGCCCTTCGAATTGCGCAGCAGCCACGGCGCGCCTTCGATGTTCTTGACGAGTTCCCCGAGCAGCGCGGCGTCCGAACGGGAAATCGAAGGGTCGTTGGCCAGCGTCTTTACGCGGCCGTCGAGCTCCTTGACCATCGCGCTGAACTTGTCGCCGCCGGGATTTTCGGACACCGCCGCGCCGCGGTCCTTGCCCATGGCCGTTAGATTCCCTTGCCCCTCGACCATTCCCTTCTCGCGCATGAAGGCCGTCACCGTCTCCTTCATTTTCGCGATCTCGGCCTTCAAGCGCGTCGCGTTCGAAGTCGACCCGGCCTTGTTCACGGCCACGTCGAACGCCTCGCCGCTGCGGGCCATGAAGTATTCGCCGTTGTTGAAGTAGTTGAAGCGGGTCTCGACCGCGCGCAGGTACTTGATCGCGGACTTCACCGCGTCCGCTTCTCCCTTGCTGAGCCCCTTCGTTTGGGAAATCTCGTTCTCGGCCCGGTTCAGGAGTTCGGTGTAATGCTCTAGGTTGGCGCTCTTCGCCTTGGCGCGCGCGCCCCATTCCTGCACCGTCTCGAGGAAGTTGTCGAGGTAGCGCTGAAGCGGCTCCGACCGGGGCCCGAGCTTGTCGAGATGCGCCTTCAACTCCGTCGCCGCCGCGTCGCGGGGGCCCCGGGACTTGAAGTACGGCTCGAGAATCGTCTCCGCCTTCGCGACGGTCCCTTTATACTCCGCCGTCGTGAACGGGTTTTTGGAACCGCCGACCTTGCCGGCGTGACGGACCACCAACGCCACTTCCTCAAGCAGCGGGCGGCTCAGCGTGCCGACGCCTTCCACCACCGAAGAGGGTTTCGCGTCGATAATCCGTTTTGCGAGATTCGGGTGGTCGCGGAACGCGAGTTCGGCCTGCTCGGTGAGCGCGTTGCGCGTATATTCCCGCATCCGCAGCCGGCCGAGCATCTGGCCGTCCTCGATGCCGAGCATCTCGAGATACTTCCAGGGCTGCTGGTGAGGGTCCTGTCCGGTTTTTTCCTTCACCTCGTCCCGGAGCAGCCGTTTCGTCGCTTCTTCGATGGATTCCCGCGAGGCGTAGAATTCGTTCGCCTGCAGGCGGCGGCCGAAGCGGTAGGTCATGACGCGCTGGAAAAGCGGCGCTTTCTCAAAATAGAGCATCTTAAGCGGCTGGGCGCCTTCAACGCCCTGCGGATTCGCGTTCGCCATTTCCAAAAGGGCGGCCGTGTCCTTCGACTTGATGAACTGGTCGTTTCCGATCTTGTTCTGGATCGCGTCCTGAGTCTCTGAGGCCTGCGCGGGGTGCATCGGAAGCAGCATCCAGACATAGGACTCGGACCAATGCAGTTGGTCCTGCAGCGCGCGCTTGATGCGTCGGTTTTCGTTCGCTTCGTAGCGCGGCACAAGACGGTCCGTCACGTTGCGGTACACCCAACTCTGCTGCTCTTCCGGGATCGGCTTGCCGTCGACGCCGAGGCCGGGACCGTCGTTGATTCGCAGCGAGCGCAGGTTGTAGCTGAGATGGTGTCCGACATAGCCGGCCGTCTGCCCGAACGCCCAGAACTTGCCGACATGGTCGATGTTGGTGATGCCCGCGCGCAGGAAGCCGAGCGACGTGGAGGCCGCCTTGCCGGCCATCCCGCGCTCGGCGAGATTCTCGAGCCATTTCGTCGCGCCGGGCCCGTTGAGCGCCGTGCGGGCGAGAACCCGGTCGGCGAAGGTCGCCTTCGTGAAGGTTTGTCCGCTCAAAAACGCCTTCGCGCGGCCGCCCAGGTTGACCGCGCCTTGGGCGCTCTTCCAGCCGCCCGCCCACACGTTGCCGACAAGCCCCCGGTTCGCGAGGGACTCCGCGACCCCCTGCGCCCGCGTTCCGGAGAACGCGGTATAGGGGATGTTGACGAAAAGGATGAACGGATTCTCCGCCGCCCATTTCGCGGTGCTCACGCTCCCTTGGAAGAACGCGTCCCCGGCCCCGCTGAACTGGGATTTTTCGCCCGACGCGAGATGCTGGATCGTCGTCACGGAGCCGCCGATCGGGGCGATCATCCCGGCGAACGCGGTGATGCGCGCCATCGAATTCGCGAACCGATAGGCGGTGTCCTTGAAGATGTTCGTCTGGAATTCGGGCCCCAAGGTCTCGAAGCGGATCGCCATGTGCTTGAAGATCTCCGCGGTTCCTCGCCGGAACGCGCCCACTTCGGCGCCCGCTGCCAGCGAGCGCCCGGCGATCGTCTGATACACGCCGCGCGACGCCCAGCCCGCCGCCTTCGAGCCTACGCCCAGGAACACGCTCCACTTGACGATATCGATGGGGATGCTGGAGTAGTTGTGAACGGTCTGGACGTGACCGAGATTCTCCTGGTACTTCGCCAAAACCGCGGCCGCCTTGTCGGTAAGCTTGATATCGTCGTAGCGCGTCCCGACCGAGAGTCTCAAATGCGTCGCCAACGCCCCTTCGTCGGCGGTGACCACGGCCATCGCCGCGTCGCGGTACCTCCCGTCGGCGAGAAGCGTCACGACCCCCTCGACCTTCGGGGCCATCTTGTCGATTTCGCCGCGAGCGCGCACGTACTGCCCGCCCCAGTCGAGACCCTTCTCTCCGCCGCTGATCGCGTTGGCGGCCTCGAACGCGAAACGCGTCACCGGCGCGGTCCAGTGCCACCAACTTCCGTCGGTCTGGTCCTTCGTGAATTTCAGCAGTTGAGGCATCTGCATCAAATTGGAGTAATCCCGCTGAAGCACTTGAAGGTCCGCCTCGGCCGCCATCAGCGCGATATTGGGCTTCTTCAAGTCGGAGTTGATGTCCGAGGCGTTCAGCTGCTCTTCGATGTTGTCGTAGCCGCGACTGAGGCGGTAAAACCGATTGGCCATTGCGTGCCACTGTTCGAACATTTTCTTCTGCTGGGGACCGCTCAAACCCGCCGTCCGAACCGCCCGGACGTAGTTGATCGAATCGGGGGAGAGCTCCACGCGGCGAAGCCGCTCCTTTCCGTCCGCTCCCTTCTCCACCTCATAGCTCAGCGTCTCCATCATGAACTCGGTTTGAACCCGCAGAGCTTCCATCTGGGTCAACGCCATGAAGCGGGAGACGAGTCTCTCTTGCGCCTTCAACTGCTTGAGCTGATCGTTGGTGATCGTGTCGGCGCCCTGGTAGGCGTCGATGCGGTCCCGGTACACCGCCAAGGCGTCGTTGAGCTGAACCAGATACCCGTTGTACTTGGTGAATTTATCATTGATCAGGTCCCCGGCCATCGGGAACGAGCTGTCGTCGAACACCCCGAATTTCCGGCCGTACTCCGCCGCAAAACCCGGGACCCAGCTTCCGGAGGTAATCTGCTCCTTCTCGAGCTGCTTTTCGAGAGCGATCAGTTTGTCTTTGTTGTTGATTTCGCTGCCGAGCTGATGCCCGACCAAGGCCGCCATCAGGATCACGCGCTGGCGGCGCTTGAGCTCGCCGATGGCGTCGACCCGGACCTTCTGGTCGCACCAGCTGTAAAGCATCAAATCGTGCTGGAAGCGTCCGCTCTCCCGGATGCGCTTCGGGCAATCCGGCGGCATGCCGAAGGTCCCGTTTTGCGACAGGCGGGAGTTGATCGCCTTTTGCTGATCGAGCAGCTGCTGGTTGAAAATGATGACCCGGTTCTTGTTGGTCTTATAGAGGAGCTTTCCGTCCCGGTCGTAGTAGTAGATGCCCGATTCCGTCTGATGCATCCGCACGTCGCCGGGACCCAGCGCCTTCTCTTCGCGCTGGGACATCGCGTCGAACATCGTGTTCAGGCGCAGATGCGCGCTGAAAAGATCGGTCGACTCCGTGTCCTTGGTGACCGCGTCGAGCAGGCCGCCGTAGCGCTTCTTGAGATCCTTCAGGCCCCTCTCCACCTCGGCCTTTTTGGCCGGCGTATAGGCCCCGGCGCTGCGCAGGTTCACGACCATCGCGTCGAGTCTCTGGGTCAATTCCTTAAGTTCCCCTTGGCGCTGTGCGCCTTGGGCCTGGGAAAGCATGTTGAACATCAACTGACCCATTTCAGTCAGCTGCTTGGTGCCGGAGTCAAAGAGATACTCTTTGACCGGATCGTCTTCGCCGCGAAGGATTTTCGTGTTGAGAAATTCCTTCCGCGCGAGGTCGGCTTCGGCGGCGGGGTTCGCGGAGCGGACGATGCCTTTGTCTTGGTAGGTCGGCTCCGCGTACACCCAGGCGGGAGCGGGGAAGGACATCCCCAAACAGAGCGACCAAACGAGCGAGAGCTCCGCGGCGCGGCGCGCTCGTTTCGGCGAAAGTCCCAAGGGGCGTGGGTCCTTCATTACCTCATATATAGCCCCGAAGTCCTGATGCGGCCAGTCCAAATCGGCCCAGGTCCCCTATACCCGAAGGGCCCATCCGGACTGCCCGGATGGGCCCTTCTTGTTGTCGAAAACGGCGTGAAACAGGCTAACTTTTAGGCGCGACCGCCCCTTGGGGAAAGGGGAATTTTGCCCTGTCGGTCGGATCGACGCCCCCCCATGCGGCGACCCAGCCCATCACCTGCTTTTGGGTCTTTCCGGGGGGGACGATCGTCAAAAAAACCACCCCCGCCCCGGCCGAGTTATTCGCGGAAGGCTCAAAACTCATGGCCCCCGGAGAAGCCCCCTTGTTCAAACTGACCTCGACGGGGTACTGGAAGGTGTCGTTAAACCGCATCCCCGCAAAGTCCGCGGCCGTCCACTCCGATTTCCCGGACACAGGATTTCCGCTGAGAATCGTCCTTAAATCCCAAACTCTCTGCTCGGCCCACGCGCTCTTGCTCGCGGTGCGCGATGCGATATCGGGCTGCTTGGGATCTTCCTTGAGTACGAACAGCATCTGAAGATCCGGAGTGATTCCCTTGCTTGGATCTCCTTTTCGGAAATAGATGCCGCCGCCCTTCGTGTCCTTGTGGGAAAGCAAGGAATATCCGTCGAAGGTCGGCGCCTTTTGGAACGCGGGATTGTCGGCCGGGAGTCCCGCCTGCAGCTGCGCGGCGATCGAGCCGGGAGGACCCGAAACCTCGTCGCGCACCGTCGCCGCGTGCTCTCCTTCCTTCGCGGTCCAGGAGTCATCGGTCCCCTTTTGATAGGTGTAGAACTTCTCTTTCCCCTCTCCGTCGACGAAGGAAACAACCAGGTTGCTCTGGGAACCCGAGGCGCTGTGGAATTTAAGACCGCCGTTCAACTGCGTGTTGATCAGGTCCTGAAGACGATTTTGGTTGGCGTATTGGAATGCGGGATTAATCGAAGTCAAACGGTTCGAGATCAAGCGTTGAAATACGCTGAAATCGTTGATCGACTGATTCTCCCCGAAGTTCGTGATCTCGAATCCGCCGGGTTTTTGCTTGAGCACGCCGGCGACGTTATAGGCGACGCCGCCCTCGGCGTTCAGCGTTCCGAAGCCCTTGCTGAGATCGGTAAAGAGCGTTCCCCCCGCGCCGATATCGACGGCGAGCACCGACGTGTCGTCGAGAAATCCGGCATTCGCGTCGTTGGCGGAAAACGGCAGCGGCACGGTCAGCTTGCCTTCCCCCTTGGGATCATCGAAGGAGAACGCGAGGCGGCCGTTGACCCCGGCGAATTCGAACTTCGCGCCGGGCACCCGGGACTGAAGCTGTTTGTTAAGACCGGCCACCAACGGGTCGAGTTTTTCCGGAGGGATCTGCTGCCCCGGCTCGCCCGGCGTCCCCGGACCCGCCCCATCCTGCGGCGGCGCGCCCGGCTTGATCACGTATTGTCCGTTCTCGAAGACGGCGTCCCACCAGCGGCCCTGCGCGTCCTGTCCGGCCGACGCGCGCAGGATCTGAACGTCCTGCGCGCCTTCGCGGCGCACGACGGTGGCGGACAGGTCGGGGCGCAGCGCGCGCAGGCCGAAGCCCGCGTACTTGGTGCCCTCTAAACTGATCTGCTTGTAGTCGAAGGTCTCCGGGTCTACTTCCGGCTCGCCGAAAATTTTGCGCATGTCCTCAACGGGCCAATAGGTGAATTGACCGAGTCCGACCTTCGCCGCGGCGTCCCCTTCGCCCATGACGGTCGAATACGCCTCGGGGGACACGTAGTATTCCTTGCCGCCGATCTCCACGACGCGTCCGTACTGATACACCTTGGCCGCGCGGTAGGCGAACATTTGATTGAGGCTCATCGGCGGTCCGGGCGGCTCGCTGGTGGTCTTAAACGCGCCGCCCGGCCCCGACACTTCGACGGAATAATCCCCGTCGGGAGTGGCGACCAGTTTCAGGGTCACCGCGACCCCGCCGACGGTGGTCTGCACGCCGGCCTTGAGCTTCTCGAAATCGCCGCGCAGCGAGAAAGTGTCTCCCTGCGGATCGCCGGGATTCTTGATATTCGCGACGTTGATGCTGTCGTCCATCGTCCCGTCGGGGCGCCGAATCGAGACGATCTGGACCGACATCAAATTTCCCGCCTCGTCGTCCAACACGCGGCGCTCGCCGCGGCGGCCGTAGGTCTGTCCCCCGTCGAAGCCGAGAGAGGCGACCCGCTGCTCGTCGCGCGGGAAGCGCCGCTCGTTGTCTTCGGGCGGATTTTCCCCGTCGCGCGGCGGCGCCGGAGGCTCGCCGAGCGTCACCTTGCCGCCGTCGACGTACTTCGCGAGCAGTTCGCCGTACTTGCGCTGCTCCTCGCTGCCCTTCATCAATAAATCGATCTTCGCGAGCATCTCTTTAAAGTCCCCGCCGCCGAGCTTTGCGTGCACGTCGAGCAGACGCTGCAGCTTCTCGGTGTTGCCGCTTTGAAGCGCGTCGAACAAAAGACGGCGCGCGTGGCCCTCCTCGCCCAACACCTTCGCCAATGCTTCGCTCTCAAGGAGCTTCTTCAACGCATCGCCGCCGGCCTTTCCCAACGCCTCTTCCTTTCCCTTAAGGAGCTGCTCCCTCACGCGCTCGGCGATACGGGCATACAGCGCTTCTTCGAGCGCCGCGTCCCATTTGTCGCCGGCTTTCTTTTTCGCCTCGTCGAGTTTCGGCTGCAGGGCGCCGAAGAGCTCCGCGCCGGCGCTTTGCGCCGTGTTCGTCGGCTTCATCGCGGCGAAATCCCTCACGCCGATGAAGTCGTCGATGCTCGCGGGATCGGTCGCGCTAAAAGGAGGGGTGTAGGGTTTTTCCGCCGGGACGGCGCCGTCGTCGTCCTCGGCGAACGCGTAGGAAGCGGGCGATGCGGGCAGCACCAGCGCGGCCGCCAGCACAGGGGATAAAAGTCGTCGCAGCATCGATTCCTCCGCCGGGGCGGGGCGCACTCCCCAGCCTCGCCAGGATAACACGGAAGTCCTATCCCATCCACCCTCGACGGGCCTAGCTCAATTTGGGCCCGGAGACCCCCTTTATTGCGGGCCGCCCCTCACCGACCGAGTTTCTCGAAAGCCCTCTTCGCGTACTCGGTCCCCATAAAGGCGCGCCACACCGCGCCGCCGCGGGCGTTCTCGGCCGCAAGCAGGATGGCGCCTTGGTCGATGCCGACGGCGTCCGGGGAGCGCCACAGGCCGTCGGCGTTGAAGCGGTCCCGCCACCGCGGGTCGGTATTAAAGGAATCGGAGAAGCCGTAGCGCCCCCAAATGCGGCCGCCGTAGCGGGCCTTCATATAGCGCAGGGCCGCGACCGAGAGCCCGGGCGTGTGCGCCAGCGAACCTCCCGCGGCCGCCGGGGCGATGGTCCCGTCCTGGACGGGCGCGCCGGGGTAGGCGCCGTAGGCGCGGTATCCCTCGGGCCCATCGCAGGCGGTCAGGCCCCAGCAGTTCGGGCCGTAGGTCGTATACCGCCCGCGTGCGGCGAGCGCCGCGTCGCGATGCGCGTACGTCGCCTCCACCGAGTTCGCGAAATAATCCTGGCCCGCGTCGTTCCAACCGCGCAGGTCGAGCCAAAGCTGGGAGTACTGATGCGTAAACAGCGGACCCGACGCCTCCGTCAAAGGCCCCTTCTCAGGGCGCTTCCACGCGCGCCACGATTGGGCGGGGAGCGGAAACGTCGGCGACCCCAAGCCCAGGATGTAGAGGATCTGATGCTCGCTGTACGCGTCCCACCTCGCGCCGATAAATCCCGCCGGAGTCCAGCCCATCGATAACGTGCGCGACTGCGGCTTGGCGCCGCCGTCGGTCATCATCCACGGGAAATCCACGCGCTCGTAGATCTCCCGGGCCAGGCGCTCCACTTCGGTTCCTGGGAAATGGCTTCCCGCTGTCAACGCCCCGGCAAGCAGCAGGGCCGTGTCGATCGACGACACCTCCGCGCGCGGCAGCGGCTCGCCGGTCGCGGCGGAGACGAAATGAGGGAACCAGCCGTGCTCATGCACCTGCCGCGAACGCAGATGCCGCAAGGTCTTCAGCGCGCGTCCGTATGCCTGCTCGCGCGTAATCCAGCCGCGTCTTTGCGCGATCGTCAGCGCCGTCAGGCCGAAGCCGGTCGCCGCGATCGAGGCGATCCCGCGGTCGCCGCCGCCGAAGTTTCCCGCGCGGTCCTTCGTGAGGCCGGTGCGTCCATCGGTCTGTTCCCAGAAATAGAGGAAGGCCTTGCGCTGCAGGCCGTCGAGAAATTTGTCGTCGGCCCGGCTGAGGGATTCCCGAGGCGCGGACGCCCTCTCGAGCGCCGCGAACGGGTCGGCAATCTCGACTCGGTAGGACTCGGCGTCCCCCGCTCCGACGTAAAGCGCCGCGGTCCCGTCCGCGCGGCGAAGCAAGCCCCCGCTGAAGAGAACATCCTGGAGGTCCGGTCGCTTCGACGCCCCGGCGGGAAGGCGGGCGCGCTCGAGCAGGATCTTCATCGGCGTGCGCCGTCCGGTCACCGGATCGACGGCGAAGGCCATGGGGTAGTAATGGCGTCCGCCCGCCGCGTCGAATCGGGCGGCGTGGCCGAGGACGCCGACGCGCCCGTCGCGCAGGACATGCAGTTCGTTGGCCCCGCCCCACTCGTCCTCGTGGAATTGGCCCTCGATGATCTTCGCCCGCGAGATCGCGCCGGGCTCGAGCTTGTCCAGGCCGTCGATCACGGTCATCGCGATCTTGCCCCGCCCGCCGATTTCCCCCTGCGGCCGGGTCACCACGAGAATTTTTCCGTTCGGAAGCCGCGCCAGCCGGATGTCCTTCATGCCGTCGGGGCCCGCCGCGAAGCGCTTGAGCCTCGAGAGAGTCTTTCCGCGGTAAAAAACCGTGCGATAGCCCAGCCCGCCGTCCTTCGGGAAGGTCTCGACGCCTCCCATCACGAGTTCGCCGTCGATCGTCGCCACGAAGGGGTCCTGGAGCTTCGGGCGCGGCGCGCCGGGCAGCGGTCGCCAACGGCCGCGGTGTTTCTCGAAGAAGACGACCTCGCTTTCCTCCTCCTCGCGCGGCTCGACGCGCGCCGCCAAAACCTCGATCGCCTTTCCGCGATAGCGCGTCTTGAAGGGGGCCGTCGGATTGTACGCGTCCCGACCCCCGATCCCGGTGAAGCGGAGCCTCCGCCCGAACGCGCCGCGCCCTTCGGCCCGGTAATCGGCGACGAGGGCGGCGACGCTCGGGGCGGGCGCGGCGGGCAGGTCCGCAACGGCGACGGCGTCCGATTCCGGCTTCGAAGCGACGCCTGAGAACAGCGCGTCGAGCCGCGCCGGCATCTGCGCCGCCGGTGCGGCCGTCAGCTCTTGCGTCCGTGCCGCGAGGGGAGAGACCGCTGCGAGGCGCGCGGAAGCGGGAGTGATCGACGGCGCAAGACCGGGGGCGGGCGACCTCGTCGGAATAAGCGGCGGCGGGAGACCTAGGGCGGGCACGCTCAGCGAGGGGAGCGACGGCGCGAGACCGAGCGTGGGCGCGTTCAGCGAGGGGAGCGACGGCGCGAGACCCAAAGTGGGCGCGTTCAGCGGGGCGAGCGAAGACGCGGCCGGCCCCAGGCTCAACACCGGGAGGATCCCTCCCGCTTTGGAGGCCGGGCCGAGGACTCGCGCCGAAGCCGGAACGGCGAAAAGAACAGCGGCGGCCGCTATTATCCTTAATAGCATCGTTGCTCCGAGCATAGCACCCAACTGGGATCAAAACCTGGGCAGGATGGGACGGCGCGAGGCGCCATTGGGCCTAAATTTTGATTCCTCCTCGATCAGGCCGCGACTTCGCGCCCCAGGCACCCGCAGCTTTGAGGGAGGAACGAGCGGCCGTTCGTCAAAATCGAGTTTTCAAGAAAGTGCTTAAAAACAAAACGGTTTTTGCATATCGCGCGATATGCAAAAAGTGATTACTTTTAAAGCATTTCTTTAAAAATTCGATTTGCAGTCCGCTTCAACGAGAGGGAGATAATCGTCGAAATTCCGGGCTCTTGCTGAATCCCGGGATGGGGTCTACACTGGATCGATTATGAAGGCAAGGTGGAAACTTATCCGATCGGCGATTCTTTTTGCTCCGATCGTCGTGTTCTCGGGCGGCTGCGCGGCGACGATGCAGCATCGGACCTGCTCCACCGCGCGCACGCGCTGCGTGATCCTCGTGGAAGAAGCGGGGGAGTCTGCCCGCATCGCGCCGCCTGAGGCGATCCTGTGCAAGGACGCCGAACTTCACGCCAAACAGATGACGGCGGACGCCCCGGAGCGGAAAGCGTGGGTGCAGGAAATTCTTGTCACGGATGAAATCAATCCCGCGAAAGACTGTCTTGGACCCGAGGCGGTCGAGCAGGGTCGCGAAGGGATTCCCTGGCAAGATGCGCAACCGCTTCCTAACCGCTAGAGAAACCCGTCCCTCCTCCCGACGGCGGAAAGCCCGCGCGCCTTCCTGTTATTGACGCCCGAGGAGGCTTCCGCTATCCTCAATAACGTGAGGCTCGATGACCGCACCAAGGAGCAGGTGTACTTGCCCGTGTTCGTTTTATTCGGGCTCACCTTCCTGCTGGTCGCGATTCTGCTGGGCAAGAAGATGCTCGAACGCGGGGAAGGTTCCGAACTTCCGAATTGGGCGCGGCCGGCGGTGACGCGGCCGAAGGACTACAAGCCGATGCCGCACGCCTTGCCCCCGCATAAGGTCAAGCGCATCGAGCCCCGTAAATATAGGAAGAGGCCGTCGCAGACTCTGCGACGGCCTCCCATTCCAAAGTCAGACTGAAACCCTCAACTGCCGAGTTTATCCAACGAAACCTGCTTAGCGCTTTGGATCGGCGCATCGAAACTTGACACCTTGCCGGTCAACTCCGTCGAGATCGCAGTCCACTTCTGATCCGTCGCCGCATCCGGAGTCTGTTCCGGTTTGGGAGGAGCCGGCGGGAACTTGATCGCTGAGATAGCGGTATCATTGGAGGTGATCTGCTTATTGACTGCAGTCTTGGCCTCGGTCGTCGCCTTCTGGACCGCCTCCAGATTAGACGCCATCACTTCCGCCTTAGCAGCCCACGTTCCGGCTTCCGACTCCATCGTCGTGAGGTTGGTCCGCAGCGTGGCCAATTCCGTCTCGGCCCCCCCTCCCTTGATCTTTACTGCGTCCAGACTCGTCGGAACCTTTCCAAGTACCGCTCCGACCTTCTTTTCAAGCTCTTTCGCCTTTTCCGCGTCCGCCCGAAGAGCCTTAGCCGCTGCGGATGGGTCGTAGTCTCCGGTGATCTCCTTACCTTCCTTTAGTTCCTTGGGAAGTCCGTCTTTCTGGGCCGACTCGTACTCCGTGCGGCTCTCCTCCTTGGCCTTGCCGGCGATCTCGCCGATCTTCGTCTTAACGTCGCCCAATCGCTTCACTTCCGCGTCGATGCCATTTTTCACGGTCCGAATGTGCGTGCCTGCCTCTCTCGCGGCCCCTGTCACCGGACTATCCTTTCCGTAAGCGGCCAAGGACTCCTCCGACAGCTTGGCCAACTCGCCCTTCAGAGGGTGATCGGCGGGCAATTTCTCGGCCCACAGGGTTACCTGACCTTTCGCGGAGTCGAATTGGCCCCCGGCGCCGATCATATCCCGGCCGGCGGATGCGGCGGCACGCTTCGCGGGATTCGCGACGCTCTCGACCTTGCCGGCCTGGCTGCCGGTATCGCCAACCGGCTGTGCAGTTCCCTGCCCTTCGCCGGGAGGTGCCTTCGGGTCTTCCTTGCCGCCGCCGGGACTTCCGCCGCCTGATCCGCCGCCCGAACCGCCGCCGCCCTTCTCGCCTTCGTTGCCTTTCAGCAGGCGATCCAGGATTTTAAGGAAGGCCTGCTGCGCGGTCTGAATCGCGGTCTGCTCGATCATCTTCTTGCGCTCGAGTTCGTTGTAGCGCTTCTTGGCCCACTTCAGGTCGATGGCCTTCTCCATGTTCATCTTGCGGCGCAGGAATTCCAAATTCTCGCCCAAGGTCTTGTTGTCCTTGAAGTTATTGCCGCCGGGGCTCTTTGTCGGAGAACCCTCGCCGTTGGGCGCGCCGAAACCGGTCCCGTTGCCCCCGCCGTTGATTCCGCCTCCGGGCATCCCCGTGTCGGAACCGGACGTGCCTCCGGGGCCGAAACCGCCGTAGCCGCCCGCAAACGGTGCTCCCGTACCGCTGGCCAAGCCCCGGCCGCCCGCGCCTCTAAAGCCCGGGACCGATTGAGTCCGCGATAGGCTCGAACGCGCTCCGGATGGATTCGCCGATCCCGGCGTCTTCGGCGCGGCGAGCTGCAGCGCCGCCCGCGTATTCCCCCCGCCGGCGAGACCCTTCAAACCGCTCAGCGCGCCCGCGAGTTTCGCGTTCGGACGCGGAAGCTTTACTTTTTTGGTAGCCTCCGTCGCACCGCTTTTCGCGGAGTCGATGATCTTCTTCCAATCCGTGTCGTCTTTCGGCGCGTCGCGCTTGGGCTCGTCAACGGAAGCCTGCGGGGTCTCGACCTTTTCCGCGTTGTTGGGACCCATGATCAACGAGCTGGGGTCGCGCACGTTCAGCGGGGTAATGACGTCGGTGTCCTGTCCCATCAGGCCGCCGGGGGCGATGCCTTCGACGCCCGCTTCGTAGAGGTCCTGCGGTTCCGCGAAGAAACCGCCTTTACGGTCGAAGCCTTCCGTCATGCTCTTGGCGTTGTCGTTGCCGTCCGAGATCAGGAACTCCGCGACGGGAGCCATCACGAGCACGCCGAGGCCGGCGGCGATGAACGCCATGTCCTTCGTCTTAAGCGCCTTCAGCCGTCCCAACAGGGATTTCTTCCCGGCCATCACACCGGCGCCGCGAAACATCGGCGCTCCGGCCAACTTATCCACGGCAGAGGCCCCTCCCCATGTGGGGACAACGGAGGCGCCTCCCGTCGATTCCTTCCCGGGCGAACCCTTTTTTGAAAGCGAACTTTTGAAGGAAGGAAGTTTTGCGGGCTCCGGCGCGCCTCCCGAAACGGGGGGCAAGGCGGCGGACTTATTCTCATTCTTTTCTTCGGCCATGGCGATAACCTCGCTGTTTTCAGTGTAAAGAGGGTCGGATTCCTTGTCAAGGGACCTAATTTCCCTATGGGTCCTATAGGGAGGCCCCCCATAGTGTCTTCGCTTCGCGGGCCCTGCGATCCGGGTGAAAATGGAATATTTGATATACTCGGCTCGTCTAGACTAAAGAGGGGAAGCGGCATCACATGGGAGACGTCTCGACGCGTGAACGCCTCGCGTTCTGGGGCCTGGCGGTGATCGTGGTTCTCTTCGCCGCGGTCCCGTCGCTCGTCTTTTTGGAAAAAGGCACGCAATATTATCGATTTCTGACCGGATGGGAGCCGGGCGTCCTGAAAAAGATGGGCGTCGACTATGTTCCTCATACGGATTCCCTAGACGACGCGGATTTGCCCGACATCGAATTCGTGGAATTCACATTGACAGCCCCGGACGCTCAGTCGGTTAAGGTCGCCGGGGATTTCAACGGCTGGCGCGGCGACGGCTACCCCCTGCAGCAGGAACGGGGCGCCTGGCGCCTGGTTCTCCCTCTGCCTCCGGGTCAATACCGGTACGGATTTACCGTTGACGGAAAATGGACGCTCGATCCCGGCGTCTCCGAAAAAGAGTCGGTCAACGGACGCGACGTGTCGCTTCGCACCGTGGAGGCCTCATGAGAAGCGTCTTTTTTCTCCTCTGCCTGATCGCCGCGACCGTCCCGCGGGCCGAAGCCTTTTGGGGGAAAAGCAAGGACGCGCTCCCGGACCGTCACGAAACGATGCGCAAATCGCTTCTTTGGGTTCCCGACGCCGTGAGCCTGGACTGGGACCGCCTGCGCGCCCTGCTCGAGCGGCGCAGCGGGGCGCGATTCACGCTCGCGCTCTCTCCCGAAGAAATTCCGGACGCGCAAAAAGACTGGCTGGCGTCGATCGAACGCGAAGGCCGGCTTGAAATCGCGGTTCGCATCGTCGGGGACCCGATTCTCCCCTTCGCCGGCGAAGACCGCCCGGGACTCGCCGCGGAAAAACTCGCCGTAAGCCGGATTCTTCATAAGAAAATTTTCGGAAAGCTCCCCGCCGGTTTCGCTCCGGGCGGAGGGGCGATCACTCCCGGCAACGCGGCGCCTCTGGCGCGGCTGGGCCTGCGCTGGGTGGCTGTGGGCGAAGGAGAGTTCCTCAATCCGTGGGTCGGCGACGAGCAGTTGGTGCTGATTCCGTTTCATGCCGTGACGTCGACGGAAGCCGCGGCCCTTCCTCCCGTGACCGAATCTCCGGCCCTCGTCCTGGACGAATCCGCGGGGACACTGTCTCCGGGATCCGGTCTCCCAATAATCGAACGCCTCTTCGAGGTCGGCGGGGACGACGCCTATACGCCCGTGTCCGAGGCCCTTTCGGAAATCCGGCCCTATGTCGTCGGACCGGAGTCGTGGCCCAGTTGGGCGGAATCGATCCGCTTTTGGAACGTCGCCCCGTCCCAATCAGCCGCGTGGACTCTGCTGCGGGAGACGGCCCGGGAAATCGCCGAATATCAGAACTCGGGAACCGCCTCGATCGCCCGGTTGAATAAGGCCGAAGCTCAGATGGACGTCGCGCGGGCCGCGAAGAATTTCGTGCCGGGCAACCTGCGCGATCCCGGGATCGAAAAAGCCTTCCGGGATTCGCTGCGCGCGGCGTACCGCGCCATCGGGAAATCCCCTCCCGCGCGCCTGTCGCATCCGGTGGCCGCTCCGGAGACGGCTCCGTCCCCCGACGCCGGCGATAACGCGGAGGAGGTCGAGATCGAAACGGATTCCAACCAACTGATCTTTCACAACCCCGAGGGCTCGGTCGCCGCGTTGCCCGCCGCCGTCCCCGAACTGTCGCCCGGGGCGACGGCCCAACATTACTGGACTCCGAGAAGCTTCGCCGTCGCCTGGAACGACGGCACCGTCGATTTTACGATCGCGATGGACCGTCTGGCCCAATCCCGGGCGGCGCCGTTCGGCTTCGAACATTTGCTCATCGACGTCTACGTCGATCTCAATCACCTCTCCGGCCGCGGATCGACGGAACTCCTGCCGCAGCGCAACGGCTTCATCGATCCCGACAACGCCTGGGAGTACGCCCTCGTGATTTCCGGGTGGGAGAGCGGAATTTACCGGTCGCTTTCCGGACATCCTGCCTCCCGCGTCCAGGAACTCGAACCGAGAGTCGACCTCGCCGCGGGAACGATCAGGGTTTCGGTGCCGCGCCGCTTGCTGCGCGGAAACCCCGCCGCGTGGGGCTATCTGGTCGCGACGATGTCGGGAAGCCCGAGCGCGCTTTCCGCACAGCCTCCCCACCCCGCCGACGGAGAAACCGGCAGTCCGCTGCTCGGAATGATCGGCTCGCTCGACGAGCAGCGCGGTCTCGTCGCGAAGCGAAAATCGACCTTCCGCCGTTTTACCGCCCTTCGCACGGCGTCCCCCGTCGACTAAGCCGGAAGACGATTAAGGTTTGAAGGTAATGCGGCGGATGAGAACCTTGTCGTTGCCGCGGACGTCGGTCGCTTCGATGCGGAACCCGTTGGGCCCCGGTTTGAGCAGGACTTCTTTCGACCAGTAGCCGTCCTCGTCCGACGCGACGTTTTCTCCGTTTATCAAAACCTTAAGTCCCTTTCCGACGCGTCCTGTCATCCGGTAGCGCGGGACGCCGACGGTGACGGATTCTTCCTCGGGACGGATCATCTCGAGGGTTCCGGAGAACGCGAGCGATTCGAACTGTTCTTCCTCGCCCGTGCGGTAGGATTTCGGCGTGGACCACTTCCCCTTTTCGCCCAGAAGGTCGATGATCGCGACCCGCACCCAGTATTCCCCATCGCGAAGATTCGCCTGACGCAGATCGATCGGCTCGTAGGAATCGAACTCCTTTTCGAACACCAACTTCGAAGCCGCACGGGCGAAATCGGAGCGGCGGCGCGCGATCTGCACTTGATACGCCGCGACCGGAATACCGACCGAGAGCGCCTGAATCTCGGCGGCGATACTCCCTGAGGCGGGGACTCCGCCCCGCTGCACCTTGACGACCGATTCCCCGACTCCCGTTCCAAGATCCGAGATTTCGGTTCGCTGAGCCAATTCGATGTTGGGAATCTTTACCGGAGAGACCGGCAGGCTGTCGAGCTTGACGTCGGTGTAATAACCCGCCGTGACCTCGACGGTCTTTCTCCCCTTGGAGTCCTGAACGTCCGCGGCGCCGTTGAACACCTGCACGCGCGTCGACAAGTCGTCAAGAACCCGCGCCGTATATTTCGTGTCTTTGCGCTTGGGAATGACCCGCGCGGAAGGCGTCACGACCCTCGCGACCGTCGCGTGAACCGCGCCCCGCTTGAGCTCAAGAAACCGGTCATCGGGGCGCGGGGCCTTCAAGATGGCCATCGAATCGGGATCGAGACTGAGCACCGAACCCCCGAAAAATTTCACGCGCGCCCAGGATTTGGATTGGGTTCTAAGGCTGTCTCCGTTGAACAGCTGCATTTTCAACTGCGCGTTCTTCCACGCCGCGTTGTTCTTCTTGCGAAAGAGCACCTTGCTTTTCGCCAGCACGAGGGTCGCGGCGCGAAGATCGTCCTTGATCAAAGAGATCGGCACCTTCAGCGTCATCCCCGGAAGGGCCACGGTCGGATCCGAGGTGGGAAGATGATTGTAGCGCAGGATCGAGTTCCACTTCTTCGGGTCCTTCAGATAACGCTGCGACAGGCTCCACAGCGTGTCGCCCGGCCGAACGGTAACCTCCTGAAGTTGGGACTCCTGCGCGCGCGCCCCGCCCGCAAACAGCGCGGCGGCGATCACGAACGCCGAAATCCTCTTCACGATCATGTCCCTCCGGGCGTCACGCGTCCTTGCCCGCCGCCGAACCGACGACGACCTCGTTCTCCGCGTTGAGTTCCAGTCCCTTGGCGAGCGTGAAATAAAAGCGAGCGCCCTCGCCCAAAACGGATTCCACCCAAATCCTGCCGTGATGCGCTTCAACGAAACGCTTGGTGATCGTCAACCCCAAACCGGTGCCGCCCCGCTTCTGCCCGGGCACCTGCTCGAATTTCCCGAAAATTTTGTCGAGGTGGGTCGGCGGGATTCCGGGACCGTCGTCCTCGACGCAGAGCTCGAGGACGTTCCCCTCGTCCTTCACGTGCACGATCACATGCCCGTCATCCGGAGCGAATTTAATCGCGTTGCCGACCAGGTTTGTGATGGCGCGCTCGATCTGGCTTGCGTCGCAGCTCACCATAAACTCTTCTTCCGCGTCGAGTTCCATCGAAATTCCCCGGCGCTGGGCAAGGGATCCCAGAATCTCGATCGAGTGGCTGGCGAGACCCGAGAGCGACACTTCCTTCAAATTGACTTCAAGCTGGTGCGAATCCATTTTCGCGACGTCGAGGATATTGTTGACCATCATCATCAGCCGGTTCGCGGACTTCAGCATCGACTCGACCATTCCCTTTTGCTGGGGGTTGAGAACGCCGACGACGCCTTTGCGCAGAAATTCCAGAAACCCCACGATCGATCCCAACGGGTTGCGCAGGTCGTGCGTGATCGAATGAAGGAATTCCTCCTTCATTTTGTCGAGTTCCTTTTCCAGCGTCACGTCGTGGATCGCCGTGACGACGCCGAGGACCTTCTTCTTTTCCGGGGACACCAGCAGGCGGGATGAGACGCGCACGAACAGGCGCCGCTCGTCGGTTGAGAGGTCTACTTCCTTAACGACCTTTTCCTCAGGATGCGCGACCGCGTCCAAAATCGTCTGTCCGATGTCGGTCTCCGCGTTGACGACCTCGGTGATGGGCTTCCCTTCCATCTCCCCGTCGGATTTATGGAGAATCTCGACCGTCTTCCGGTTCGCCAACTGCACGAACCCGTCGTTGTCGGTCATCAAGATTCCGTCGCCGATTGAAAACATGATGGCTTCGGTTTTTTGCTGCTCCAAGATCCGCCGGTCCACCTGCATCTCGGCGTACTTGCGCAGTTGGGACACCATCCGGTTGAAGGTTTCCGAAAATTCCTGGAGTTCGTCCCCGGTGGCGATCCCGACGTCCTCGGGAAATTCCCCTTTCGCGATCTGCTCGGCGCCCTGCGTGAGCGCCAGGAGCGGCTGCGTCAGTCGCCGCGCGAGCATCAGCGCGATCAGGATCGCCGCCACGCAGACCAAAACGATGATCGCGACCGCGGTCCTGCGCATCTTATCCGCGGACAAATACGCCTCGTCCTTCGGCTGTTGGATGATGATCGCCGCCTCGATCTCAGGCACCGGAGCGTACGCCCCCACCTGGGCGCGGCCCTCGTCGTCGACGTACTCGCTCGAGCCCACGGATTGCGCGGCCAACGCCGCGAGGACGATCGGGCGCTCGATGAGCGAGCCGAGTGCGGATTCGCTCAAACGATCGGCCGGGTAGCTCAACCCGATGCCGCCGGAACCGACGAGCATCCCGTAACCGCTTCCACCGACGCGCTCGCCGGTGATTTCCTGATGCATGCGATTCAATACGATCGCCACCCGGATATCGGAAACCTCCGAAAGCGGGTAATAAATTTCCAGACGAGGGGCTTCCGTTTTGCGGCCGGTGATCCACAGCGTGCGCGTGTGCGTTTTGGAAAATTCGACGTATCCCGGATTTTGCGCGTGATCCTGATTTTCCTCGATCTGCACCCATTTCGGGTTGTAGACCTTTAGAATTTCCCCGCCTTTCGAGGTCAACACCGAGGCTTCCTGGATATCGGTATCGCTGTCGATCAGACTCCGAAGCAGTTTCTCCTTGGTTTCCCAACCCAAACCGGGACGCTTCAGCGTGAGCACCGTGAAGCGGATTTTGTCGTCGGTCATGCGGATGTAGTTGGAAATCGAACCCGCGGTTTTATCGGCGAGTTTGGTGTGCAGTTCGAGGACCGAATCTTGAATCCCGCTCTTGGATATTCGGACCAGCTGCCAGCCCATAAAAACGGAGGGCAGCAGCGCCAGCACGAGCATCGCTAGGACGAATCGCTGAAACAAGCCGGAATGCAGAAGTCTCATGAAGTCACTCCTTCGAAGGATAGACCCCGGCTGACGGCTTGTCAAGGAAAGGAAACGACTTTTTAATGGTCTCCGGGGCCGGCCCCCAACAACCCCGACGCCCCAATCATCCCCGGGAAGTCGAAAATCATATCGGCGAGAAACAGCAATCCCCCCAGAATCGCCGCCCACTTCAAGAACTTATAAAGCGGGAGCGTCTCCCCAAGCCAGCGGTCGAGATCGCCCAAGCTCCGCCACATCCGAAACCGTTCGAGGCGCTCCTCCCGGCTCTCGGTTCTCGGCTCCTGAAGAATCCGAACCTCGTTGGTTCTCGCGTTGACCGAGACCTCGTAGCCTCGGTTGTCGTAGAACCGGTATCGAAAATCGCCCCGCTCCTTATTTTCCCCCTCGACTTCGGCGCGAAGGGACACCGACACGGCGCCGCGCATCCCGGGGGCCTCCCGCAGGGCCGCGTTCAAGGCCGTCTCGGGTTCAATCTTGATCGAGCCTGCGAAGGTCTCCGGAGAAATCGGAAACACCGGCTGATCGGCCGGCAGCGCCGCGTCCTCGTAGACCCGGATCTTCGAATAGAATCCGCCCGAGGAGACCCATCCCCCGCCCCGATGAAAGTCAACGGAGATCATCTTCGCCTTCCCGTCTTCCGCCTCGGGAACCGAGTAGAAATTGAACTTCCAGTGATCGCCGTCCCGCACCGGAGAATTCACGACCGCTTCTCCGAAATGGAGGACGCCGTCCGCCTTCGCGAGCGCCTCCGCGTAGGCGCGTTCGTAAAGCGCCGCGGGGGAGACCATCGCGTCCCGTCTTACGATGCCGGAAAGTCCTAAGAAAGCGGCCGCCGTCGCCGCCGGCGCCGCGAAGGCCGCGATCATCGTCCCGATGCCGAACAAGATGGCGGCGTTGAGCATCGCCTCGCCGATCCCGGCGCGGCGGGGGTTCGTGACGAAGGCCTCCGTGCCGTAGCGCGAGTGTTCGATTTCGAGCGCGGAGACGTACGTGACGAATCCCGCGAACCCGGTCGCGAAGAAGACCGCGAACGCCGCCCCGACCACGGGCCAACCCGTCAACAGCGAAATTCCAAACGCAGTCGTCGTGTAGGCAAACGCCAGACCGAGCCCGCCCAGACGCACCGACCAAGGGTTCGACGCCTCCAGCGAAGGCATCGCCGCGGGTCGGTGCTTCAGAGTCGGCGCCGGAACCGTGCCCGCTTTCAGCTGTTCTCCGAGGGGATCCCGAAACAGGATCGGATTTCCGTCGTAGCGGCCTGTCGCCGCGTCGATCTCGACGACCGCCCCGGACGCATCGGAAAACCGGTACACCAATCCCTTCTTTCCGGAGGCGATCGACGAGGGCATGTACAACGCGGCGCGAACCGGTTCGAAATCCGGCCGGGCGCGATGCAGCCTCCGAAGCGCGCTCTTCAACGGGATTTTGGGCTCGATCATCAACATCGAAATCCCGCCGGTTCCCTCATGCGACCAGATGGACTTCAGCTCTTCGAAGCGACCCTCCGGGGATTTGGCGTCGACTTTATAGACGAACGAAAATCGTCCGGCCAATTCGGAAAGGGTGTCCACGAGTCCGTAACGGACCGCGCTCACGCGCAGTTCTCCGCCGACCCGTTCGATATCCGCGTCGGCATACGACACCGAAGGGACGCGCATCGATCTGCGAGCGGCGCGCCGGACGGCCTCGTACGCCTGAGCGGGATCGATCCAATCCTTCGCGAAGCGGAGCTTGCCCGCGGCTCCCCTCGAATCCGCCGCGTTGACGGCGAACTCCCCGTCCGCGCGGGAGCGCTCCCCGAACGCGATCGCCGCGATCGCGGCTCCGAGGCCGCGCGACGACTCCGCCGAGGACGCGTCCAAATTCTCGGCGGCCCGCAGACCGTCCCGGATCGCCTCGGACCGGCGCCCGACCGACCGGGAGGCCGTTCGCAGCGCAGCCGCGCGCGGAGCGGCCGGCGTGATCGCGCGGGAGCGCGGTTGAAGCGTTGGGACCACGGCTAACGGCATCGCGGCCGCCGCCGGCATCACGGCGCTCACCGCCGGGTCCAGAGACAGACTCGGAAGCGACCCCGCGAGCGACGGCGCCGTTAGGACCCCCAATCCCGCCGCGGTCGGCGCGCCGAGCGCTCCCGCCGGCCCGATGACCGCAGTCGCCGCGGGTGCGGCGCCGCGCGTCGCGAGGGCGTTGGCCCCCGCGGCCCAAGCCGCGGGACTCAAGGAGAGTTCGCACAAAGCGGCGGAAAGAACGACGGCGATCAATTTCGTCGGGAGAGAGGGTTTTCGGATCATGAATGCATCGTATCACGACGGAAGAATTCCGCCTTGGGACCATGGGGCCGATCCGGACGGGCATTCGACCTAAAGGCGCATAGGACCGATTTAGGCTTTTGAAATAGGCGCAATTCAAAGCGCTCCGGGGGGGCAAAAAAAGCGCGCCACGGCCTTGCTTTTCGATTGATAGGGGCATGCCGCGGTAGTAGAATAAACTCGTGGCTCCCGGCTGGTACCCGGGAGGGAGGTGGCCCATGAAGCGCTGGTGGTGCGTCTTGGTGTCCGTGGCGTTTGCGTTTGTCCCGTCGTCGGCTCCGTCCGCTGAGCCGTTCGTCGTCTTTTCCCCGTCCTCGTTCCTCGAACAAGCCGCGCAGTCTTTCGTTCCCGTTCCGCGGGCCGCCGTTCCCTCGGCGCCCGTCTTAAAATCCCGTATTCCGGAGGCGGAAAGCGGCCTTTTCGACTCCGCTCCGAATTGGCGGTTGACGCCGGGCGTACTGTGTACGCCCGACGACAAGGACTTCGATCAATACCGCTATCCCGAACAAATCGCGCATTGCGAGAGAAACACGTCCACCGCCGACAAAAAAGAAGTCTCGCGACGCTACGGAATCGCTTGGGAGGATCATTCGCTGTATCAATACGATCATCTGCTCTCCCTTTGTCTCGGGGGCTCCAATGATCTGAGAAATCTCTGGCCGATGCCCTACGCCGACGCCCGGGCCAAGGCCAAACTCGAAGCGGCCCTGTGCCGGCAACTGGCGAAAGGCGAGGTGACCCAAGCGGAAGCGGTGGAAGCCGAAATCGGCTGGTTTGCCGAAAACGCGCCCGGGATGCTCCCGGTGCTGCTCGGGAAGGGCCTATAATTTAGTAGGTCCTTTGGCCCTACCTGGCTTCCCCGGACGGGCATACACTCCTCTATAGAGGGGTTCGCTATGTCCTTTCCGCTTAGAAATTTAAAGAAAAAATCCCAGGAAACCGAAGACGACCCGAAGCGGGCCGGCGCGGTCGCCCCAGGCGCCGCCTCGGGCGTCGGCGGGTCCTCCGGCGCGGCCTCCGGCGGGTTCGGATTCGGCTCAGCCGGTTCCTCGGGACTGGCCGGTTCGTCAAGCGCGTCGGGCTCGGGCTTGATCTCCTCGCTCGGCACCGCGGCGCCGACCGGCGCGGGAAGCGCCTCAGGCTGGAGCTCGATCGTCGGCGCGATCTCCAAGGCGACGGGCTTGAGCGCGGTCGCCGCGTCTAAAGCGGGGATCGTCGGCATCGTGCTCGCGGTCTCCTCCGGCGTCGCCGGGGTCTCCCTCTGGATGGGCAATTCCACGCCCACCGGCGAACGCACGATGAAGCGCAGGGTTTTCGCGCTCAACAACGAATCGCAGGAAACGACCAGCGCGCGCGCGGTCAAGGCGGCCCGCGACGAGGGAAAACCCGCAGCGGCCTCCTCGCTGGAGTACACTCCGAAACTCGCCGAAAATCTTCCGGAAGCGACTCCGACCGTGGACGGTCCGGCCAACGAGATCGCGCCCCCCTCCCGCGAGGAAATCGCGGCGGCGACCGAGAAGGTCGTCGATGCCCCCGTGGCGAAAAAATCGAAGCCGCGCCGCGTGCCCCCCGGAGATGTGCCGAAACTCGCGAAGCGCTCCGCGCCTTCGACCCGAAGCTCGAATCAAACGACGAAGGTTTCTCTTAAGGCCCTGGACGGACTCGCCGGCGGGGTCGGCTCGGGATTTCAGCAGATTTACAAGGCGGCGAACTCCGAACCTTACGACGGCGTCTCGCAGAAGCGCGCGCGTTACGGCGCGAACCGAAAGACGGTCGCCCTCAACAGCGGCGGCAGCGCGATGGCGCAGGCGAAATTCGCCGGACGCATGAGCCGCGGGGCTACCCGCATGGGGCGGACCAGCGGCGCGTCGCACACCGCGGCGTTGCCGTTTGACGGCGCCAACGCCTCCGCGCGCTCCCTCGGGAAATCCGAGGGAACCGGACTCGGCGGAACCGGCCTGGCCGGCTCGGCGAGTAGCGCCCTCGATTCGAAGGTCATCGATCCGCCGCCGCCGCCGGAGGACATCAAGAAAGGCGAGGACAAGACCCCGTATCAAGGCCTGCTGTACGCGGCGATGGGAGCCCTCGGTCTCGGCACGCTTTTGCTGATGGCCGCCGGGAAGATGATTTCTCAAGGGCGCAGCCAGCCGGGCCCGCAAGGCGCGGCGATGCTCGCCCAAGGCAAGGCGCTGGCGATGGCCGCGATGGGCGCCGGAGGCGCCGCCGCGGGAATGGGGGCGATGATCGCCGGAGAACATGGTCAGATGACCCAGGGCATGCCCTTTCTGACCGGCGGAGGCATTTTGGCGCTTCAGGCCGGGATGGTGCTCGCGAAAGCCGACGCGGCGGGCGAAGAGGCGAGTTCCGGCATTGAGAACGCGGCCGGCCAGGCCGCGCAAACGGCCGGACAGGCGCTCCAGGGCATGAATCAGCAGAAGCCCTCCGAAGAACCGAAGAAGAAGGAAGCCCCCGAGCGCCGGGACGTGAACGTCGACTACAGCAAGCCCGGCTACCAGGGCGACATCAACATTCCCGGCCTCTAATCATTCCGGCGCGGATCAAACCTCGCACGCCATCGCGGAGAGTCTCCTTTGCTCATCAAGTTCGTGCGCTTCCAACGACCAGAACAACTCCTCGACGTGCTTGTTCGGGGAGATGCTTCTCATCCGCCGGAAGTATTCGATCAGGCGCCGATTCAACTCCACGGCCGTCTCGATGATCTCCGCGGCGTCGACCGCGCGGTCGACCTGAAGTCCGTCTAGAATCCGCTCCATGTGATAGTCCGGATCGCTTTGGAGCCAGGTTCGGCAGACTTCATGTCCCCCGCGCGATAAAAAATCCTCCAACCTCTTCACCAAGACGAGTTCGTGCCCCGCCAAATACTCGGTAACAAGCCGGACCGCTTCCTTATTCGCGTGCGCCCCCATGCCCGCGTAATAACCGGCCGCTTTGCGGTGATACTCGATCGTCCTTGCGAGAAGCTCGCTGACTTGTCTTAAGGGCATACCTATAGCCTAACGCCGATTCGCTGAGGAAACCATGATGCCCGACACAAGCGGAATCGGCCCCCGGTCCCGAAGGACACGGGGGCCGAAGCCCGTTTAAATTGCTGCCGGAGGGATTAAACTCCCAGGCCGTCGCCGACCCACCAGCCGCCGAAGCCGCCGATGAACAAACCCATGACCAAGCCCAAAGGACCGCCGAACAGGCCGCCGATAATCGCGCCCGCCGCAGCGCCGCCGACCATCATTTTCTTGGCCTTGAGGAACTCCCAGGTGCCCTTAAAAAACCCGCCGACGGCGTCGCCGGTTTTCGCGAGAAATCCCTTTCCCTCTTTTTCGGAGGACTTCGCCTTCGGATCCGGGACGTTCTTCGCGGGAAGGCCCTTCTCCTCGACCGCCGCCCCGTCGAGCGAGGCCGTCGGCTTGCTCTCGGAACCGGGAACCGCATCGGCTTCCCGGGGCGTATAAGCGTCGAAGCCCTTGCCGCTGCCGTCCTTCGCCGCGTCATCTGAGCCGTCCGCGTAGTAGCCCGGACGGGAGGCGCGGCGGATCTCCTGTTGGACGATCTGATCGTGAAAATCGCGATCCCGCCAGTTGGGAGGCGCCTGGCGGCCCGAGCCGTGCCCGAAGACCGCCGAGCCGCTCGCAATCAGGAAGATCGGAATCAACACAAGGTTCACGGTAGATTTTTTCATATCGCTCTCATTATCACCGGGAGACCCTCCTTTTTCGACCGCCCTAGGACCCCTTAACTCCTAGGCCGGAAGGCCTAGGCCGGAACCGGCGCGGCGACGGCGCAGCCACTCCCAAAGTGCGGCGATCAGCGCCCAAATTCCGAAAGAGGCGATCACCCAGGGCCACCACGGGAAGCGCTGCCCTGGGTTCGACGGATCGTCGCCCGGCTTCCGGTCCCGTTCGCGGCGGAGTTCGTCCTCTAGTTCCGCGAGGCGGCGGCGCAACTGGTCGAGTTCCGCGCGCCAGCGCTCAAGATTCGCGCGGATTTCCTTCATCTCCGCTTCCAGCGCTTCCTGTTTTCCGATGCGCCAAATCAATCGGTGCGCCTCATCCCAGAGGGCGCTCTCTTCTTCGCGGCTCTTGATCAATTCCGCGATCAGTTCCGCCAAACGGGACTCGGCCTTCTCGGCGGCCTTTTCGAGTCCGTCGCGGCGGGCCGCGGTCGCGGCGCGCTGCGCCTCGAGCAGTTCCGGCAGGCGGCCCAATTCCTTCGCGATCTCCTCGTACTGCTCGGCGCCGGGGCGAATCTTTACGCGGCGTTCCACCATGTCGACGGCCAGATGGCGCGGCAGTTCCGCCAGGCGCACCTCGCCGTCGGGCAAATAGGAGCCGTTGTCGAAGCCGATGGCCCGGTCGCGCAGCGCCTTTTCGAGCTCTGCGAGGCCGACGCGCTCGTTGACCGTCGAGGTGTAGTAGCGCTTCGCCAGGCCGGTCGCGGGATCGACGGCGCGGCCGCTGCGCTCTTCGATCAGGCTGTCGCTCAGGCCCCCCTCGAAGTAGGAGCGGACGCGGCGGTTGGCATTGAGCAGATCCTCGGTGTTGTAGACGATCGTGCGCTGGATGGAAGTCCGTCCGAAATGAATGTCCTTCTTTCCCGCCCGCGCGTCCGCATCGAAGATGTTCCGGCCGGGCTGGAGCTCGCGGTCCAGCGTCACCCGTTCGGGGAATTGGCTGGGATCGAAATACCAATCCACAGGATCGGGCATCAGATCGAGCACGTCGAGCGCCCCGAGCGCGCGCCGGAAGAAATTGTGATGATTCGTCGCTCCGCCCTCGATCTTATGCATCTGGACGCGGCCCAGGTAGTTGTGCTGATTGACGTCGCGTCCGGTCAGCAATTCCATCGGCGTCCCGAGAACGCCCCGGGGGATTTCCATGACGATATTGCCCCAGTTCCACGGACCGTACGCCCATCCGTCGTTGCGCGAAAGCTCCTTGCCCGCCCCCGCAACGCGGGAAATCAGATACCGCCGGTTGAGCATCACCGGGAGGTCGACGGGACCCTGCTCCCCTTCGAAAGTCGCGGAGTAGTGCTTCAGGCGGAAATTCGGATCGACGGTGCTCGCCCCGTTGGTGTAGACGACCTTCTCGGCGCCGGTCTCGTGCACGTCGCGCAAAGACCAGCCTTTCGCCGCGGTGTCCATCGCCTTCGGATCGTAGTAGAGGGTGACGAAGGTCCCGTCGCGGTCCAAAACCGCGCCGAACAACTCGCCCTTCGCGACCCGCACCGGACCCTCGGCCGCGCGCACGCTCTGATCCAGCACGCCCGATCCGTAAACGGGGTCGGCCGTCACGCGGGTCAATCGGTTCGATGCGTCGATGTAAAGCGCCGCGTCGCGCGTCACGAAGAGACGGCGGGCTTGTGTTTTCGCATAGGCCTCGAGCGCGATTTCCAGGTCGTCGCCCGCGATTCCCAAATGCTCCAGCGTCTTCGCGTAGTCGGCGGCGTAGCGCTCCCGGTGACCCGCTTTCGCGGCGATGACGGCGGCGTTTTTGAATTCCCGGATGGCGTTGTCGGCGCCGCGGTCGCGTTCCTTGTAGTCCTCGTCGATCTTATTGAAGGCCTCCAGCGCCGTCCCATGCCGCTTTTGGGCCGCCTTATAGTCGGACTCGCGGATCAGCGCGTCGTCCATCGCGGCCTTCAAGCGGTGCGCGTACGCCTTTTCCCCTTCTCCCTCGCGGCGCGGGGTCGAGGACCGAACAGCGTCGGAAACCCGCTCACGCACCTCGCGCTCGAGGGCGTTAAAGCGGGCCAATTCGTCGTCGAGCTTCGTCTTCTCGGCGAAGCGTCGCTCGGCCCCGGCGCGCTCCATCGCCTTCGCGCGAATCGCGTCGGCGCGGGTGCGGGCGAACGCTTCCTGCGAGCCTTCCAACGCGGTCTTAAACGCCTCGAACTCCTGCAGAGTCAGGAAGGATTCCGCCGGTCGTCCGGTCGGGTCCGCGGCGAAACCGTAGGTCTGCAGCTTCATCGCCGTCCAACCCATCGTGCGGGACCGGGCCTGGAACTCGGTCGCGAATTCGATCATCTTCGCGACGCCCTTCGGACCCGCTTCGAGGCGAACGAACTTCGCGGCTTCCTCCGCGTTCCCGTCCGCGTTCAACCGGCGGATATGATCCTGGAGACTCTCGAGCGTGGGGAAACGGTCGCGCGAGTAATTTTCCTCGCCGCGGTAAAGGATCATCACCGTTCCGTTCGGGTCGTCCCAGAGCGCCTTCAAGGGATGCTCGGCGGAATGCAACCCGTAGCCGTCCTTGATTCGAGCGAAGTTGAAGGCGTTGCCCCGCGCCGCGACGGCCATCGCGTCCCGGTAGGAGATTCCTTCCGCACGCCGGCCGTCGAGCGACACCACGGCGAACTCCGATTCCGAGAACACGCGGTGCAGGTTCGCCCGCTCGGCGTTGTAGTCCCGCGCTTCCTTGAGGATGTTACGTTCCATCAGCGCCGCGTCGACGCCGCCCACGATTTCGCGCTTGCCCGTTTCACCGGGGCCCGGTTTCAGCCACATCCGGCCCTCGGCGTCGGTCTCGACCCGCTTGGAATCAAGCAAAGACTGGAGTTCCCCGCCGGTCAGCCAATCGTCCACGCTCCACAACCGCCGTCCCTCGGCGTCCACGGTCGTCACCGCGTAGAGCGGAATCAACCCTTCGGGGTTCTTCGCCATCCACTTCGCCCGCAGATCGGTCAATTGCGTCAACGCCAGCGTGATCGCCCGGGTCTGCTCGGGAGCCGCGCGTTCCCACGCCGCGGCGGCCAACCGCGCGTTCTGCATCTTGATGAGCGCGTCGAGAGCCAGCATCCCGCGGCCGTGGCTCGCCAGCGCCTTTTGACGCTCGAGCGACGCGCCCAGACGGAACAGGGAGTTCAGCACCCGAGCCGCGTGGGCGTCCGCCTTGATCTCCGCTTGGCCGAAGACCTTGATGACTTCCGCGTCGTAATTCGACACGGCCTTCAGGTAGGCGTCGAGTGCGATGTCGCGCATCACAAATTCGGTGGGGCCTCGCTTATGGCGCAGGTAGTCTTCCATCAGCGATTGGCGGGTTTGCAGCATTTCGCCGCGCAGCGTCTCGAGGCGCTGATAGGCGCCCTTGGCCGCGTGCGGAAGATCTCGAACGATTTCCCGTCCGATGCGGCGGATGGCCGCCCACTCCTTCTCCTGCACGCCGCCGGTTTCCTCCGCGCGGGTTGCGACGTCGGCAAGCAGGTAGCCGAAAACCTTCTCTCGCGCGGCGGCGTTTCCGTAGGAATCCGCCAAAATCGTCCGGAACGCCCGTTCGACGCTCTGGCGGCGGCCCTCGACGTCGGCCTTCGTCAGCAGCTCAAGGCGTTCCTTCGCGCCGATCCCGGGATGATGCCGTACGAGCATCGCGTCGTATTCCATCGTCCGGTATTCGTCCGCGTAGGATTTTAGCGCCGCCCGCTGCTCGGCGGTACCGAAGCCCAGGCCGAGGAACCTGTCGACGAATTCGGGCTGAAGCGAGCGCCTCGACGCGTAGTCCACCAGGGCGTCCACCGGATTCGTCGCGAGATCCTCGCCGCGCAGTTCGAAGTCGCGGGCCGGAACGCTCAACAGCTTTTCCGTATCATAGCCCACCGCCTGCAGTTCCGAGACCAGTTCGATGAAATCGTTCTTAAGTTTCGCCGCGCTGTCGGTCAATTCGAGCCGCGCGCGGACCATCGCGTCCTGGGCCGAGGCCGTCTCAGGATGCCCGGCCGGGAAGCGGGCGAGCGTCGCGCGAAAGTCTCGTTGGGCGGAGACGACGCGGGCGCTTTGCGCCTCGACGAGCTTCGCGTTCCCCGCGACCGAACTCATCAGGAGGTGAAGCCGCAGCGCGAGTTCCTGCATGCGCCCCTGGGACTGCAGCTCCTTGCGGACGGAATCCGAGAGCACGCTCTGCAGGGAGCGTTCAATGGAGCGGGGGTCCGGCGCTTCCATGAATACGCCGTCCACGCGCGAATTGCGGAACAGACCGAAAGCGATCGTCGGCGTGAAGCCCTTGTAGCTCATGCGTTCCGCGATGACGTCCGCGCGGATCTGCTCCATCAATCCGTCTTCGTTGCCGAAGGAGGACGGGATGCCGCCTTCGAACAAAGTCTTTCGCAGCTGCTCGAGCTGCAGCCGGTTCGCGTCGTCGACGAAGCGCTCCGCGATGGCGCGCAAATCACCCGACCGGCCCGCCTCGTCGGCGGGAATCAGGCGCATGAGATCCGCGAGGGTCGAGGAGGCCGGCAGGTTCAACAGCGCCTTGATCCGTCCGGCCTGCGACTCCAGACGCGCGCGGATCTCCCGCTCGAAACGGTCCTGGTCGGCGTTCGAAGAGCCCGAGCCGTCGATCGCGTCGCTCCAGCGCAGCAGGCGGACGTTCATTTCAAACTCGGAGAGCAGAATCTGCGCCCGCGAACGCGCCGCGGCCTGCTCGTTGATGTGAATCCGTTCCGCCTTCGCCGTTCGCAGCTGCGAAAGAGCCAAAAGAACTTCAGAGGGAGTGGACATGCTCTTCAAACGGAACGTGATCCAGCTCTCGATGTAGTTGCCCGGAAGCGGATCTCCCCCGAGATCGAGGCGGGATTTGTAGAATCGGAGGTTCATTTCCGAGAGGGGCTCGTGCGTCTCCGGTTCGAACACGCGGACTTCGGGATTTTTTCCCGAGGAGGCGAGGCGCTGCTCCGCCCCCGCGAGACGCTGGAACAATTCGTTGTAGCTGCTCGGCAGCGCGGAAGAACCCCGGGAACGGTCGGGCCGCGCGTCCAAGCGCGCCAACGCCGCCTCGAACATCATCTTTTGCCCGCGCAGTTCGAGAACCTTCAAGCGGCTTTGCGCGTCGGGTTTTCCGGAGAGCTCCGCCAAAGCGGATTCCACCGTCGACAACTGGGCGTCGATCTGGGCGCGGCGTACAGGCAATTCCCGGTCGTAGGATTCCAGCGCCCGCTCGGCCTCGAGCGTCTGAATCCGGGCTGCTGCGACGAGGTCCGGATTTCCGATCGTTTCGTCGCCCAGCGCGGAAATCAGCCGGGAGAGCGAACGAACCGCCAACGACACGGGCTCAAAGCGGAGATTTTCCATTTTCAAATTCTTGTCGACCATCGTCTCAACGGATCGCGCGATCTCCACGCGCGAAGCGAGAACCTTGCGGTCCACCGACGAGGGATGCTTGTCCTCCAGAATCTGCTTCAGGTCGGCCAGCGCCCGGCCGGTGTCCATCGCCGGGTCGAGCGGAGACTTCGGATCGCGTCCCAACAGATGGTTGAGCGCAGCGCGGGCCTGCTCGCGGACTTGGATGGAGAGATGAAGCTTGCGTTGGGCCGTGTCGAGTTCGCGGCGCGCCTTCGCGACCAACCCTTCCGGATCGCCCGGACGCGCCCGAGAGCGCGCGGCGGCCTCCGCGGCGCGAAGTTCCGGAAGAATCTCGCGCTCCAGCAGCGCCGCGGCGTCGCGCGCCTGCGTGTAGGAAACCAATCCTTTGAAGAAATCGACGGCGAGATCCGATTCCAGCTTCATCTTAAACTGTTCGTAGTACTTCGTTTTCCCTTCTCCCTGCTTCACCTGAAGCTCCCTGAGCTCCGCGGGCTTGAGTTCGAAGGTCAGCACGGGGGTCACGGGAATTCCCGTGATGCCCATCGACGGGAGCCAGCCCACCCCGTCGGCGGTCAGGTTGTAGCCGATGAAAAGGTCGACGTAAAATTTCTGGATCCGGTGGTTGTTCGCCTCGGTCATATGCGCGGCGGCCTGGCGGCGCGCGGCGATCTCCTCAAGCCCCCGGGCGGAACGGGCGACCGCGTCGAACGCCTCCTGGAACGAACCCAAACGCGGCGCGGGACCGGTTTCGCGCGTGGTCCGGCCGAACGACGCGTCGAGATTCGCCCAGCCGGCGCTCAGCGACGCTTTCGCCTCGGCTTCGAGCAAGCCCTGCATGTACCAATGCCACTGGCCGAACGCCTCGCGCAAGCGGCTTTCGGAGATCAGCCCGTTGCGATAGCCCCGGATCGCGTCTGAGAGCCGATTCGCGGAGGCGACGGCTTCGCCCCGCAGCGTCCGGGCACCGTCGTCCCACGAGCGGGCTTCCAGAAGCCTCTTCTGCGAGGCGAGCGCGTACTCGTCGTATACCGAAAGGATTTCCGAAAGCGTCGCTTGGGATTCCAACGCGTACGCCTTGTCGCGCTCCTTCGACGCCGGATCGTAGAAGGGCAGGCGGAAATTCGTTCCGATGCCCAACACCTGATTAGCCATGTAGTCCTGGAGCTGCGCGCCGAAGGAGACGGTGAACTTCTCAACCCACGGCACCCAGTCCATCAAATTGAACGGGTTGTCCCCCATCACGGAGCGAACGACTTCCGGATCCAACTCGTGAAGGACCTTTTGCAGCGAATCCGGGGTCTGGATCAGCGAGCGGATCTCCTTGAGCAAAGCCTCGAGGTCGGAGGCCTTCAAATCGCCGAACGGAAGCGCGTCCGCCGGATCGCGCCCGGAGAGCATGTTGTAGCGAATCGTCGCCTGGTTCAACCGCAGTTCGGCCTCGCGCAGCTTCGCCGCGCCTTCGGCGCGCAAAGTCTCCGTGGGCGCGTGCTCCTTCATGGTGGCGCCCATTTTCACGTCCCATTGCGATTGGGCGATCTCGGTGACGGTTTCCTGCCAATCCTTCGTCAGTTCCAGCATCCTGAACTGCAGGCGAAGCGACTCGCGGTAGAGGCTCGACATCTTCGAATCGATCAGCGCCTTCTGGGTCTTCGACAGCTCCATGGACGTGTAGGTACCCGCGGTGAATCCCCCGCCGACGGCCCGATCGGCCAGAGACTCTCCGATCGGGCGGGTGACGAAGCCGACCGTCGCGCGCACCCGCGTGTTGTCGAGGAAGGCGCCGGCCTTGCGAAGGTCTTGAATGTCCTTGACCAGCTTGCCGATGTCCTGCGTGACGAGCTTCGAGCCCACGTCGCGCATGAAGACGGACTTCATTTCGGCGACCCGTTTGTCGTTTTCGGCTTCCTTATAAAACTCGTCCATCGCCTTGTTGTAGGGCTCGAGCGCCTTGGACCCGGTCAATTCCTTGGCCGTATCGTCGGCCACCGCGGACCACAGCTCGCCGAGCGTGAACGACGTATTCATCGAGATCGTCAGACGCGGCTCCTGTCCCACGTAGCGCGATCCGTAGCCGATCGCCGCGCTGGTGTTCGCGCCGGTCTTCTTCGCCGCTTCGAGGTAGTAGGTCTTCGCGTCGCCGATCAGACGGCCTTCGGCGCTCACGACGACGCCCCAATCGGGCAACTGCACGCTGACGCGATCGGAGAGGGTGTTGAACTTCTCCCCCTTTTCGTAGCCGGCCTTATTCGAAATCACCGCCCACGGCTTGCCTTCCTTGTCGCGCAGGGTAAATCCCTTGAGCACGTTGACGCCGTAGGAGTCCTGATTGAAGTCGTCGGTCCCCCGCTGCCGCGCCCAGAACATCTCCACTTCAAATGCGTCCTGCGAGTTGATCAGTTTCGCGACGTCGATGCGGGGTCCGACCTGAGTTCGGGAGTAATCCTTATTCTGCGCGTCGGAGCGGATCCTGAAGTCCTGGTTCAGATCGGAATCCAACCCGGTGAAATCGAGATTGAAAATTTGTTCGAAAAAGCGCGGATCATCGGCCTTAATCACCTGGTGTTCCGCGTCGAGGAACACAACCTCGGTGAATTTCAGTGAGGTCTTCAGGCTTCCACCGTAGAATTTCGGCTGGTTGGCCGCATCATGCGTGGCGATGTCGCCGAAGCCGGTCGCCGCGATATAGACCCGGTCTCCGAAGAGCATGATCGCGAAGTCCTCGAAAACGAGCAGGCGGCTCTGTTGCGCCGTCGATGCCATGCGCGTGTCGGGCGGAATGTTCTGGATGAAGCGATGGAAGTCCACATCCAGATAATTGACCCAGTTCTTGCCCTGCAGGGATTCGATCTGCACCTTCACGCCCTTATCGCCCCAAGGCGCGTTCTCCTCGTTGGGCGGGCTCGCGAACACGTAGCCGGAGACGCTGACATTGTTGCCCCAGATCTTCGCCACATTGCCCAACGTCACCAGGCTCGAGGTCTCCAGGCCGTGCGGCACCGAGAACTGGCTCTGGTACACCAGATAAAACCCGTCGGCGTCGCCGAAGTCCACCACCTGCGAGCCGGGGATCACGTTGGCGAGACCCGCGGGGTTGCTGAGCAAAGACTCCCGCAGACCGGCGAGGTCTCGGGACGAGGAGGTGCGGTTGAGCAGACTGCCGAACAGCGTTTCGACGAACTGCGCGAAGTCCTTCTTCGGAATGACGAGCGCCGAGGTCGCGTCCTTCGTGTCGCCCGGCATGAACCAGGAAGAGCCCGACATCTTAAAGGCGTCGATGCGCCGCCGGGTCTCGGGGCTCAACGCGCCCGTATCCTGCAGGTCGCGCAGTTGCCGGGAAAGCTTGCCCTGAACGTCGTCGATCCTCTTGAGCGTATGCTCGAGGGCCCCTTCCGAGCGCTCGAAGCGTTCCTCCAGATCGCGGAACTTCATGTTTTCTTCGAGCACGCGCTTGGTCTTCAACTGAATCTTGCGAAGGTCCTCCCCCACGCGTTTGAGCGCGCTTTCCTCAGGACGGTTGAGCTGGTTCATCCAGCGCACCAGTTCCTTTTTCTGGTCCTCGAGCTCATCGAAGGTCTTCTTCAGAGACTCCTTCATCGTGTTGATCGCGGTGATTTCCTTCTCGACGACGGTGAGAGACTTGTCGTGGATGTCCCCGCTCGCCGAATAGTAGGTTTCCATGTCCTCAATCGTCTCGAAGGATTCGTTGGCCCAATCGATGCGAGCCCCGTAGAACTCGGCCCCCGCGCGGGTCACCTGATTGAGCTCCGAGAAGATCGCGATCTTGCGGTCCATCACCTGGTCGGGGGTCTCGGAGGTCTGGGTGGAGTTCACATAGGTCTTGTCCTTGTCGAGATCGGAAATCGCAATCTCGAGCGCGCCTTTGGCCTGGTTCAAGAAGGACTCGGCGTAAGGAATGCGCTCGTACAGGTTCGTCTCCGCGGCCGCGATCACCGCGTCGCTGTAGAGGTAGCGGGCGACGGCCCAGGCCGCCGCGGCGTCTTCCGGTTTCTGATTGGTGGAGGGAACCAGGCGCTTGGCCGCCTCGAGCGCAAGCAAAGCGACGCGGGTGTCGTTGTCGACGTCCGGCGTCGGCTGGACGCCGGAGGGAACGCCCTCGCTGGTCGAGGAATCCGTCAACCCCTCTCCCCGTTCCTGGTATTCGGTGCCGATGTCGGTCAGCAATGTTCCCAGATCCTGATACACCTTGTCGTCCACGAGTTGGCGAACGATCGCCTCGCTCGCGTCGCTGCCCGCCGTGATCCCGGTCGGGAGGGCCCGGCCTGCGAGGTTGAAACGGTTGTTCGTCAAGCGGTCGATGTCGGCGAAAATCCTGTTGATGTCCGCGTGCTGCCCGTTGACCTCTCCGGCGCGCTGGGCGCGCTCTGCGGTGAAGACCTGAATCAGGCGCGGAAGCGACACCGGGATCATCTGCCCGTAGACATCCTCCATCTCGGTGTTGTTCGGGTCCTTGAGCTTCGCGATGTCCGCGAGATTTTCGAGCACTCCGGTATGAACCCCGTCCTCATCGGTGTAGCCGTCGAGCAGATCTCGGAAGCGCTGGTTCTGATCGGCGATATTGGCCAAGGCGCCGCTCGTATTGCCTTCCGACGCGCCGTTGGAGGCCAGGGCCCACGGGACGGTGATTTGCAGCGCGTCGCGGGTCGCTTCGTAGAGCTTCTTCTGGTTCTTGAACAGCTTCGCCCACTTATCGCCGTTGGGATCATAAGAGTCGACGCTTTCCTGTTGGAAGGGAAGGACGTCGCTTTGGATCACCTGTTTCGCTTGCGCGAGCGTCGGCTGGATGCCGTTGAGCAGCGCCGTCTTGCGGTCGATCAACTGCTGGTTGGCCGCGGGCGTCGGCACGCCGGCATTGATGTAAACGACGTCCGCGTCGACGTCGTCGATAATCGCCTGCACCGCGGCGACCGCCTGCGTATAAAGCGCCTTGACCTGCGGTACCGGGGACTGCATGGCATCGGTAATCGCGGTGACTTCGGCGTCGCCCTTGGACCACTTGATCACCGCATGCCCGGCCTGCGGCAAAAGCGAGGCGATTTGAAACAATGCCATCTTCGCGTCGAACGAGGCGGTCGAATCGTCGGTCGGGAGCGTCACCGCCTTCAGCTTGTCGGCGTAGTCACCCACCGCGTCCTGCAGTGAATCCAGGGTCATCCCCGAAAGGTTCGGAAGATCGGCGCCCGGAACGACCGCGCGGATCTTCGCCGCCGCGGCGTCGATGCGTCCGGTCAGGTCCGCGGCCGCCGCCTGATTGACGGAGACGACCTCGCGCGCCTCAGCGAGCCGCTTCGGCAAGGAGATCGGATGAACGTCCCCGAAGTCGTCGGCCTCGGTCCCGCTGAAGGATGGGTCCAGCCTATTCGAGAATTCGGTCAGCTTGGCCTGATAGTCGGCCAGTTCGGTCTGCCAGTGCGCCTTGCGCTCGGCCAGCAGGCGAAGCGTGGTCGCGGTGTCGGGATTTGAAACGCTGAATGCCGGCTCACCCGGGACCGCAAGGACGAGTACTCCCGCGAATTCCACCGGCGCCTGCTGAATCTTCGTCAGGCCGTCGGCGACCGAGTCCAGGAATTTCTGGACGTCCACGAGCTTCTCGTTGAGGCTCTTGATCGAGTTCGCGTCGGGATCGCCGGGGTTTCCGTCGCGCGCCCAGCGCTGGAGATCGGGCAGAAGGGCCAAACGGCGTTCGTACTCGGCGAGAGCGCTCCCGCTCGAACCCGAATCCTCCGCGTCGATGCGGGAGAGCAGCGCCCTCACGTCGGTGCGGAACGCCCGAATGTTCTCGACGGCCTTGCGCGTCTGGTCCTCAAGCTTGAGCATGTCGCCCTTGGAGGTTTCGTGATCTTTGATCTTGTCGGCGTTCTCGCGCTCCCACTGCGCGCGGCGCGCTTGCTGCTCGCGGGCGCGGGCAAGATCCGCCTCGCTCTGTCGGCGCTGGGTCTCGATTTTGTCGAGCTTCGCGTCGAGCATGTGCTCCATGTCCTTGATCGCTTTCTGCGCCGCTTCGATCGTATTCAGAGAGAAGGCCAGGTCCATCACCGTCGCCAGACGGGCGAGGTTCTTGTGGAACTCCAGCATCTCCTTGCCGCCGCGCCGCTCCTGAAGCGCGAGCTTGCGCGTTTGCTCGACCGCGCGCAGCAGCCGTTCGATCGCGTCGCGGTTCGCCAACTCCGATTTCGCTTGAGCCCGGAGCTTTTCAAGCTCGTCGACCAGCGGTCCGATCTTTTTCGCGCGCTCCTGGTCCATCACTCCGACTCGGCGCGGCGCGGGCTTCGCTTTCGGGCCGGTTTGGAAGTCGGCCAGCGCGTCTTGAACCATTTTAAACACGGCGAGCTTCACGCCGATGGAATCCTGATACCCCGCGTTGCCGCCGTCCTGGGGCAGCAGCGACGCGTAGTAGGCCTGAAGATCGGCCAGCGCCTTCACGCGCGCGGTTCCCTCATCGGCGTTCTCGATGTCGCTGATTTCGGCGAGCTTGGAACGGACGTATCCCTCGTCGCGTTTCGCCGAGAGACTCCGCAGGGTCTCCTCGTAGCGGGCGCGCTCTTCCTCGGAAATCGGGCGACTCTCCTTCTCGAGTTCCTTCAGCCGCCGTTCGCCCCCGCCGATCTTCCCCTCCAACTGACGGATGCGCTCTTTGACCTGGGCGATCTCCCGCTCGATGTCGCCGACCGAGCGCTTCGCGGCTGCGGCCCGGGCCGCCATCTGCTCGGGCGTTCCCGGCTCGACCGTCATCGCCTCGGACATCGCGCCCCGGCTCACGAGACCGACGACCGAGGCGGTCACCGAAACCCCGTTGTCCTTCATCGCGTTTTGGCTGGAAGAGCGCAGCGCATCCCGAACCGCGTCCGGTCCCTCGTTCTGGTAGAAGATCTCGCGCAGCGGCTTGGCGATCGCGTCGGACAGGTTGAAGCCGATCGCGTCCTGCAGCTTGTAGATCAGAATATTGCCCCAAGTGATCGCCCCGCCGAAGGGAATCGGGCTGTCTCCCTCGGGCCGTTCGATCGCGGCTCCGATCGTGTGGAAGAGATGGAACTCCTGTCCGGTCGCGGCCTTAAACGCGGGGCTGATCGCCGCATCGGCCTCGCCCATATAGGTCATGATCCCTTCGATCTCCGCCCCGACCAGCAGCAGCCCGCCGAAACTCTTCAGGTTCTGTGACCAGAAAGTCCAGGTGAAGAGGGTCTTGAGCATGCCCTTCATGAAATCGAAGCTCATCACCGGCGGGACGTACAGATGGTCGCCGCGCAGTTCCATCAGACGCTGACGGACGGCTTGCGGGAAGGTCAACAGCGAGGAAAGCGTCAGCGTGTTGATCAGCGCGCCGACGGTCAAATCGCCGAGCAGGGCGTTCATCGCGTGCGAGGTGATCGACGCGAGAGAATCGCCGACGAACGGCACGTTCGCCGCCGCGGTCGGAATGCCGTGTCCGACCATCATCAAGCCCTCTCCCAGGATCGGGATTCCGGAAAGGTGGAAGGCCATCACCGGCAGCGGCAGCAAGCCGCCGACGAGTCCCATCGCCGCCGCGCTGAAAATCGCGAGCGTCGCCCGGCGGTAGAGGAACTGTCCGAGCGGCGAGAGCAGGGGCGACCAGAGGTAGCGGTCGAAAACGCGGTACGCCGCGTTGGCGCGCAGGCGTTCGAGCTTCGTTACGCCGCCGAGCGACACCGTCTTGAGCGCCCCGTCGAGCATGCGCTCCGCGCGGGGGCGCTGCCGCTCCATCTCGGGAGTCAGCTTGCCGTCCTCGCGGGCTTTCTTCAACTCGATCTCGTCGCGAAGCGTGATGAAATCCTCGGTGGAATGGAAGAACTCGTAGGAAATGTTCCTTCGGAAGTAGCCGAAGAAGAACATGTCGAAGAGGTGATACGGAAAACGGATCAGGAACCCGACCGCGTGCTTGTGCATCTCGGCGCCGCGATGCAGCCAGCCCTTCCATCCCGGCGCGTAGGTCTTATTGGCGAGTTCGCGATACCCCGGCGCCTTCGGCGCCTTTTTCTTCAGGCCAACGCGGTGCAGAAAATGGCCGAAGGCCTCCGAGAGGAGGCCGCCGTGGTATTTTTGCTGGTCGAGCTGGACGAACTCCTGTCGGTTCGCCTTTTGCAGGCGATCGTAAACCGCCAACCACGCCGCGCGTCCCGAACGCTCGGTGATTTGATGCCGCGAAGCCATCGCGAGCACCTGAGCCGATGTCATGTTGAATTGTGCGGCTATTTGCTCGATAATTCTGCCGGCATCGGCATCGGAGGGGAGGCGCCCGATTTTTTCACCGTGCCTGCGGCCGCGGACGCTCCTAAAACCGAACAAGTCCTCATGGAGATGAGGACCGTCATTGCGTGAGCGCGAGCCCAAGGAGGCTTCGGCACCGGGCGGTGGAGACTCCGCGGGCGGCGCCTTGGCCTGATCGCCCTCCGAGGGCGGGGCGCGGGCCTCGTCACCGCTTTTCGGAGGCTGCGCGGGCGGCTGGTCGGGTTCGACCGGCGGCGTCTCGATGGTATCGGAGGGCGGCGCCTTGGGCGCCTCTTCCTTCTTAGGAGCCGTTTCCTTCTTCTGCGCCGGCGCTTCGACGCGCTTTTCGACACCCGCGATTTCGAGCACGCGTCCCTTGGCATTGATGAACGCGAAGATGGGGTCCTTCTTCCACTTTGAGACGATTTCGACGCGCACCGGCTTGAACCAATGCGCCTGCTTCTTCAGCGCGGTGTAGGCCGATTCGAAACTGCGAACGCGGCGCAGACGGGTGTTCCAAAGGGCGTCGGCTGTGCGCAATTCGGTCTTGCTGCCGTAGCCGACCGGCCAGCGCAGCGCCGCCTTATCCTTGCGCACCGCGATCCGTTTCGGCCACACGACGATGATCTTGTTGCGCTGCCGGGAATGGAAAATGAAGGACCAGTGCGCGTTCGAGTCGCCGAGATTCACTGCGGCGCGGACCAGGCGCGCGTCGGGCGCTTGAGCGCGCGCCCGCGCCTGAGCGTCCTTCTTCGCCTCGAGGATCCAGGAGGCGTCCATCGCGCGGGCGTCGGCGGGGAGCTTCTTAAAACTCGCGGGGTTGGCGCCGGCCTTGCCTGAGGGGTTGTTCCCTTTCTTCGCGGCGGGCGCGGCCGTTTCGTCCGTGGAAGACTGCGTCTCGATCGCGGGAGACTTCTCTTCAACCGCCGGCGTCTCGTCCTGCGCATCAGGCGCCGCCTGCGCGGCGGACTCCGCCTCGGCATCCGCCGCGGCCTGCGCGGCACGCTGCTGCGACGCTTCCAGGACTTCCGGCGTCACCAGGTAGACGACGCCGTCGGCGTCCGTCGCGACCCGCAAGTCGCCGCGCGCCACCTTCGCGATTAAATCGTTTTCGAGCGAGGCGTCGTAGACGCGGTCGTTGACCGCGTCATAAAGCTTCACGGAGGAAACTTGAGCCGCATCGCGCATCGAGGCGAGTTGAGCCGCTTCCGCCTTCGGATCGTACTGATACTCTCCCGCAGCGGGCGCCCCCGGCGCCTCGGCGGGCGCAGAGGCCTCTTCGGCTTCCAAGTCACGCCCCGCGCGCGCCAACGCTTCCGGCGCGGCCAAGGAGGGCACGCCCACTTCGTCTCGAATCAAAAGCAGGTCGCCGCTGCGCACGCGTTCGATCAATTCGGCGTCGAGCAAAACCCGAACCGAACCCGGTTCCGACGCTTCCCTTAAGGAAATCGTCAGGTTGTCGCCGGATTCCATTAACCCCTTTAACTGAGCCGCAGCTTCCTCAGGACCGGCAGCCTCGGCCGCGGGCAGCAGGGCGGGGGTCTTCACCGGGCGGTTGCGCTCCTCGGCCTGGATCCGCCGTTCTTTCTTCTGTTTGCGGGAGTTGTAAATCTTCTCGGCGAGAGTGAAACTCAGGGAAACCGCCAGCGCCGCGCCGCCCGCATACCAAAACGACAACCCCAAAACGTACATGCCGACGATCGAGGTCGCGCCCGAGGCGACCATCGAAGCGATCTTCCACGGCGTCATCATCTGCTTCTTCATCGCTTCCAACGGAGACTTCGGCGCCGGAGGAGCCTCATCGGCTGGGTTGACCGCCGCCGTCCGGGCGGGAGCGAGCAGGTTCCGGCGCGCGGCGCCGACCGGGGCTTCGACCGCGGCGGCGCCCGTACGGTCGCCGGGGGTCAATCCCCGTAAGGCGTCGAAACTGCGGGCGCCCCAATCTTTCGAGTCGCCGGCGGTGGAAAGCGTCTCCGCCTGGGGCGCGATGAAGCGGGAAGCGGCGGGAGCTTTAGACGCGTCTTCTCCCTGGACGCGATGAACGATCGTCCCCCAAAGGCCCTGTTGAGGCGCGTCTTGCTTTTGAGCCCGTTCTACGATCGCGCGGCTGGCGCGGCCCGTGAATTCCGGGGTCGGGGCGCCGTATTGGGAAATCGGCTTGAATCGGTTGAACGCCGCGGCGTTTTCCACCGGAGCGACCGGGGCGGCCAACGCGGCCGAGGGGGCCTGGGCGACCATCGCGTCTAAAACGGGCAAACTCCCCGCGTTCAAGCCGGGGGCGAACTCTCCGACCGGGGCGCTCAGGCTGCCGACGGCCTGAACCCCCGGCGTCCCCAGAACGGAAGGCCCGGCGGTCGGCGCTCCCGATTTAGCCGCAGGTGCGGTTTTGAACTGACCGGCGAAGGCCTGGTAGAACGGAATTCCGGGGGTCGAGAGGAAAAGGGAGATGGAAACGGAGCCGGCGACCACCTTCTTAAGGTCTAAAGTCCGGTTCCTCCTCGGCGTCTCGCTGTTCGGCCTGCCCACGGTCTTAGGATACTCCAACCTCTTATGTACCGAATGAGCCGATGGGGCGCAAGGGACAAAAAAATGGGCCCAAGAGATTCTAGGTCCTTGGGCCCGGTGCCGGGCTTTAGAATTTCAGTCGGCTTTTAGAGCTGCTTTGAGCTCATCCCCGCGGTCTCCATCGATCGGATCAACTGACTGACCGCCGAGGGGGTTCGGTTGAACATTCGGCTGATCTCGGTCACCCCGAGACGGGCCTCTTTCCAGATTCGGTAGATCGCCTCTTTGCGCACCGCGGAGATCTCGCGCCACTGGCTACGGCCGAACAGCTTCTCCTGGTCAATGGCGTGCTTCTCCATAATCTCCGCGATGATCTTATCGGCGGAAATCCGGTTGCCTTCCTCATCCACGCCGAGCTTGGCCCCGACGGTCTTCTCGACCGATGCGACGAACTCGGGACCGCCGATGAAAAGTCCCCGAACCCGGGGAAGTTCCGGCTCGGTCTTTTTGGAGGCTTCCTTAATATAGCCGAGATAAAGCACCGATTGCTTCAAGCGGCTGCGTGCGAAGGTTCGCAGCACCGGCGCGGAGTCCACCAAGGGCTCCCGGGTCTCCGCTTCGACGTACGCGGGGCACGACGACCACTGGTAGCGCCACGGCTTCTCCTTTAGCCCCGCGCGAACCGGCGCGAGATGGATGTAGCGGGTGAGTTCCAAGAGAAAGTGCTCTTTGTCGACGAGCAGGCTCTTGTAGCGGCCCTGGAACACATGGCCCGCGGTCGAGTGCTGCTGGTTGAAGTACTTCGTGTACGCGGTGTTGAATCCCTGCATCACCTTCGAGAGATTCGGCTGGGCCGTCTCCATCAGCAGGTGGACATAGTCGTCCATCAAGCAGTAGGCGTAGACGTTCAGTTCGTAGCGCTCTTTGTAGGACCGCATCAAGGACAGGAAATAGCGCCGGTCCTGGTTGGTCATAAAAATGTCGCGATGATTATTCCCCTGCAGCATCACGTGGTAGCAGGCTCCGGGGAATTGAATGCGGTTCGGGCGTCCCATAAGGGTTCTCCTTAAAATGGCCGATACCGGCTCCCCTCGGGAAACCGGACTTTAGCCGTTAAGGATTTAATTATAGCACAGAAACGCGCCCGTTCTACATGCCTGACACGACGCCTACGATTTGGGCCATTCGAGCCCGCCGGGAAGCGGGAACGCCGACTGGAATCCCTTCAGGTCCGTCTTAGGATTCGGTCCGCCCCAGGTGGCCAACCACCCGATCAACTGCGCCTTGGTCTCGCCCGGAGGCGTGATCGAGACGAACACCGCTCCCTTATCGGCGGAGTTCACCGAAGAGGGCGCGAAGTCAAACGACCCCGGCGCGGCCCCGCTCTTGAGATTGATCGCGACCGGGTATACCAGGCGGTCGTTGAAGTGAAACGCCGAGAAGTCGCCGGCGGTCCACGCGGTCTTCTTCGACACCGGATGCGCGACGAGTATCGTCCGCAAGTCGTGCGTCCGCTGCTCTGCCCACGCCTTCTTGCTCGAACGCTTTTCAATGTCGGGCTGTTTCGGATCCTCCGCGTAGACGACGAGGATTTTCAGGTCCGGATTGGGATTGTCCTTATCCTTGGCCTTGTAGTAGATGCCGCCCGCCTTCGTGTCCGAATGCTCGAAACGAACATACCCGTCGAAAGCCGGAGCCTTCTGGAACACCGGATCGTCGGCGACCGCCCCGGGGAGCACGTCGCCCATGGCGATGCTACCCGCCACTCCCTCCCTATCGTCGGGGACGGTGGAGCCGGCGGGGGTACAATCTCCGATTTTCCACTCGGACCCCTCATGCTTAATCGGACAGGACTCCGATCCCGTGCCTTTCTTACGCAGCAACGCCTCGGGATTGATGTTCAGGAAGTTCTCGAAGGCGTTCCCGGTCGCTTGCTTAAGCAGCGCCTCGAGCTTCCGGCCGTCTTGAAACACACCGGCGGCCAGCACGTCGCGCAAAAGTTCCTTGCCCACAAGCGACGACATGAGTTCGACGCGCCCGTCGGCGCTCTTGATGAAATGCGTTGACGGCGGGGCACCGAATCCCCCCTTTTGCGGGGATGCGGGCTTCGAGAAGTCCATGAAGCGGTAGCCGCCCTTGTCGTCCTTCGTCATGAAGTAGCCTGACGCCGTCATTGTCGCCTTGACGACTTTTGCGTTGTCGTTGGCCGTCACGTAGCGCAACATGATAAAACGCTTGCGCAGATCGGCGTTCTGCTCGTCGGCGTTTCCGTCCCCTTGCCCGACCTCCATCAGGATCCCGCGCCCTCCCGGCTCGCTGATAAGTTGGAAATGCCCCCCCTTCACTCGCTTGCCCGACGTGATCCGATGGCCGGCGGGTATTTTATCGTTGAATTGCGCGACGTCGAAACCGCCCTGCGCATCGGGGGTCGCCACGCGCTGCTGATCCCCGGTGGTGCCGCGCTGCGAATCGTCTCCGGCGGGCTTGTCCTCGGCCGGCGGCGCTTCCGGCGCCGGTTCCTTTTCCAATTTGACTGTTTTGTAATACCCTTGTCCGTCGGAAGTCGCGACCCACTGCAAGCCGTACCATTGATCGCCGATCTGACCGAGCGCCGTTTTCCCGGGATTGTTGGGGTCGCTTACCTGCTCCAGCTCGCCCTGCGCGCCCTTCTTGTTGACTCGGGCGACCATCTTGGGCTTATAGAGCCACGGCTCGCCCTCGCCTTTCGACATGCGCTCCAGATCGTCCGGATCCCAGTACAAAAGGTTGCCCGTGTTCGCGGACTCACCGGTCACCTTGAAGGTTTTTCCGTCGATCGTCACGTCGTGACCCCGACTAACCGCCTTCTGCGACCGCGCGATAAAAAGATCCGACATCGAGGGAAGCTCTTCGGGCTTCAACTCGTTCTTGACGATCCAACTCATTCCGCTGCCAATATCGGGATAGCCGCCCTTCTCGTTGGGCCCCGGAATGTCCAGCTTCCCTGTATCGCCCTTCCCAAGCTTTGCTGCCTTGAATCCCAACGGCTTATTCCGGTCCGCCGGGATCGTCAGCGTGTAGGGAACGTCGCTCCCGGGTAGCGTAAAGGTGTGGTCTCCCGCGTCGTTAAAGTCGAAGCGCTTGCCGACGATGTTGTAGCCCTGACTGGTGTTGTAGACGCCGATCTGGTTGGTCAGCACCTGACGGACCTTGCCGTCGGGACCCTTGATCTCTTTCGGGATCGAACGTACGACGAGGGCGAACTCGACGCCGTCGATGCGGAACACGTTGTTGAGCGCCTTGGGGTTTCCGTCGCGCAGAAACTGATCCCCGTAGCGGCCGAACAGATCCGCGATGTCGAAGAAGGCCTGATTGTTCAGCGCTCCGTCACGGTCTCCCTGCCGCTCCTCGTCCCCGGTCTCGTCGTTGGGTTTGCCGGTCGTATCCCGGGCCCGCCCGATCTCCTCGCGCAGCTTTTCCAGGTCGCCCTTCACCGCGTCCAAAATCTTGCGGCCGTGCGTCATCGCTTCAAGAACGAAATCCCGCGTATTCTCGACGCTGCCGTCGACTCGAACGTTCGCTCCCGGGTCGTAGCAAAGCGAGAGATCCGGCTTCCCCTCGAGTTCGGCTCCGGTCCAATGCGCCATGCATGCGCGCAAGGTGTCCTTGAACTCCGGCAGGCCCGGGAACTGCTTGCGGATATCGTCGTCGAGCAGCGCGGCGGCGACCGGATCGTCCTTCGCGATCTTCTTCGCCCATTCCGGCGGCTCGGCTCCGGTACGCAGCCCGGTGTAGAGCACGAAGACGTTGTGGCGCTTCGCGGAATCGGCGAGAAGCTCTCCGACGAAGTCCGCGACGATGGGCTTCACTTTCTCCGGTTTGATCTTGTCGGCGTCCGCTTCGGGGACGAAGGAACGCTTTCCCCCTTCCCACTTCTCGAACATGAAGCCGGTCAGCACGTCCGCGATTTCCCCGCCGTCGACATCCCCGCTCTCCTTCGCCTTATCGAACGCGTTTTCGATGGCCTTCCCGAACTCGTTTTTGACGACGACCCCGGTGTCCCCGCCGACTACCGGCGGAACGGTTCCGGCATTCACCTTCGAGAGCAGTTCCTTAAGGCCCGGATCGGAGCTCACCGCTTCGGCGACGCGCTTGGCGAGATCGTCGTTTCCCTTTGCGAAACTCTTAATTAAGGAAGCGCCCGCGAGTTCGGCGTTCCCGCCGTTGGACGCGTAAAGGCCGGCCGCCCACGACACGCCGGCGGGACCCCGCTTCTTGATTTCGTTGACGAGTTCCGCTCCAATAACGGGCCCGGTTCGAGCGACGGCTCCCGACAAAGCGCGCGCCGCTTTCTGCTTTTCCTCAATGGAAGCGCCGGGAGATGCCGCGTTGACGGCCGCCCAGATTTCCGGCGGGATGCCCGCGGAGGGGTCCCGCTTAATAACGACGGTTTCCGTCTTTACAGTCGCATCGGCGACCGAAACGTGATCGTGACCCGAGCGCGCGCCCCCTTTGCGGAACCAGTTGATCTGCCACACCCTTCCGTCATGCCACAAATAGCTGAACGCCGATTTCGTCAGGTCCGGTGCGAGATAGAGTTTTCGATAAGTACCCCGGGGCTTGGCGGAGAGAGGGCCGGGAACGAAATACACGGGCGCTTCATGCAAGGAAGCGTTGCTCGTCATGGTTATCTTCGTCCACTCCCCATTGGCTGGGGCCGCATCGGCCAAATAATTCGGCGTCGAGGTCGGGGAATCGGCGAACGCCGCCGGCGGGGTCAGCGCCGACGGCATTACCAAGGCAAACGCCAAGAGGGGGATGAGATAGAGGGGTTTTCGTTTCATTTCTACTCCTAAACCGGCGTCATGATGTCCTAACGACGACTACGAGCATCGGCGACCTATTGAATCCCCGCCGCCTGCAATTGAGTTTTCGACTGCTGAGCGTCGGTCATCGCTGCCTGATACGATTTTCCGTAGCCGGCGTTCGCCGGCGCGGTTAGAGCCGTTGAGTGCGGCGTACTTGCGTCTTTCAAACCCTGCGCGGACGAATCCTTCTCCGCCAGCACGTACATCTTTTGGCGCAGAGGATGCTGCGTTCCCGGTTCGGTAGGGGGGGCCGGAATCGGCGGCGCGTTCTGCGGCGGCGCAGCCGGGTCCGGCACGACGAAGTTGCCCGTCAGCGTCTTGGACTTCTCCTCGACCGACAACAGGTAGGCCGTCGCGAAGGTCGTCGCCTGCGTCGTCGGCACGGGGATCGCGTCCACCGTGCCCGTGATCGACGAGTCGGTCGCCGCGTTCGCGGTCTCCGGGCTCGTCCCGGTCTGGCGCTGCGGTCCCGGCTGCGTCTTACCGTCCACCGGGCCGATCGCGGCGTAGGCGGCGTCGAGCGCCCCCGCGGTGTCGACGATCATCTGCTTCGACGCGGCGATCGCGTTCACAGCCTGCTGCCCCCCCGCGGCGGGAGTCTGCGCGCCGCCGATGAGACCCGCCCGACCGATCTCCTTGTTGGTCGCGGTAACGAACTCCCCGTGCTTCGTGCGCAGGTCGGTTGCGATCGCGGTCAGTTCGGCGACGCTCGCCGCCTGCAGCCCGGAGGGCGGCGCGTTCTTCCATGCGGCAAGCGCCGTCTCTGCCTTGCCGAGCTCCGTGCCGCCCGCGTCCAGCTTGCCCTTGACGCTGCCGAGCGCCTTCTGGACTTCCAGAAAGTTCGCTTCGGCCGTCGCGACGGCCTTCATCGCGGCCGTCAAATCGCCTTCCCGAGCCAGGATCGCCTTCACGGCATTGTCGACGTCCTGAGTGGCGTACTTCCACTGGGACAGCGTCGCAAGCTCAGCCTGCTTGAGCGTCGCGTACTTCCCGAAGCCGCCGATGACCTGGTCGGTATTGGCGCCGTCGACCATCTTGAGAACCTTGTCCACTTCGACCTTCACGCCGGGCAGCATGCCGGTGCTCGCCAAAGTGAGCTTGTCGTTGGCGTTCTTCAGGTGGGTCCCGACGACCTGGTCTAAGCGCGTGCGCGTTTCGTCCGCGGTGTTCGGCGCGAATGACTTCGTCGCGCCGCATAGAGGAACGGCTTTCCCGTTAAGCGACGCGTCCGCATCGGCCGCCGCTTTCGCCGCCTCACCCATCTCGGTCACCACCGCGTTGACATCCGGATTCGTCAGCGACTTCGCCGCCGTTAGCTTCGCGCAAATCTCACTGAGCGGAAGCCCCGACGCGTCTCCGGGTTTATCGACGTTGCCGATTCGGTCGGGGGCATTGTCGACGTTGTTGTTGTTCTCATTCCCGTTCCCGTTGGAACTGCCGGGAAGCGAGAAACACCCGTTTTCGCATGACTCCGTGGTGAATTTACATCCCTTCCCTTGGCAGCGCGCCGAGGTCTTGTTCGCGCAAAAGTACTTCGCTTCGGCCGAATTCGTGTACCGAACCGGACCTGCGCTTGGATAGACACACTGAATTCCGGTCGCCGCAGCCCCGCTCGGCTCCATCCTCTGCTCAGCGAGCGTCTTAAACACCCCCGCGATCGGATCCACGACGATCTTTCCGAACGAGTCGAACGCCAACTTGATCGCGCCTTCCTCGATCGCCTTCTGACGCCCGAATTGGTTCCACTCCTTCTTCTTCCACTTCAGACCGATCATCTTTTCCTGCTCCATCTTGCGGCGCAGGAATTCCAGAGATTCGCCGAGCTGCTTGTTCTCCTTGATCTGGTTGCCGCCCGGATTCTTGCCCGGATCGCCATCGCCGCCGGGACCGCCCCAGCCGCTCCCGCCGCCTCCGGGGAAAGGAAGCGCGACGTTCGCCGCGGTCTGAAGCCCGTCCGAGGCGCTGCCCGCCTTCGAGAAAATGTCCGCCTGCCGTCCCGCCGCGCCCTTGAGCGCTTCAAGACCGCTGCCCGCCGCCCCGCTTCGCCGCGTCGCGCCTTGAAAGCCCGGCACCGCCTGCGAGCGCGTCAACGAGTTGGACCCCGCCGCGCGGTTGGGGACGTTGGAGGCGCTGAGAGCGGGGAGCGTGAACGATCCGCCCTTCCCCCCTCCTCCGGAAAGCGCCGACAAGCCGCGCAGCGCGCCCTGCATCTTCACGTTGGGCGTGGGAAGCTTCGGCGTGCGCTTGACCGCCTCCTTCACTCCCGATTTCGCCGATTCGGCGAGCGCGTCCTTCCACTTGCTGGCCGAAGAATCGTCGTCGCGCGGCGTCGTGGTCGCAGGCGGCTCAACGACCGCCTCCTGTTTCTGCTTCGCGCCCGGTCCCATCACCAGCGCGCTGGGGTCGCGCACGTTGAGCGGCGTAATCACGTCGGTTCCCTGCCCGACCAAACCGCCGGGAGAGAATCCGCCGGTTCCGTGTTCGTACACGGTCGACCCATCCGGAAACAGCGGCCCCTTCGAGTCAAATCCCTCTTCGAGCGTTCCGACGTTCTCTTCCGGAGTCATCATGAAATGCTCGGCCAAAGGCGCCATCATCAAGGTTCCCAAGCCGGCCGCGATGAACATCAAATCTTTGCGTCGCAGATTCTTCAGGCGATCGAGCAACGAACTCCCGGCCCCGCCCATCCCGCGAATCTTCATCCCGGGAACGCCCTTCTTGCCGCCGAAGCCGGGGAAGTTGAAGCCGCCGCCGGTTCCCTTCCCGATATCGGAACCCTGCGTGGAAACCGCGGAAGGCTTGCCCAATCCGGAGAGCGGATTCCCGGCGCCGGTCGAGGGCTTGCCGGACTTTCCGAGATCGGAGAGGGGGCCCGCGCCCGCGCGCTCCTCGTCCTTCTTGCGCGTCGGCTTGAAGGACGGGATTTTAGGGGGTTCGTTGGATTCAGGGGTGTTGTCTGCCATGATCTTGCCTCGTCTCGGGGGCGTTATTGGTTGCAGTCCATCGGGCTGAATTGCCCGTTCATCAACGGACACGCGTCCGCTTTCTTGCGCGCGACGGTATTGTACTGCCGACATTCCGCGCGCATCTGGTCGCCGATCGCCTTGCAGCGGTTGTACTTCGATTTACTGCAGCCGCCGGAGTTGCAATTTGCATGCGTCATGTCGTCGGAAAGCTGTTGAACCCGCTCCATGTGATGGCGTTCCTCGCCGCCGTACTTATCCTCGGCCTCTTCACACTTCTTCGCGTCCTCTTCCATCTTTTGGGCCTGATCGATCATGCTGTCGATGTCGCCTTGGCTCGGCAGGTTCACGCCGGGATCTCCGAACTCCGGAGCGGACATGATCTCCCCGTCCAGCCGTCCCCCGTCGAACACCGCGCCGGAGGCGGTCGAGGCGAACTCCGCCGGACAGGTCCCCGGATCGCAGTTCCCGGGAGGCGGCGCCGCGGCGATTGAATAGGCGCGCCCTTCGGCGAGTTGATACATCGCGGTGCTGCGCCCGCTGCCGATGCGGTCGAGAGCCCGGTTCATGCGGGACGAAATCTTGCGGAAGCTCTTCCAACCCAGCTTTCCCCCTGCCTTCGCGCTCAAGCTGCGGCCGCCGGTCTGGGGAACGCTCTTTTTGTCGAGCGCATTGGCCATCATGCCTTCATCCGACGAAGCCGCCCGCGCGCCGCTGGAGGCGGCGGCGCCGCCCTTGCCGTTGTTGAGCGACTCGACCAGTCTCAAACGACCGCGATCGCCCAAAGCGCCGATATCCTTAATGCCGCCCTCGCCGAACTCACCGGCCATGGCGTTCTTCATAAGACCGCCTTCAAGTTCTCCGTCGCCGAGCGCGACGCCTTCCTCCATCTTGCTCGCGTCCTCGGGGCGCAAAACGCCGTCCACGCTTTCTCCGGCGCCCTTGCCGACGCCGTCATAATACCGTTCGTCGCCGTCGCCCGCGATGTCCTTGCCGCCGCGGATCATGTCGGTGGAGCTCTTGCCGTAACCGGCCGCCCCGGCGCCGTCACGGCCGAACAAGCCGCCGCCGGCCCGCAGTTGGCGCCGGGCGCGCGCCGCGCGAAGCGCGTTGGCGAGTTGCTCCTGCAGAAACAAACTGTCGCCGTGTCCGAGTCCGCTGCGGAATCCGAGTTTTTCCATCACCCGACCGGCGAACGGAAAGCGGGAAAGAACGCTGGCGGGGGCCATGAACACGAAGCTGAGCAGTCCGATCAGTACCAGAAGCGGACCGACGCCGCGTCCCCGCTGGAAGAACAGCAGCAGGCTGGCCAAAAGACCCTTCTTTTTGTTCTTTTTGAGAAATTGGCTTCCCATAATTCCACCTACGACGCACTTCCCGTCTGAAGCGACAAAACAACCTTAAAAACCGCGGAAAATACCGTTGAAACCGCTGTTTTCCTTCGTTTCCAGTTTATAGAGACCTGTAGGGCGTGTCAAGGGTCCAAGAGGCCTAGGAAGTTG
>PFUL01000107.1 GCA_002790095.1 Elusimicrobia bacterium CG_4_9_14_3_um_filter_62_55 | reverse complement strand
GTCGGACCGGAGCCGCGCAGCTTCAGGCACACCGCCCCGAGCGCCGGATCGGCGTTGAGCGAATCGAGACCGCCGCAAAACCAATCCAGGCGGTCCTTCCACGCGGCGTCGTCCCATTCCGGCTCCACAAAGAGACGCACCGGGAGCGCGCCCAGTTCGCGCCGGGCGCGATCGACCGCGATCCATGCGTTGTCGCGAACCGCGAAGCCGTCCAGCTTGAGCTTGATCTCGTAGGAGACGACTCGTCGGCGTACCGGGTCAAAGGCGCCTTCCTCGTTAAAACGGGCGATCGCTTCGATTTGACGGGCGGCTTCCACCGGGTCCGGATCGTCGATCGCCGTTCCCAGCACGGCGATGCGGACCGTTTTCGCCTTCGGGAATCCGCGTTCCAGGAGCCGCTCCGAAGAGAGCGACGCAAGCCGGGGGAAGTCAAGCACGAAGTCGGCGCCGACGAGACGCGGACGCGCCAAGCGGCCGGGGGCTTCGGCGGAGACCTTTAGGGCCGCGTCGAATTCCAGGGCCGCGGGCGGAAAGAGCCCCGCGTAGTCGAAGATCCCTTCGACGAGACGGTCGAGTCCGTTCACTCCGTCGTCACCGTCTGCGCGATTTTGCCGAAGACGCTTTCCCCGTCTTGAAGCATCTCGATTTCGATCGTGTCTCCGACCTTCATGAAAGGCGTGACGATCGTTCCGTTATGGATCTGCTCCAACATCCGCTTCTCCGCCAAGCAACTCGAGCCGACGCTCTCGTCCTCGTTGGAGACCGTACCGCTGCCCAAGATCGTGCCGGCCGGCAGCGCGCGCGTTTTCGCGGCGTGTTCGATGAGTTGGTGGAATCCGAAGAACATCTCCTTGGCGTTCGGATGCCCGAAGAGCGAGCCGTTGTAGCTCGAGCGCATTTCCAAGTGCAGGCGTCCGTCCTTCCACGCGGCGCCGAGGGCGTCGGGCGTCACGGCGAACGGGGCGAAGGAGGAAACCGGCTTGCCGTGGAAGAAGCCGAAGCCGGCCTTGAGTTCCCGGGGGATGAGCATGCGCAGGCTGACGTCGTTCATCAACAGCAGCAATTTGATGTGCGCGTGGGCGTCGGCCGCGGTGGTTCCGAGCGGGACGTCGTCGAGCACGACGGCGACTTCCGCCTCGAAGTCGAGCCCGTAGGACGGATCGAGCAACGGGATGTCGTCGGTCGGCCCGAGGAATCCGTCGCTGATTCCCTGATACATCAAGGGCACCGTTTTGAGGTCTTCCGGGGGCTCGGCGCCCCGCGCCTTGCGCACGAGAACGATGTGCTGGATGAACGCGCTGCCGTCCAGCCAGGACCAGGTCCGCGGCAGCGGCGCGAGAAAGCGCGCGCCTTCGACGGGCTCGGTCGCGGGCCAGGCGCCGTCGGCGAGGGCCTTTTCGATTTCACGCAAACGGGGTTCGGCGTACTCCCAGCGCTCCAGCGCGTCGAGAAGGTTCGGATAGTCCTCCCGGGGGACCAGCCCCAGCGAGAGGCGGTCGGGCGCGAGGATAACAAGACGGCCGTCCCTGCGGTCGGAAACGGTTTTCGGGTGTTCAACGGGTATCGTGGCGAGCTTCATGCGCAGCCTCCGGAGCGGGGATGATACCAATTCCCAGGCGGCCTATCGGACGGAGAGGGAACGGAGCGCTTCGCCGAGTCTTTGCAGCAGGGACGAAAGCCCGGGCCCGACGAGCGGAATTCGGGAGGATCGATCGCGAAGAGAAGAAACCGCCTCAACCGCGCGGTCGAGGGCGGTCGGGGGAACGGCGAAGACCGAAACCCAATTACGTCCGCGCGTTTTCGAGGATTTCAGCGCCTGCTCGCTGTGTTCGAGAATCCTGTCGCGCAGGGCTGCCGGAGCCAGGTCCGCAGATCGCTCGATGGGCGCGATGCCGACGGAGATCGTCGGATCGACGCGTTCCCCGCTCTCCCTGTCGCGCAGGTTGGACTCCCGGCCCAGTTTTTCCTCGACGCGTCGCCGCACGCGGTGGGCGAAACGACGCGCGCGATCCGGTCCCATGCGGGTGAGCAGGAAGAATTCTTCGCCGCTCAAATGGAGCGCGAGGGCGGGTTCCCCGCGGGTTTCTTCATGCAAGAGTTTTCCGAGCACGCGCAGGGCCCGGTCGGCTTCGTCCTCCCCGACCCGCTTGTTGACGTCCCCGAACTTGTCGATGTCGATCGCGTGAATCTCCGTGAAGAAGTCCAGGACCTCCGAAAGATTGTCGTCGAGCCATCGTCGGTTGTGCAGCCCGCTCAGGTGATTGTTGTAGATCTTGCGCATCAGCGCGTTGATGGTTTCCCGCAGTTCCGGATTCGGGGCGATGTACAGCACCTTGTCTCGGAGCGTGCGGCCCGGGATGGCGTCGCCGCGGCGGTCCGGTTCAAGGTTTAGCGAGGTGATCTCGCGCTCGGCGCGCGGCCAAGCGTCGATCTCAAGGTCCTTCATGGAGCCGCGAAGCTCCTCGATCGTGCGCTGCGCGTCGAAGCTCACCGTTTCCCCGTCGTGAACCGCGACCCGGTTGCCGCCCGCCTCGTCTTTCGCCTTGGTTCGGGCTTCCTCGGCCCGGCGGTAGGCCTTCGCGTAGGTCATCCCGCCGTTGTCGGCGCCGTTTTCCATCGCGTCCTTGACGAGTTCCGCGACCCCGGCGGAGATCGTGGTCCGGACGGGTTCCTTGGATTTGATGTCGGAGGCGAGCGCTCGGTCGCTGGAGAGTTCCCGCTCGACGCCCAAGCGAACGGCCTCCGCGATGAGTCTCGCCTTTTCCGTCGAACCTTTTACGAAAACGGCGAAGCCGGTCGGGCTGCGGCGGATGACGACGCCTTCGGCTCCGACGATCTTGCGTCCGATGACGCCGAATCCCTTGAGGAACGCGTCTCCGGCCGCGTGGGAAACGCCGTCGTTGATCTCCTTGAGCCAGTCCAGCTTGATCGTGATTATCGCTTTGCTGCCGACGACGATTTCCTCCTGCTTCTCGCGCAGGTAAAGCGCGTTCTTCAGTCCGGTCAGACGATCTCCGAAAATGATGTCGGTGAGCCAGTTGCGGTGATGCGGGTCGAGACCCAACGAGTCGATCAGAAGCTCAACCGAAGCCTGGCGATCGAACGCGTCGTCGCTCAGACGCCACGATTGAACGCGCCGCAACTCGTCGGCGGCGTTCCCCCGGAGGGCGCCGGAGTCGTTTGCCCGGACCGGATCGGCGGCGTTCGCCGGATTCGGCCGCCGCTCGCTTCCATCGAAAAGGACGCCCATCTGCGCGAGGGCGTCGGTCGCCGGAGCGTTCGGGGGCGGAGACTCGAAGGCCGGATTTTCGCGGGAGGCGGCGCGGCGCTGTTCGACGATTCGTTTCGTCGCCGTCGGGCGCGTGGCGGGCAAGGATAAATCGTCATTGGCCGGAGTGGGAGCCGGGCGGAGCGGGGCTGCTCTGGGAATGACGGAGGGCGCCGAACGCGCCTCCCCAAGGGGGGCCGCGCCGGGTTCGGGCAGCGGGGAAAGCCCGGTGATCACGCCGCCGATCAAGGACGGCGCGGCGGCGCCGCGCGGCGCGTCGGGCGCCGTTTGAGGGGAGTACGCCCCCGGCGCCCCCGAGAGCGTCATGGAGGGGTTGCCGGTCGCGGAGGCGGCGCGGCCGGAGACGGCCGCCGCGGAGGCGGTGGAGCCAAACGCGAGCAAAAGCGCCGGCGTGATTCTCGTCGCGATCGCGGTCCACCTCTTCATCCTCTTAGTGTGCGCGCAGTACGGCCCCGACGCCTGGGTTATCGGGGAGGGCTCCAGCTAGGTCGGAGGACCTAAGCGGAGTCTTTTAAAAATAAGGACTATTTCGCAAGAACCCAGGAAAGCAATTTGCGGAAGGTGGGGGTTTGCCCTTGGGCCAGGATTCCGACCCGGAAGATCTTGCCGGCGGCCCACACGCAGGCCAAGGTGAACGCCGAGGTCAGCAGCACCGCGAGCGCGACTTCCCAGGGCGCCGGCCCGGGCGGCAGCGCCATGCGCAGCAGCATCAGCATGGGCGTCGCGGGGGGAAAGAGCGAGAGCGCGACCGCGAAGGGGGAGGAGGGGGCTCGCAGGATGGCCACCCAGCCGAACATGGGGACGATGATGACGAACATCGCCGGCACCATCAGGCTTTGCGCGTCCCGCAGTTCCGAACAGGCCGCTCCGATCGCGGAGAACATCGAGCCGTAGATCAGCAGCGCCAGCAGTTGGAACAGCAGAAACCACGCGTACAGCGATCCCGGGATTTCGTCGGAAACGCCCATCGTCTCCGCGAACAGCACGGTTCCGCCGAGGTAGAGCATCGAGAGCATCATCGAGACCATCACCGCGCCGAGCAGTTTCCCGAGCAGCAATTGAAACGGAGACACCGACGAGACGAGCACCTCCCAAATGCGCTGCTGCTTTTCCTCGATCACGCTGTGCAGCAGCATCGGAACGCTCATGAACACGATGACGAACAGGAGCAGCATCGCGACCGCGGGGACTCCGAAGGTCGTCGCGAGGTTGATCTTCCCCTCTTCCACCCGGACCCCGCGCTCGTCGATTTTCGTCAGGCTTCGCCATTTGAGCGGCGTCGGCTCAAGCAGTTTTTCGGCGACGGCGGGGTCCAGGTTCGTCCCCGCCAGGCGGAGCCGGCGAAAGACCGCGGTCAGCGCCTCGTGCAGCCAGCGAGGGAGCTCGGTATAGGTCAAGGTCTGGGTATGGTAGGTGACGCGTTTGCCTTCCACGCCGGCGGCCGCGCCCGGGTCGACGAGGATGTAGGCGAAGATAACGCCGGCGCGGACCCGGTCGGAGAGTTCGAGCGCCAGGTCCTTTTTCGGGTCGGCAGGGACGCGTTCCAGCACGAAGCGCGGTTCGGTCTGTCGGCGTACGCCGCCGTTCTTCGAGAAAATTTCCTCGGTGTTGCGCTTGCGCGCGGCCTCGGCCAGCAGCGCGAACACCTGCCCGTCCGCGTCCACGACGGCGATCTTGCGGTCCTCGGTATCGCCGCGTTCCTTGATCGTGTGCTGCACCAAGGCCGATCCGCCGATAAACAACGGAGTGAGAAACACGGCGAGCAGGAAGCCCTTCGCCAACACCGTGCTGCGCCATTCGACCTTTGCGATCGTCCAGACCTTCTTAAGCATCGGGACCCGCGATGCGCAGGAAGATGTCGTGCAACGACGGGGT
>PFUL01000007.1 GCA_002790095.1 Elusimicrobia bacterium CG_4_9_14_3_um_filter_62_55 | reverse complement strand
GAACCCGTCCCGCGGGCTCGTGTGCGAGATTTTCCCCCAGTGACCGCACCCCACTGAATCGGCCTCGCGGGCCCCGGCCGCCCGCCACGACGGCGCCGCAGAGCCGCCGATTCGTCGGCCCTGCGGACGCGGACGCAGGGTAGACACGCGCCGAAGGGCCGGTTATAATCCAAGAATGTCCGGCATGGAGTGGAAGGACGAACAGCGGGTTTTTTTCGATAAAACGGCTGCGAGTTACGGCGTAAATTTCGAACAAGCGAACCCCTACCTTGATTTCGTACTCGCGCGCTACATCGGCGCCATCTCCCCTCGGAAGGGGGAATCCATCCTGGAACTCGGCGCCTCCGGGGGCCGCTTCACGAGCCCCCTCCTTGACGCCGGTGCTCGGGTCTGTGCGATGGATATTTCCGCCAAATCGCTCGACTACATGCGTGAGCAACTGCGGGGACACTCGGGGTTTGACCGTCTTGAAGTGCTTGAGGACGACGTGACCGACCCGCAGGCACTGGGGGATCGGCGCTTCGATGCGCTCGTCGGCGCGCACATCCTGCACCATGTCGGGGACGTTGGTCTCGCGCTCAAGACGATTCGCCGCTACTTGAAACCGGGGGGGCGCGTCGTTTTTCTTGAGCCGAACCCGTGGAACTTGCTCTGGTACATCCAATTCACCGTTCACCCCGGAAAGAGTTGGCGCATTGAGCGCGGGATTTTTCATGTGTGGCCGTCGCGGGTACTGCGCCATTTTCGGGATGCGGGCTATGCGCGCGCGAGCATCCGCTGCTTCGGGTTCTTTCCGCCGGTTTTTCTGAACTGGGTCCCAGGCACCCGTGCGCTGGAGTCGACGCTGGAGCGCTTAGGCCCGCTGTCCCGGCTCCTGACGCTGAATCTGTTCACCGCCGGGAACCCCGATTGACGAAGCGCGTCTTGATCAGCGGCGGAGCCGGCTTCATCGGCGTCAACGCGGCGGATCGCTACCTGAGCAAAGGATGGAAGGTTTCGGTCTTCGACAACCTTTCCCGCAAGGGGACCGAGAAAAATTTACGCTGGCTGCGCGGCCGCGGCCCCGTCGAATTCGTCAAGGGGGATTTGCGCGACGCGCGCGCCGTCGACCGTTGGGTCTCGGGCCGCCGCGCCGGGCTTGAAGTCGTGCTCCATTTGGCGGCGCAGGTGGCGGTCACCACGTCCGTCGTCGATCCCCGCACCGACTTCGAGGTCAACGCGTTCGCGAGCCTCAATTTGCTGGAGGCGATTCGCAAAACGAAGCTTCGCCCGTTGGCGATCTACGCTTCGACGAATAAGGTCTACGGCGGCATGGAGTCTATCCGGACGCTGCGGCGCGGGGATCGGTACGCCTACGCCGACCGGCCGCGGGGGATCGCCGAAACAGAACCGCTCGATTTTCATTCCCCGTACGGCTGCTCGAAGGGCGCGGCGGATCAGTATTTTCGCGATTACCGCAGGATCTACGGCCTGCCGACGGTCGTTTTCCGCCAGTCGTGCATCTACGGGCCCCATCAGCAGGGCAACGAAGATCAGGGTTGGGTCGCGCATTTCATGATGGCGGCGCAGGCGGGGCGGGGCGTCACCCTGTTCGGCGACGGGAGGCAGGTGCGCGACGTTTTGTTTGTTTCCGATCTTATCGACGCCTACGAACTGGCCTACCGCAAGCGGGCCAAATCGGCGGGCCGCATCTACAACATGGGGGGCGGGCCGTCGAATACGGTCTCTTTGCTCGAACTGCTCTCTTGGATCGGCGAACGGCGCGGCCGCAAGGTCCCCGTGCTTCGCCGCGGATGGCGGCCCGGGGATCAGCGCGTCTACATCTCATCGATCGATTCCGCCCGGCGCGAACTCGGCTGGCGTCCGAAGGTGTCGGCTCGCGAGGGTTTCGAACGCCTCTGGACGTTTTTGGAGCGCGGCGCATGAACGGTCCGTCCGACGCGTCCGCGATGGAGACCGTTTCCTGCAACGCGTGCGGGTCGGAGAACGTCCGCGTCCTGTTTCATCGTCCCTATCGCGAGGAAATCCTCGCCGACGGAGAGTCGTTCGCCGCGACCACCGACCAGTTCCAGGGTTTCGGCCGGATCGTGCGCTGTGTAGGGTGCGGACTCGTGTTCACCAACCCCCGTCCCCGCGAGGCGCTGCTGCTGAAGGGGTACGGGGAATGCGTGGATGAAACCTATTTGGACGAAAGTTCGAGCCGTTCCATCAACGCGCATTTGAGCCTGCGCACGATTCGCCGCTTTAAGCGTTCGGGCCGTTTGCTGGAGGTCGGGGCGTCGACAGGATATTTTCTGAACGCCGCGCGGGTCGACTTTGAGGTCGAAGGATTGGAGCCCTCGGCGTGGGCCTCCAAGATCGCGCGCGACCGCTTCCGGCTGGACGTGCATCCTGAGACGCTCGAAACCGCCCGCTACGAGCCGGAATCGTTCGACGCGGTCGCGATGGTCGACGTGATCGAGCATCTGGCCGATCCGAAGCGCGCGATCGAACGTGCCGCGCGCCTGCTGAAGCCCGGGGGGGTCCTTTATTTGATGACCCCTTCGATCACAAGTCTCTCCGCGCGCCTTCTCGGTTCCTATTGGTGGGGCCTGCGGCCGGCGCATATCTATTATTTTTCTCCGGAAACGATCGCCCTTCTTCTGGAGAGCGCGGGTTTGGAAATCAAGCTGACGCGTTCCTTCGGCCGCATTTTCACTTACGGGTACTGGTTGAGCCGACTCAAGCACTATCCGCGCGCGGTGAGCGGAGCCGTCGCCTTGGCCGTTCGCGCTCTGGATATCGAAGACAAGCTGCTGTATCTCGACACGCGGGATTCGATGGAAGTGTGCGCCGTCAAGCGATGAGGCGTTATTTTCTGCCGCTTCTTCTCGGGGCCGCATTTCTCGGGCGGATCGGCTTCGGCCTGCTGCATCCGGATCTCGACGCGGCCGGCCGGCTCGACGACCAGGACAGCTACTTCGCGATCGCCTCCGCGTTTTCCGATTCCTGGACCCTGAAGGACGCGTTCGGAGAGACCACCGCGATGCGCGAACCGCTTTACCCCGTCGCCTTGGGGTGCTGGTTCAAGATTTTCGGGGCCCGCTACGGAGCCGTTCTCGCGTTCAATTCCGCGCTTTGTGCGCTCACCGTCTGGCTTCTTTATGGGGTCGGCCGGCGATTGTTCGGCGATGCGCCCGCCGCGATCGCGGCGGTTATTTTCGCGTTTTATCCGGCGTCGGTATTCTACGCGGCGGAACTCAAGCGTGAGTCCATGCTCGCGTTGGCGGGCGTGGCGCTGATCGCCGTTCTTCTCGAAGCGCAGCGCCGCAAAACCGCGCGCGCGCACGCCGCGGCCGGAGTCGTCGGCGCATGCGCGGGATTGTTGAACACGACTTTGCTGCCGTTCGCTTTGATCGCGGCGCCCGTGGGGTTGCTGTGGGCGGACCGGAAGGATTCAAAGCGGGCGACCGCGAGGACCGCGGCCTATCTCGCCGCGTTCTGCGCGCTGTACGCGCTGTGGCCGATCCGGAACTACGCGGCGTTCGGACGCTTTATCTTCGGGTCGACGGCCGGGGCCGCGTCCTCGTTTTACAGCTACATGAAGATTCCTCCCGAGGTCGCGGGTACCTCCGAGGAAACCCGGCTCAACCTGCTCGATCCTGTCAACGCGGCGGCGCGCGATTTAACCCCGGCCGAACGCGAGGGCTACTACTGGCGCGCCGGATTTCGCGAGGTTCGGGAAAACCCGTTGGCCTTCGTCCGGCGCGTCGCCTGGCGGTTTTTCGTTGATATTTGGCGCGTTTTGCCCCGTCCGCGGCCGAATGAGTTTTCGCCGCGGTTGATCCGCTGGGTGAGCCTGCTCAGCGACGGGTGGATTCTGCCGATGGGGCTCTTGGGTTTACTGTCGGTACGTCGGGATCCTCCCCAGATCGTCTGGGCGTACGCGCTGGTCGCCTCGGTGCACGCGGTCTACGCGCTGATTTTAACCTCGATTCGTTATCGCATGACGGCGATGCCCTGGGTGATTTTGTTGGCATCGGTGGCGCTCTCCCGCGGTTGGGAGCGGCTGCGCACTCTTCGAACGGGCGGCTGAGGCTTCTCCCCTCCCGAACCCCCGTTTGCTATACTCCGGAAGTCTTTGGATTGCAAAAAGTGCAGGCACAAGCGGCGATTTTAGCTGGCGGCCAGGGCACGCGCATGCGTTTGTTCACGCGTGAGCCGAAGGCGCTTTTGCCCGTTTCCGGCAGGCCTCTGATGGCCCACCAGCTGGAGTGGCTGAAAAAGAGCGGCTTCCAAACTATTTTCTTGTGCCTTGGCTACGGCGCCGAGCGGATTCGCGAGGTCTTCGGCGACGGTTCCGCCTATGGCGTGCGGCTTCATTATTCGGTGGAGTCGGCGCCCCGCGGCACGGCCGGCGCGGTTCGCGATCTTCCGGGCGCGGTCGATCATGATTGGCTTGTCGTCTATGGAGATCTGATCGTCTCCGTCGACGCGCCGGCGCTGCTTGAGGCTCACCGCGCCGGGGGGGCGGCGGCCACGATGGTCGTGCGCCCCACGGACCATCCGGAAGACTCCGATCTCGCCGATGTTTCCGGAGACGGGACGGTTTCCTGGGTCGGCCGTTTTGATTCGGCGCCGCCGGTCTCCGGCGCTCGCCTGGGGTGCTGCGCGGTTTGGGCGCTCCGAGGCTCCTTGCTCGCGCGCGTCCCGCTGGATCGGCCTTCGGATTTCGCGAGGGACTTGTTCCCGGCCGCGATCGCCGCCGGCGAAGCGATGCGCGCCTTTCGTGTGGAAGAAGGCGTTCTCGATATCGGAACTCCGGAACGCTATCGGCGCTTTATCGAAGAGACGGGGGCGTCGTGAGCGGACGCTGGGGCGTATTTCTCGACCGGGACGGCACCGTCAACGAAGAGGTGGGCCTCATCGACGATCCCAAGCGCCTGCGGCTGATTCCGGGCGCCGCTTCGGCGATCCGCCGTTTGCGCGAGGCGGGCGCGGTGCTGGTCGTGACGACCAACCAGCCGGTGGTCGCCCGTGGGCTGCTCGATGAAGCGGGGTTGGGCCGGGTCCACGCGCGGCTGGAGTCGCTTCTGGGCGAAGAGGGCGCGACGCTCGACGCCGTTCTCTTTTGCCCTCATCACCCGGAGGCGCATCACCCGGAAGCCGCCGATCCCCGCTACCGCCGGGAGTGCGAGTGCCGCAAACCGAAGCCGGGCCTGCTGCTCGAAGGAGCTCGGCGCTTCGGGTTGGATCTCGGGTCCTGCTACATGGTCGGCGACAGCACGCGCGACGTGGCGGCGGGCCGGGCGGCGGGATGCCGCGCGGCGCTGCTGCTTAAGACGGGGGTCGCCGGGGGCGACGGGACCTGTCCGGATGCGAGACCGGATGCCGTGCTCGATAATCTCGAGGCAGCGGCCGATTGGATTCTGCAACGCGAGGGGCGCGCATGATTATTTCCCGGACTCCGTTTAGAATCAGCTTTGCGGGCGGGGGAACCGACCTCCCTTCGTTTTATCGCGGGGAATCCGGCGCCGTCGTCTCGACCGCGATCGACAAGTACATGTATCTGACCGTCAATAAATATTTCGACGACAGCATCATCCTCAAGTACTCGCGCACCGAGGAGGTCCCGGCCGTTTCGAAGATTCAGCATCCGCTGATCCGCGAAGCGATGCGCTCCGTCGGCATACCCCGCGGCATCGAGATCACCTCGATGGCCGACGTGGTCGGGGGAACGGGCCTGGGTTCTTCGTCTTCGTTTACGGTGGGCTTGCTCCATGCGCTGTATGCGTATCGCGGACGCTACGTCACCGCCGCGGCGCTGGCGCGCGAGGCGTGCCGCATCGAGATCGACCGTGTGCGCGAGCCGATCGGCAAGCAGGACCAGTATATCGCAGCCTATGGCGGCTTCCAGTACATCGAATTCCTCCCCGATGAAGGCGTGAAGGTGACGCCGATCATTTGTCCTCCCGAGCGCCTGCGCCGCCTCAACGGACGCTTGATGCTGTTTTACACGGGGAAAACGAGAAAGGCCGGGCGTATTCTCGGGCGGTTGAAATCGCAGATGAAAGGCAAGCGCGACGATTTGCGGGAGATTAAGGGGCTCGCCGACGCGGCCCGGCGCGAACTGCAGCAAGGCTCCATCGACGACTTCGGCCGCATTCTCCACGAAGGGTGGCGGGTGAAGCGGGGTTTAAGCCGCGGGGTTTCCAGCGCTGAGATCGACGGCGCCTACGCCCGCGCCCGCAAGGCCGGGGCGCTGGGCGGCAAGGTGCTCGGCGCGGGCGGCGGCGGATTTTTGATGCTGTACGCGCCGAAGGCCGCGCAGGCGCCGGTGCGGCGGGCGATGCGGGATTGGCGTGAGATTCCGTTTAAGTTCGAATCGGAAGGTTCTAAGATTATTCATGTGGGGTAGCGATGAAGAAGAAGCTTAAAGACATTCGTCCGGGACAGGGATTCTGCTCGGGTCCCGGCGGACTCGGCGTCGAGGCGTTCGCGCGATGGTACCGGCAGGCCGAGCTCGACGCTTGGGAATCGATTGATTTCAAGGCGGTCGCAGCGATCGCGAAGGTTTTGGAAACCGCCGAGAAGAACGGAAAAACGGTTTTTCTGATGGGAAACGGGGGATCGGCCGCGACCGCCTCCCATCTGGCCGTCGATTTCTGCAAGACGGCGTGGTGTCCCGGGAAGAAGCCGATGCGCGCCGTCGCGTTGACCGATAACGCCGCGTTTCTGACCGCGATCGGCAACGATCTCGGATACGACAAACTGTTCGTGCGTCAGCTCGAAAACCTGCTTTCGCCGGGGGATGTGCTGTTTATGATCTCGGGATCCGGGAACTCGCCGAATCTCCTCGAGGCAGCCCGCTTCGCCAAAAAGCGGCGGGCGAAAGTCGTCGCGATGGTCGGATTTTCGGGCGGGAAATTGAAGAAGGCGGCCGACGTCGCGCTGCACGTCGCCTCGGATCAATATGGAGTCGTCGAAGACCTGCACATGGCGGTGGGGTCCATCCTCGCGTTCTACATGAATCAGCGCGCGTGAAGCTGTCCATCCTCTTTCCGGTCTACAACGAAGCCGCGACGGTTCGGGAGATTCTCGATGCCGTTCTCGCATTTTCGATGGAAGGTCTCGAGAAAGAGGTGTTGATCATTGAGGGCAATTCCACCGACGGCACCAAAGCAATCGTCGGGGAATATGCCGGCCGGCCGGGAGTGCGCGTTTTTTACGAGGAACGCCCCCGGGGCAAGGGCGCGGCCGTGCGCACCGGCCTGCGGGAGATGGCGGGGGACGTGCTGCTGATTCAGGACGGCGATCTCGAGTATAAAGTTTCCGATTATCCGAAGGTTCTCGGTCCGATCCTTCAAGGCGACGCGGAGATCGTTTTCGGATCGCGCGCCCGGGATCCGCAGACGCATTGGCAGTACCGGCAGTTCCGGGGGCTCGAGCGGCTCTACGGATTCTGGGTGAATCTCGGAGGAGTCCTCTTTACGGGGCTCTTTAATTTTCTATACGGAACGCGTATAACCGACGGGGCGACGATGTTCAAGGTCTACCGTAAGGAGGTCTTCGACGGCTTTACGCTGAAGTCGGACGGGTTCGATTTCGATTGGGAGATGCAAGGTTGGGCGGCCAAGCGGGGGCGGCGCTTTCATGAAGTGCCCATTTCCTACAAGGCCAGAAGCCGGGCGGAAGGCAAGAAAATCGTCTTCTGGCGCGACGGCATCCGGGTATTATGGGCGATTTTAAAATACAGATTCGTCGATTAAAGGCGCTCGCCTCGAGCGAGTGGTTTTGGGTCGCGTTCGCGTTCGCGCTGCGCGCCGCGTTCGCGCTCAAGCTCGGAGGCCGACTGTACCAGGCCGACGAAATGGGCTTCGACCAGCAGGCGGCGTTTTGGGCGAGGAATTTTTCCTTCGGCGCTAACGATGCCGTCGGCGTGGTCGCGCCCGTTCCGACTTTTCTGCTGGGAGCGGTTTATCTCGTTTCCGGGGAAAGCCGCTTCGCCGCCCGGCTGGCGCAGGCCGCCGTCGGGGCCGCTGCCGTGTGGGCTCTCGGCCGGGCGACTGAAACCGCCGCCGAATCAAAACGCGCAGGCCTGTTCGCCGCAGTGCTCGCGTCGTTTTACCCGTTCTTCGTGTACTACTCCGGGATGCTCATGAGCGAAACCCTCTACGTGTTCACGACGGTCGCGGCCTTGGGCCTGAGCATTCAGGCGCTTCGCGAGCAGGGCGAACGCGCGGGCGTCGCCGTCTCGGCCGCGGTGATGTGGGCGCTGGCCGGACTCACGCGAATCGAAGCGGTCCCCATCGCGCTTGCCCTCGGCGTCTCGGGTTTGGGGCTGGCGGCCGCAGGACGCTTTTCGGTGAAGGCGGCGGCGCTTGCCGCCGTTTGCTGGGCGCTGCCTCTTTTCGGCTGGGCGGCCCGGAACCGTGCGATTGTCGGCGCCTATACGCTCGACACGCACGGCGGGATCACATTGCTTGACGGGACGGTGAATTTCGATCTCAACGAGCAGGACACGCTGATCGCTCGACGCGCCTTCGAGCGGACCGATCTCTACCGCCGGGCGCGGATACTCGGCGAGGTCGAGCGCGACGCGCTGTACCGGCGCGAGGCGTTGGCGTACATGCGCGCCAATCCGTTGACGACATTGCGGCAGTGGGCGCGCAAGGCGGTCAACTTTTGGCGTTTGTATCCGCGTCAGGACAAACAGTACCGCGACAACGACGTAAATTCTCCCGGCGTCGGCGTGAATCGGCGCCTGCTCGCGGCGGTCAGCCTCGCGTTCGAACCGGCTCTGATCGTCCTCGGATTCTGCGGGGCGTGGTCTTTGCGTGGCCGAATCTCCGTTCTCTTTCCGCTCTACTGGATGGTGCTGGCGACCTTCGGCGTCCACACGATCGTCGTCAGCCAGATGCGCTACCGTCTTCCGGTCATGTCCGTCCTGATTCTCTTTTCGGCTGCGTTCGTCAGTGCGCGGATCCCGCTCGGGGAAATCGCATGATCGCTCCGCCGATGTCCAGGCGCGTGTTCTGGACGGTCGCTGTTTCGCTGGCTCTGGCGGCGCTGGCGCTGCGTTTGTGGGGAATCGCGTACGGATTGCCGCAAACCTTCAACGGCGACGAACCGCATCACGTGAACATCGCCGTGTCCTTCGGACGTGGGAGCCTCCATCCCGGTCTTTTCAAATACCCGACGCTTTGGATGTACGTGATGGCGGGCGCGTACGGGGTTTACTTCCTTGTTTGGTCGGGTTTCGGCATGCTCCGCTCCGTTGGCGACTTCGCCGCGCTGTTCGCGTGGGATCCTGGCGGGTTTTACCTCATTGCGCGCTTGCTTTCGACGGCCGCTCAGATGGCGGCGCTGATCGCCGTCTACCGGGCCGCCTGTTCGTTGGAGCGCCCCCGAGTCGGGGTTTGGGCCGCGGCACTGCTGTGCGCTTCTCCGACCCTGACGGTCAGCGCCCACGCCGCGAAGCCTGATTCTCTGATGCTGCTGTTCGCCGCGTTGGCCTGGTTGTGGGCGATGCGCCACCTGGAAACGGGGGATGCGAAGTATTTATTGGGATGCGCGGCCGCGACGGGTTTTTGCGTGTCGACACAGTATGTCGCCGCGCCGTTGGTTCTCTTGGGGCCGTTGGCTTGGATGATGCGCCGCCTGGAGACCCGGGAGGGTTCCTGGAAGTTCCTCGCGCTCTGCGGGGCCGTCGTCGGGGCGGCCTTTTTTATCGGGTCGCCGTTCGTTCTTATCGACTGGCGCTCAGCCTGGCGCGACATCGTCGATACCGGGAGAATGGCGTGGGCCGCCGGAACCCCCGCGGGCGTCGTCGTGTTGGAAAATCTCGGCAGATTCGCGGATCCGTATTTTATCGGGGGGGGGCTCGCCTGCGGGGGGGCGGCGTGGCTGATGAGGCGGCGGCAGTCGCTGGCGATCGCGTTCGTCGTCCCCGTGGCGGCGCAGGCCGCATTTCTCGCTGTTTCCCCCAACGGAGGGTGGTCGCGTTTTCTGATTCCCGTGTTTCCGGCCCTCGCGCTGTGCGGCGCGTTCGCGTTCGAGTCTCTGCTGCTGCGGTTCAAGCCCGGGGAGATCGTCCGCGGCGTTCTTCTCGCGATCCTCGTCGCGCCGGGAGCCGCCCGTTCCCTCTCGTTCGACGCCGAATTGGTATTGCCCGATACGCGGACGGCGGCGGCCGAATGGATCGAACGCTCCCTTCCTGAGGGGGCGGGGATCTTGACCTTCAACCCTCATACCGCTCCGCGCCTTCGGCAGAGTTTGGAGCAGGTTCGCTCGCTATTGGCCGAAACCGAGGCGAGCGGCCATCCCCGTGCGCGTCTCTATCGGATCATGGCGGACTCTCATCCGGGCGGCGGCTATAAGGTGTTTCGAGTCGCTCAGGACGCCGACGTGCTGCAGTCCGGACCGCGGCATGTGGCGTTTTCCGCGGCGGGGCGCGCGGTCATCGATGTTTCCGGAGGATTGACGGCGGCGCGCGCGGCGGGCGCGGACTATTTTGTGTATACGAGCTACGGAAGCAGCAAGGAAGGGTTTCTCCGGATGGCGGCCTTCCTCAGCGAGGTCGAGAGAGAGGGCGTCCTGTTGGAGCGCTTCTCTCCCGAACCCGGCGCACGGCGCGGTCCGGAAATCAAGATTTTTAAAATCAAGGAGAGTTCTTGATGGCCGTGAAAGGCAAGAAGGTGATCGCGGTGCTTCCCGCGTACAACGCGCAGGCCACTTTGGGAAAGACGATCGACGCGATCCCCAAGGAAGTGGTCGACGAGATAATATTGGTCGACGACAACTCGACCGACGGAACGGCCGCGCTTTCCCGCAAGCTGGGCTTGGTGACGATCGTCCATGATAAGAACCGGGGCTACGGCGGGAATCAGAAGAGTTGCTACACCGAAGCGCTCGCACGCGGCGCGGATATCGTGATCATGATCCATCCCGATTATCAGTACGACCCCCGGCTGACCCCCTACCTCGCGGGGATTATCGCCGATGATGTTTGCGACATGGTTTGCGGAAACCGGATCCGGACGCGGCGTGAGGCCCTGGGCGGCGGCATGCCGAAGTGGAAGTACTTCGCAAATCGGCTGATGAGCATCGTGGAAAACGTTTGGTCCGGACAGAATTTGGGTGAGTGGCATTCAGGCATGCGCGCCTATTCAAAGGAACTGCTCGAGGTGGTGCCCTGGCAGGAGAACTCAGAGGATTTTGTTTTTGATCAGCAGTTCCTTCATCAGGTCGCGCTCATGGGATTCCGGTTGGGCGACATTCCGGTTTCGGCGCGCTATTTTGAGGAGGCCTCGTCGATCAACTTAAGGCGCAGCCTGGTATACGGGTTCGAGACCCTCGGTGTAATGTTTTGGGTCCTTTTGGCCCGGCTTGGACTTTACCTGCACCCGATGTTCCGCCCGCGGCGAGAGAGGACCCCGTCCTGAGCCCCCACGCTTTCGTTTCCCCGGACTCCGACCGCTGGCCCCGTATATTCACGGGAGCCTTCGCCGCGTTTTCAGTGCATGTTCTGCTGCAGGCGCTTTCCGGTGCGGTATGGCCCGGCGCGCTGGCCGCGGCGCTGCTGATTTTCCTGCTGCTGACGATTACCGGCTGCGGACGGATTTTGCTGCGCAGCTTTCGGGTCCGGGGATTGACCGAGCCGGAAAAAACGATCGTCGGCGCGACCTTGGGCTTGGGCCTGCTCAGCCAGGGACTCTTTCTGCTCGGGGTCGCGGGATGGCTTAAGACCTGGGCGGTTTCGCTGCTGTTGGGGGCTTTTTGGGTGATCGGGTTCACCGAAATGCGGGATCTCGGCGCGTCGCTGAGCGCGAATCGCGATCTGCTCAAAGACCGGCCCGTGCTGGCCGGAGGCGTGCTCGCTGTGCTCGCCGGGTTGTGGTGGCTGTGCTTCGTGCCGCCGCATCAGTACGACGCCCTCGTCTATCATTTGCCGCTCGCCGCGGATTACGCCCGCAGCGGACAAATCACCGCGCGTCCGGATCTGTTGTTCTCCCATTTCCCCCAAAACGGAGAAATGCTCTACGCCCTTTCGCTTCTCCTCGGCTCCGACCTCTTGACTCAGATGATGACCTGGCTGGGAACCTTTCTCAGCGTGTGGTGGACGCTGGAAATGGGTAAACGGCTGGTCCCGGTCACGGCGGTGCTCCTCGCCTGCTTTTTGCTAGTGACCCATACCGCGGTGATGCTGCTGACGCCCGTCGCCTACGTCGAATGCCTGGTCATGCTGTGGGTCAGCGCGTCCGTTTTTTGCTTCGTGCGCTGGCGTGTGGACGCCGACGAGCCGGACATGCCGCGCGGATGGCTTGCGTTGTCGGGGGTGTTCGCCGGTCTCGGCTTGGGAACGAAATACTATGCGGGGATCGCGAGCATCGTGCTCGGCATCGTGCTGTTGGGGCGGTGGGCGCAGGCGGCGGCCAGCGGCGGGACCGCCGGGGCGAAGAGCCGGTTCAAGGACGGATTGCTGTTTACCGCGTGCGCGACGGCGGCGGGGCTTCCGTGGCTGATCAAGAATTGGATCGTCGTCGGCGATCCGGTGTTCCCCTTTTTCTATCGGTATTTCTCTCTGCACGGCGTGGACTGGGCCGCCACGGCGGCGCAGCGTTATTTCGAAATCCTGGTGGAATATGGACACCAGAAAGGGAGCTTCCTGAAGGATCTGACCCAGTTCCCTTATTTGGCCGCCACCGGATCGACGCGCTTCGGCGCGGGGGCCGACGTGTTGGGCGGATTGGGGTGGGGCTGGTCGCTGGCGGCTCTGCCGGTCGCGGTTTGGGGCGCGTGGCGCAAGCGATCGCTGCGCTGGATTTTGGGATACTGCGCCGCGCATTGGGCGATTTGGTTTTCCACCGGCGTCGTGCTGCGGTTTCTCGTCGTCATTCTCCCGCTGTGGGCGCTTTTGGCGGCCAACGGCCTTCATGCGCTTTGGCAGCGCCTGCGGGGGGGGTGGCGCCTTTTGCTGGCCGCGGGGGTTGCGGTCGCCGTTTTCACGAACGCGGCGCTGTTTTTGTTCGTTCACGCTTCGGTGGGGAGCTTCGAGGTGCTGACGGGCGTCGTCTCTCGTGATAAATTCTTGTTCGATAAATTCGACTATTACGCCTGCGCGCGCTTCGCGTCGGAGCGCCTTCCCGAAGGCGATAAGATTCTTGTCGTCGGGGAGCAGCGCGGTTTCTTCATCCGTCAGCCGCATACGGTGACGACCCCGATGGCGCCGAACCGCTTCGTCAAGGTCGCGAACCGTTCGGAAAACGCCGCCGCCTATGCGGACGCGCTGCGCGAAGAGGGCTACCGTCATCTATTGATCTCCCACCGCGAGGGACGAAGACTCGGGGATCAATACGGGGTATTCCATTTCAGCGAAAACGGCGCGGCGGTCTGGACGGCGTTCTCGAAAGATCGTTTGCGCGCGGTTTTTGATTCACCTGGACGCTGTACGGTGTATGCGATACGATGACGAATTTTGATTGGGGCAACATCCCGTTGTACGCTAAAACGATCGGGACGGCGTTTCTGCTTTCGCTGGCGACGACCCCGCTCGCGCGGGCGGTCGCGATCCGCATGCGCTGGCTGGATACGCCCGAGAGTGCGGTGAAGACGCATTTAGTCGCGACTCCGGCGCTCGGCGGCGTAGGTATTTGGGTCGGCTTCGCGGGCGCGCTGGTGAGCGCACGATTTATGACGAGCTTCCCGACCGGGACGCTCTTTAATCTGCGCGCCGTGCTGGCGGGGGGGGGGCTCGTATTCCTCCTCGGTATCGTCGATGATCTGCGCAAGCCCCTTGGTTTGGATTGGAAAACCAAAATGGCCGTCCAGACGACAGCGGCCGCCTTGCTGGTCTACTTCGGGATTCAATTGCGATTCATCACTCCGGACTACCTCGCGGTCGTCTTGACGGTTGTTTGGGTCGTCGGCATCTGCAATGCGTTCAATATCATCGACATCATGGACGGGCTCGCCGCCTCCCAGGGCGCCGTCGCCGCGCTGGGGTTTCTGCTGATCGCGCTGCCTTCCGAGCAGATCTACGTGAATTTCGCGGCCGCGGCCCTCGTGGGCGCGGCCGCGGGATTTCTCCCGTGGAATTTTTCCGTAAAACGGAAGATTTTCATGGGAGACTCCGGGTCGCTCTTGCTGGGGTTCGTCCTCTCGGCGCTCGCCCTCGGCGTCGACTACACGCAGATCAATCCGCTCGGCGTCTTCGCGCCGCTGTTTATCCTGGCGATTCCGATGTTCGACACGTTCTATGTGATGTTCATCCGCATGAAAAAGGGGCTCTCTCCGTTTCGGGGGTCGCTGGATCATTTCGCGCTCCGCCTCGAACGCATCGGCTATACGCGGCCTCAAATCGTCGCGCTTTGCTTGGTGGCGTCCGCGTTCCTGTCGCTTTGCGCGCTGCTGGTGACCTTGGTGAGCACTCCGTGGGCCGTCTGGATTTACTTCGTCGTCGGGTCTTTCACCCTCGTGCTCGCGTGGGCCGTTACGAAAGTGGAAATGGAATGATCCGAACCGAGGTGCTGATTTTGGGAGGCGGTCTCGCGGGGTTGTCGACCGCGTATCATCTGGACCGCCTCGGTCCTCGGGGGCGGTATCTGCTCGTCGAGAAGCGCGAAAAAGTCGGCGGCCGCGCCGCCACCGAGGAGCGCGACGGCTTTCACTTCGACCATACCGGGCATCTGCTTCATCTGCACGACGCCTACGGGAAGAAATTGATCACGGGACTGCTTAAGGGCAATCTCGATTCGCATGAGCGCTCCACGTGGATTTATTCACACGGCGTCGAGACGCGCTATCCGTTCCAGGCAAATACATTCGGGCTGCCCCAAAAGGTGATCGCCGAGTGTCTGGGGGGGTTTTTCCGCGCGCGCCGTCTCGGCCGGGCGTTGTCAAGGAACCCTTCCTTCGGGGAGTGGGTCGAGAAAACATTCGGGGCGGGGATCGAGAAGCACTTCATGGGCCCCTATAACCGCAAGCTATGGCGCACGCCGCTTCGCGCGATGACGACCGAGTGGCAGGGCCGCTTTCTGCCGACGCCGAAGCCTGAAGAGGTTCTCTACGGGGCGTTGACCGACCAAAAGAAGTTCTTCGGCTACAACGCGTTTTTCCGCTATCCGAAACACGGCGGGATTCAGGCGCTGCCCGACGCGCTCGCCGCGCGTCTCGACGCCCGGGGTGTGGCGCTCGGAAGGCGCGTCGTGTCGGTCGATTTGCGCGAGCGCGTCGCCGTGATCGAGGGGATCGGCGAAGTGCGCTACGAGCGCCTCGTCAACACGATGCCGCTTCCGGAGTTTCTCGACCTCGCTTCCGGGCTGCCTGCCGAAGCCCGCGCGGCGCGGCGCCGCCTGCGCTGGGTCAGCGTGCACAATCTCAACATCGGCGTCGCCCGTCCGCGCGTCAGCCGCGCGCATTGGATCTACTTCCCCGAAAAGAGGTTTCCGTTCTACCGCGTCGGATTCCCGACCAACTTTTCGGGAAACGTCGCGCCGCGCGGGACATCGTCGATGTACATCGAAATATCACGGGATCCCGGAACGCGAATAGACCGCGGCGCGTTGGAGCGGGCTTCACTCGACGGCCTGCGTGCCGCTGGGGTGCTCCATCGCTTTGACCGCGTGGTGAGTCGGTTGTGGATTCCGATCGCGTGCGCGTACGTGATCTATGACCGGGCGAGGACCCCCGCGGTCGCGACGATCATGCGCCATTTGAAGACGCGGGGCGCTTCTTCGATCGGGCGCTGGGGCGGTTGGAAGTACTCGTTCATGGAGGAGACGATTCTCGATGGGCGGGATTGCGCCCGCCGTCTTTGCGGGCTGCCGGTCGAAACGAAGACAAGCCGCGTTCCGCTTCAATCGCTCAAGTGAAGCGGCTTTGGACCGCGCTCTTTCTCGCCGGCTGTTCCCCCGCGGTCGAATCCCCGCGCGTCAGCGTGATGACGTTCAACGTCGAAAATTTGTTCGACGCGAAGCACGACCCCGGCAAAGAGGATTGGGCGTTTCTGCCTCTCACCGAAAAAGCCGGTCCGCGGCACGCGGCGGCCTGTGCGCGGGCGGCGAACGCGCTCTATCGCGAGCAGTGCCTCCGTTGGGATTGGTCCCAAATCGTGCTCGAGACGAAGCTTTCCCGCATTGCCGCCGCGATTTTGCAGGTCGGCGGCGGGCGCGGCCCCGATGTTCTGCTTCTTCAGGAGGTCGAGAATAAGGAAATCCTGGAGCGTTTGGGCAGGGATTATTTGGGCCCGGCCGGCTACGAGACGGCCGCGCTGTTGGAGGGCGACGATTCCCGGGGCGTCGATCAGGCGATCCTTTCCCGGTTGCCCGCGGCGGGCCCGCCGCGCCTGCTCCGCGACCCGGAGGGAGCCTTGTCGAGGGGAGTGCTCGTGCAGCCGTTGACGCTGCCCGACGGAGCGGTGCTCGATACGGCTTCGGTGCATTTCCCGTCCCCCGCGCGGCCGCGAGTCCTGCGCGAACAGGGGTTCGCGTTTCTGGAGAGTTGGCGGCGCGGCCGATCCCCGGAGGCGCTGCTTCTCGTCGGCGGCGATTTCAATGTTTCCGCCGAAGAGGACGCCCGCTTCGGGATGTTCGCCCGGGCGCAAGCCGCCGGTTGGGCCGTTTCGCATGAACTCGGCTGCGCGGAGTGCGCCGGGACGAACTACTACGCGGCGAAAAGGAGTTGGTCCTTTCTCGACGCGATTTTGCTTCCGCGGACGATGGCGGCGGGAGGCGGGGGCGCCTGGCGGGCCGACCCCGGGTCTGTTCGGGTCCTCTCCGAGGCGCCCGGACAGAAGGACGCCCGTGGGGCGCCGATGCGATTCGACCCGCAGGACGGAAGCGGCGTGTCCGATCATTTCCCGCTGATTCTTGAACTTGTAAAACGTCGTTAGGCGCGCTATGCTCTGCTCATGTCCAGCGGACGAAGCGACCGCCTGCGCGTTTTGCACGACGCCGCCGACGACGAACTCAACGGGTTCTACTACCGGATGCTGAAGCTCAAGGACTCTAAACCGGGGCAGAGTGAGTTGAACCTGCTGCGTCGCGCCCGCGCGGCGTTGGAGGCGCGCACTTATAAGGACGCGGTGCGTCAGTTTCAGAGCTTCTCCCGGGTCGCGCGCGAGGCGGTCGCCTCCAGCGACGAGAGTGCGGCGTCCTATAAGTCGGTGGAGAAATCTCTCGAACGCCTCCGCCTGTTTGCCGAGCAGGGCGTGGAGATGCCCTCATGAACCCGCGTTCGAAAAGCGCCCTGGTCAACGGTTTCTGCATTTTGGTCGCCTTGGTCGCCGTCCTGCGCTTGGTCACCGTCCCGGCGGAGAGCGTGGAGGGCGCGGTCCGCGAGCACCCCTGCGTGCAGAACCTGAAAGCCTCCTTCCAGGGGGTTCCGTGCTCAGCCGTTCTCGCCGCGTCCGAGTCCTACGACCGCAGCATCCGTCGGACGCTTCAGGCGAAATGCTACGACTGCCACGGCGTCGTCTCCAGGATGCCGCTGTACGCGAAGGTCCCGCCGGTGAAGGGGTTGGTCGCGAAGGATGTCCGGCGGGCGAAAAAGGAATTCAACATGAGCGCGGGGTTCCCCTTTATGGGGAAGAAGGACTTCCTGGAAGACCTGCACGAACTTGAGGAAGTCGTCGAGGAGGGGGAGATGCCCCCGATCGAGTACAAGCTCATGCACTGGCAATCGGGGCTGACTGCTTCCGAGCGCGGGAAGATTCTCGCCTGGGCGAAGAACACGAGCAACGCGCTGAAGGCTTTGCGTCAAGCGAGCCCGAGCAGCAGCGGCGCGCAGTAAGCGCCGAACGCCGCCCACACCCCGATTCCCCCGCAGATCCCGTAGGCCGCCGCGCGGTCCCAGGAATAGAGATTGAGGAATCGATCCACGAGTTCTCGGCTCGCGCGGACGCACACGAGCCCGGCGGCGAAAGCGGACAACAGGCTCACAACGGGAATGGCGTTCATGGCCGATGCGACACCGGACCGGAGCCTAAGGTTCCAGCAAGCGGGACAAGGCCGAGTTCGGGGGGGCGCTTGCCGCGAGTCGGCGACAGGCGAGCAGGGTCTGCTCGCTTACCTTCTTGAAATGCTCCTCGAGCATACGGCGTGAAAAAGACGGTAAAACCCTCAATAAAATAGAGGCGATCCAGGCCGGCGGGGCGGCGGGAAGTCGGATGAGGGCCCTGATCCAGAACCGGGGCAACGCCCCTTTGGCGCGCCCGACCGCCAAGCCTTCCCGGGCCGCGATCCAGGCCGTGCGCAAAAGGGCGCGGTCTCCCGCGAGCCGGCGCGTGTCGTAAGCGGAGCGTTCGAGCGCAATCAGCAGGGGAATCCCGAACGCGTATTTGGCGCAGAGTTCTCCGAGCGGACGCGCCGACGGGAACGCCCGAATTCCCGCGGAATTTAGAAGATCGGCCCACAGCACCGAGGCTAAAGGGTTCTCGCCGGCGCACAGGAGTTCTTGGGCGGCCGTAATGGAATAGACGACCCGGTTGTTCTCCGGAGGCAGCGCCGCTATTTCGGGAAAGCACGCGGCCACCGACGCGCGCATCGCGACGGCGTCCAATTCGGCGGGGAAGAGAACCGGGGTGAACACCGCCAACGGGGGCACGCCGTCGCGGCGCCCGAGTTCTTCAAGCACGGAGGCCAACGCCTCGTAGCGCACCAAGACGGCGGCGGCCTTAAAGCGGGAAAGATCAAACGGCAGCAGCGCGACGGCGCGGATGGGAAAAGACAGCACGGTCCCGGTCCGCCGGTCTTCGACCGAGCCGTGGCCGCCCACGGGTTTCCGGTCCGGCGGCCGGTAAAAAACGGGTTTGTACCCCGCCGCTTCCAGTCGCGCCGCGAGCACCCGGCCGAGAGATCCCGTTCCGACGAGCAGAATCTCCGCGCCGGGCGGGACGGGCAAGGCTACCAGTCCCCGGTGCCGAGCCGGAGCAGTTCGGGTTCGCCGCCTTCGATCAGGCTGACGATCGTGCTGGGACCCGCGAACTCGGTCTCGCCGGGGTCGAGCACCAATTCGATCAGATGCGAGGCGTTGTCCTCGATCAAAAATCCGTAGATCTCAAGTGAATCGTCTTCAAGACCGAGCAGCTCGTGCGTGATGTTCGTCGAGAGAAGCACGCTTGCGAAGGCGGCGATCAGTTTCTGGGCCAACGGGCTCGGCGGGAAGCGAATGCCGATCTCGCGATCGCGTTTGGAGGCGCGCAGATACCGCGTAATGGTCTTCTTCGCCTTGAAAATGAAGGTGAAATGTCCCGGAATCTTTTGGCGCAAGATCCGGTAGGCCGAGGTATCGATCCAGGCGATCTCCGCGGCTTTCGTGATGCTGTCGCAAAGTACGCTGAAATGCTTTTCGGGCTCGGCGCGCTTGAGGCGGTAGAGCTTCTCGACGCCCGCCTTTGACGCGGGGTCGGCGACGACGACCCAGTTCGAATCGGTCGGCAGGCAGACCAACCCCCCGCCGGAGAGCACCGCGCAGGCTTTCGCGAGAATCCGATCGTCGGGGTTGTGGGCGATGACGTACTCGATCACGGGGAGAGTCTAGCGCATTTGATACCATGAGAGCCGATGAAGAATCCCGTCGTCACCGTCGGCGTCTGCGGAGGCTCCGCGTCCGGGAAGTCCGTTCTTTCCCGCTACCTCGTCGAGGGTTTGGGAGGCGACGCGGTGGTTTTCTGCCAGGATTGGTACTACAAGGACAACGGGAAGTTGAGCGCCAAGCGCGCGGAGAAGCTTAATTTCGACCATCCCTCCGCCATCGAGTTCCCGCTCTTGGTCCGGCAGTTGGACGCCCTGTGCCGCGGGAAAGCGATCGAAGCTCCGGTTTATGAGTATAAGACCCACGCCCGTATCGGCGCCCAGCGCATCGAACCCAAGCCCGTCGTGATCGTCGACGGCCTATTCGTGCTCCAGAACAAGAGCGTCCGCTCGCGGCTTGACGCGTCCGTCTTCATCGAAGTCCCCGCCGACGAACGCCTGCTGCGCCGCGTTCGCCGCGACGTGAGCGAACGCAAGGTCGCGCTGGACGAAACCCTTCGCCTTTACGAGTCCTTCGTCCGGCCGATGCACGACAAGTACATCCAGCCCTCCGCCGCCAAGGCGACCTTTCGCTGGCATCAATTGGAAGACGAGAAGTTTCGGAAGGAATTTTTGGACGAGGTGAAGGCGCGGGTCGCGCACCGCCGCGCCGCGCCGCGGTGACGCCGCTCGCGCTTCTCCCGCTGCTTTGGGCGTGCTTGCCGACGGCGCACGCCCGTCCGCTTGAGGGGATTCGCCTCCCCGAGGGCTTTGCGATTTCAGTGTTCGCCGAGCGCGTTCCCGGCGCGCGGTCGCTGGCCCTTTCCGAAGACGGCACGGTGTTCGTCGGGACTCGGCGCGAGGGAAAGGTCTACGCGCTGCGCGACCGCGACGGGGACGGACGCGCCGAGGAGATCGCCCTCCTGACCGAGGGGCTCGATTCGCCCAACGGCGTCGCCGTTCGCGGCGGCGTCCTGTTCGTTGCGGAGATCTCCCGCGTGCTGCGCTTTAAGAAAGACCTGTCCGGCTACTCCGTGCTCACCGACGCGCTTCCTCGCGACCCCCATCACGGCTGGAAGTTCATCGCCTTCGGACCCGACGGAATGCTCTACGTCCCCGTGGGCGCGCCCTGCAATGTTTGCCTCTCCGACGACGATCCGCGCTACGCGTCGATTCTGCGTTTGGACCCGGAGACCGGGAAAAGCGAGGTGTTCGCCTCCGGCGTGCGCAACACCGTCGGCTTCGATTGGCGTCCCGGCACGCGGGAGTTGTGGTTTACCGACAACGGGCGCGATTGGATGGGCGACGACTCGCCCCCGGATGAGTTGAACATGGCCGACGCGGCCGGTCTGCATTTCGGTTTTCCGTTCTGCCACGGGGGGACGATCCCCGATCCGGAATTCGGAAAGCGGCGTTCTTGTTCGCAATTTCGTCCTCCCGAGCGGAATTTCGGGGCCCATACCGCGTCCTTGGGCATTCGGTTTTATACGGGGACGATATTCCCCGAAGGCTACCGGGGCGACGCCTTCGTCGCCCAGCACGGATCCTGGAACCGCTCGGTCAAGACGGGCTACCGGATTGTGCGCGTGAAGATGCGCGGCGCTCGCGCGGTGCATCATGAGGTGTTCGCTTCGGGGTGGCTTGCGGGGCGGCGGGTTTTGGGGCGACCGGTCGATGTCCTTGTCATACGGGATGGGTCCTTGCTGGTCTCCGACGACAAGGCAGGTGCGGTGTATCGGATCGCGTACGGGGGGGATTGAGTGGGTTCGAAGCTTTTTGCGTGGCTGCTGTTCGGGTTGGTCGGGATGGCGGCGTTCGGTTATGGGAAGAAGCAGCAGAAGCCGAAGGCGATGCTGCTGGGCGCGGCGCTGATGGGGTATCCGTATCTCGTGGACGGCGCGCTCGCGCTGTGGCTGGTCGGCGCGGGACTGACCGCGGCGTTGTTCGTCGATTCGATTTAGCCCTCGACGCGCGGGTTATGCCGTGCGTGTATGCCATTCCAAATCGAGCCCGGTCTGCCCGGGCAACTCGTCGCCGAAACGCGCGATTCCTCAGCGAACTGGCTAACGGCGTCAGCGCGTCGACGCAGAAGCAAGCGCTGCATGCACGGCTGTTTTTCTTCGAGCATGTGCGCGGTAAGAAAATCGGCCTAGTTTCCGGGGTCCTGCGCGCCAAGCGTCCCAAACGCCTGCCGACCGTCTTCTCGCGCGACGAAGCCCGGCGAATCTTGGGCCGCAAATATCCGAACGCGTCGAAAGAATGGGGTTGGCAGTGGGTGTTTCCGGCGAGGACGCTTTACCGGGAGGGTGAAACGGGTATCGAGCGGCGGCACCATCTGCACGAGACGGTTCTGCAAAAGGCGTTTCGAAGCGCTCGGCTGAAGGCGGGGATTGTGAAGCCGGCGGGGTGCCATGCGCTGCGGCATTCGTTTGCGCCGCATTTGCTTGAAGATGGATACGACATTCGGACGATCCAAGAATTCGGCCATAAGCGCGTCAATACGACGATGGTGCATACGCATGTGCTTAATAGGGGAGGGAGGGGGGTGAAGAGCCCGGCGGAGGAGATGGGGCTGGAGTTTTAGGTGTCCGAAGCTCGACTTTTTGTTCGGGGCGCACTAGCGAATAATATAGTTGGCATATATACTTTCCTCATATGTCGAGCCGGATTTTATCAAGCTATACGGATCGGCCGAATTATTAGTTAGGCATAGCGGCACGGAAATTATCCATGAAAAATCAAAATGGCGACGACAGGCAGTTCGACTGGCACTATTACGAAACTTCTCTCGACCGGTGCGTGCGAAGGTTGCAGGAGATTGCTGAAGAGGCGGGGATCATCGGGCACTTTTTTACTCAGCGTCCGTCCTCAATTAGTGGCTCCACAAGAAAGGATCTCATCAACTCCGCGACTGCTTGGGTAAACGAATCTCGCGTACCTGGATACTGCGGCTTCAAGCTTGCCGAAGAAGGAGTCGTTCTAATCCATCAGGTTGCAGCTCGAATCGCAGTTCTTCGAAAGGTCTACGAAAAGAATGCCCAAGCAGAACGATTGGACCGACTGGACCAGATAAAGGCGTTATTCGACAGCTTGGAGCCTGCCATTAGCCAGAGCTTGCAAGAGCTGGCTCCCTATCAGCGACTAGACGGGGAGGAAATCCTGCGCGCGATTGTGGAGAAAATGAAGGCTTCTAAATGATGACATGCCTAACATCGGCTAGAGCTGGCGGCGGCGTGTTAGAGGAAGAACTTTATAGCCGCCGCGGCTCAGCCCGGCGTTAGGCACGCCAGATTTTCTTCGGAGGATTAGATGCGGAAGGAAAATCAACCTGCAGAAATGGACTCGCCAAAGGATTGGGATGAGGTTGTCTCTGAGATTAGCGCAGCTATTGAAGAGCCGTATGACACTAAAATGAGAAAGTTTATCGTTGAGGCGCATCTCTCTACCCCTGCCTCGCGATTTTCTTACATGCTGGAAATTGTCCGCACGATTGCTTGGAAAGGGGCGGCGGGTCAGGTTAAAACCCAGATTTGGTTCGCTGGTTATGTTATCGCCGCGATACTGGCATGGGACAGGAGTCATTCGGTCCTCTGGACGGTCCTTCAGGGCGCTCTCAGTTGGATCTATGTCGGTTATAGGCTCTTTACTCCATAGGTGCGATTTTTTCCGAATTTAAAGGCCAATGAATCCCGAGGAGGAGACTGCAACTGATTGGTAGTGCAAATTTCTCTTCGAGAGTGTGTCAGACCGTTACTTTGTCGCTTTTGACGCAAATGCTGCTAAGTGAGGGCTGACGCCCTCCGGTTGTCGACCGTGGCTACTTTAGCACCCACTGCACGACGCGGGACATAGAACATAATGGACATAGAAAAGGGCACGCGGTATTCAAAAATCATCGGCAATTTCGGCGAAGGGTTTCTCCTTAACTGGCTTTCTCGGTCAGGGTTTGAGGCCTGCCTTGTCGATCATACCGGGCTCGACGTTATCGCTTATCATAAGACGAGCAAAAGGCGTCTCGGTTTTACCGTCAAATCCAGGACCCGGACATCCGCCAGAGACAAAAGCGGTGTGAATGTTTTCTCATTCCGAAAAGGGAAGGATGACCGTCAAAAACTCCTGGATGCGTGCGAGGCCTTCGGTTGCCAAGAGCCCTGGATAGCAGTTTATGTGGAAACGCTGAATTCGGCCGACCTATACCTCACGAGTCTGGAAAACTACGATAAGAAATATAAGTCGAGCAGGAGTCGGGCGATTCATGATTGGAAGATGGGTGAAAAATACACCACGATGTATGGCGAAGATCCTGACGTGAAGCATGTTCAAATGACGTTCGGGACTTCCCGGTGGAATTGGACATCAAGTTCCCGCTAACATTGGGTACAGCCGACTGCGGCCTAAAGGAAAGGCCTTATAGCCGCGGCGGCTGACCCATGCGTTATGCGCCTTCAGGAACGACACGACAATCCGCTTCTGGGCTTGACGAGTATAGCGTATCTGCTATACTCATAGCAGGTTGAATTACAAAATAGCCTTCTACCGCACAAGCCGGGGGCGTTGTCAGGCCTGCGACTATGCGCGCGAAATGGAAGAAGGCCACCAAGCCAAGGCCAAGCGATGGTTTGTAGCGTTGGCGGAATTGGGGCCGAATATCCCCCAGGATTATGGGAAGCATCTTCGAGACGGGGTTTGGGAGCTTCGGATCATAATCCAACATCACCAGCACCGCTTTCTGTATTCGTTTTGGGAGGATATCATCGTCATAACCAATGCCTTTTTGAAAAAGTCTCGGGCGGTTCCGGTGACGGAAATTGAAAAATCTCGCAAGTCGATGGCCGATTGGATAAGTCGAGAGTGTTGGGAGGATTTATGAAGAAGCGCGTCAGCGGTAGTGTGTCTCTGGATGAGGTGTTTGCTAAGGCGGAGAAGAGCGCCGCGTGGAAGGCCGCCTATGCAAAGGCTGATATTGAGGTGCGAATGGCCATCGATATCGCTAAGGCGCGGGATCGTGCGAACATGACGCAAAATCAGCTCGCGAAAGCGATTGGCACGACGCAGTCGGTGATTTCGCGCATCGAGCGAGCCGATCAGAATCTGACGCTCGCAACTTTGTCGAAAATTGCCGCCGCGCTTCACCGCAATCTTGTGATCCAGCTCCGGTGAATAACTTCTCGGAGCACCAACGTCGGCACATAACCATGCGCTTGTGTTGACGCGCGCTTTCTTTGAGGAGTTCCTGTAGCGCGCGGGGTACAGCGGAGCGTTATGCACATGCGAATTCTTTTTAAGCTCGGACTGCTATTCATCCTTACGGCAAGTTGCCGCCCCCCGGCGGACGCAAAACCAGCTGTCATCATTGGCAGACTGGATATCATTCCGAGGGCGGCGGCGTGGTGCAGTTGTAAGCTCAGCAGGTGGGACGGCGGCGGTCCTGAGGGCACATTGCTTATTAGCTCGTTTGCTCCCGCGCCGGGCCTCCGTATCGCCTGGATGAATTTGGATGGATCAGTAGTTGAGTTGCCACAGAAGAAAAGCTGCACATTCATGAGTCCCGGAGACTCGGGGGTCCTTGAGCAGTGCGCTTTCTTCAAAAGCGGCTATGTCGTTTCAACGCAACTTTTCATAACGTCGCGAAATCCAGGCGGCTACATCACCAAGGGTTCGATGCGGGTTACCGAGAGTGGAGTTCGTTCAGTCATTGAAGTCGAAGGATCATGCGGCTGCAGTGCATAACAATGGCTGGACCTGCCACGCGCATTTTCATGACAACTAATAGCGCACGCGGGCCAGCCCTGCGTTAGGTGGGTGTATTAAACATGCGAAGTGCCGCAATAATTTCATTGCTAAGCTTGTTGCAAGCCGGGTGTCATACTGCTGCAACAAAGAGCCAGGGAGGATGGGGCAAGCCGTACAGTGGAGCGCGCTGTGCCCATCGGGGGATGTCGTTTTGGGGCAAGGACTCGATAGTATTAAGGGCATCTTTTGTCCCGGATCTCGTTTTATCAGCGGTCGCCGATACAGTCTTACTCCCAGTTGATTTCGTCGTGGACCATGACCCAGAGCGACGTTATTGTTCGGTAAAATGAGACGCATGGCCTTTAGGAATTCAATTTTTCTCGTGTTATTTGCCGCGCTTTCTTTCGGCTGCGCGTCGCTATCTCTAAAGCGACAGCTGAAAAGTCAGCTTTCGGAGGGTGGAAAATACTCCGTTGAAATATTGTGGCTCAACGTGGACGAGAAAACAGCAGGGGTGAAAGTTCGCGACAAGTCGAAGTTCATTGATTTGCAGGGGATTAAAGAGAATCGAAAGTACAAGCACGATGGTCAGGTGTGGAAACGAATTGATTAACGAAGCTCATGTCAACTTTCCGGGTCTAAAAGCGGCACAGCATCTACGGGCAAGCCGGACAACATGACAGGTATCGTGAGACGACGACAGATACTCCTTCTTTCGGCGAGCTTCTTGGTTTCCCCGCTGTTCGCTGCACAAAGTCCGCAGGACTCTCAGATACTGCTGCAAATTGTACGCGAGACTAGATGCGATGATGTGTCGAGTGATGCGAGCAATCAGGCGGCTGCGGTCCTTGCAAGGAGTGGCCATTCGAAGGAGCTACTTGAGATTCTTGCCGCAACATCTGGGTACTGCGTCATGGGTACGATAGCTCAGACCCTGCGCGAAGCCACTCTGCCGGTTTTTGAAAAGCGAATACACGCAGAGCCAGGCAACAGATATTTACTTGGCGCTCTATCAAACATTCAGAGTCCAAGCGCCGGTCCCCTCCTGGAAAAAACCTTGGCGGCGCGTTCCGATATCGAATCGATTGGACCAATTCTTCATGCTCTTGTCGCCAATCAAGTCGCTACGGCAGGTCCACTCGTCAAGCGCCGGTTCGAAAACACGCCTCGGGAGGGCGAGCTCCTAAAGACAGAGTATGGACTTGGCTTGCTTGGCCTTGGTGACGCGTCGGCCGTGCCTTGGCTGAAATCTAAGATTGAGAGCAAGACAGATTCTGCGGATCGGATTGCGGACGGGCTGGCATGGCTCGCGGGGAGCCAGCCTCCGTTTGCTCTCCTAGTGGACGAGAGTTCGCTTACGCCATTGCTCCCAGGGCTCGGGGAGTGCGTGGCAACGCGCACCTTTGGGGATGTTTGTGCTCGAACGCTTGAAGTCCTAACCCGGCAAAATCATCCTGCTCGAGGCGACACTTGGAAAAAATGGATTACCGCGAATAAGAACAGGCATCCGATTTATTCGAAGCCTTTGGATAATGCAGTCCGCGCTTCCCTGTTAAAATTCCGAGCGAATCTTGAATCTTCCGGTCGTAGAGACCCCGCCATGGATGATGCCGTCGGTTACTTGAAGCAACCGATCCGCGGCGGAAATTTCCTTTGGCGGTTTGACGTGAATCCTGCTCTCAGCGCGGGCTGGGACCCAAAGCAAGGACTTGGATTTGATCTCCTATGCGGCGTGGCTTTGTCGTCAGCGGTTCGCGTGCCACAGAACCTTGTATTCAGGAAGGATCTGATAGGTTTGAATTTGACTCTGATGGTTGCTACCAGCAAGACGGAACAAATCGGCGCTCTGACTGAGGCTGCAAGCGAAGCGGTCAAGCATTTGGAGGCATACGCAAATGGCGAACGATAGGAGCCAGCTAACTGACGGCTGCTGGCGACTGCGGTCGTTGGGAGTTCAGAAGTGACGGTCTGACACCCTCTCGCCCCCTCTCTTGGCGTACAAATTTCGGAAGCCGTTTGGCGGACGAACTTATGACGGTCGGAGGACCCGATGGAACGGACCAGATTGAAATTCACGATTGAAGCCGGCGAGGTCCTCATATTGGGAGACGAGGGCGGTTTAGAACACCTGGCCGAAATTTGCCGGCGCGTAATTGGAAAGAAGGATCCATCGGGTCATTGGCATCTTCAGCCGGAGATGAATAATCTTGTCGAAGGTTCTATGGGGGCGATAATTCAGTTCACAGATGACGACCAGGATTTTCGAGAGGAAGCCTAACTTGGCCCGCGAACCGCAGCCCTGGCCGTGTGAATAGCCATGTCCGGGCCACGGTCGGCTGAGGCGGAGCGATGAATGTGAACGGAGAAATGCCTCCCAAGCACCTTGGCCTGGCGCTTCATGCGGGTCTTATCCTCTGCATCGCGGCGCTCCTTCTTCACGACATGGCAACTAAGGGCGACCTTTCTTCGTACGGGTGGTATAGGGGCGTCCTCGGCATTGCGTTGATTGCCAACGGCTTGTTCGCTCTGATTTTCCCTTCGGAGATAACGAAGTGGAATGAGAAATTTTTTGCATCCAGTCGCAAGGATAGTCCTGCCCTTTCGGGAATGTTTCTCCCTCAGAGTTATGAAACGCCTGGTTGGCGAGCTTGTGCGAGGAGCGGTGGAATATTCTTGTTCGTGTTTGGCGTTGGGTTGTGCATAGGTGTGATTAAATGAGCCCGCCTAACTTGTGGATGGACCTGCCGCGCGCGTTTTTCACGGAACCCGTTTGCGCAAGCAGGGCATCCCGGCGTTATGCGCACTTGACAATCCCCGGAATAGCCGTATACTCATTGTGGATACGTTCTGGAGGTGTTGATGAACGCCACAGTCCAAAAATGGGGCAACAGCTTGGCTTTGCGCATTCCCCACGCGGTCGCAAAGGACGTTCACCTGCATCAAGGTTCGGTCGTCGATCTTCAGGTGGTCGAAGGTGAGTTGGTCGTGAAGCCGAAGCGTAAGAGCAAGCTTTCTCTGTCCCGATTGCTCAAAGGCGTTACGTCGCGGAATCGACACAACGAACAGTTGTTGGGTGGCAGCCAAGGCAAGGAAGTTTGGTAGTGCCTCCACCCTACTGCCCAAAACGCGGGGACGTGGTTTGGCTTTCCTTCTCGCCCCAGGCCGGCCATGAGCAGGCCGGTAAACGGCCAGCTCTGACCTTGTCCCCCGAGGCCTACAATCGAAAGGTCGGATTGGCAATTTTTTGCCCGATTACCAGTCAGGTCAAGGGCTATCCATTCGAGGTCTTGATTCCCAAAGGGTTCAAAGCTGAGGGCGTCGTTCTTTCGGATCAGGTTAAGAGTTTCGACTGGCAGTCTCGGGGCGCTCAATTTTTTTGCAAGCTGCCTGATTCCGTGACTTCCGAAGTCCTGGGAAAGCTTGAAGTCTTGCTGAGTTGAGATGCCTAATAGGGTGTCAAATAGGGTGTCAAAATAGGGTGTCAGACCGTCACTTTGTCACTTTTGAATGAACGACAGACAGCTCTTGAAGTTCTATTTGGACCGAGGCTCCCCAGAGGCGCAGCGATGGAACCTGTCCCCGGAAAGCTTGTCTGCCGAGCTCGCGAGTCGCAGCCTGCTGATGAAGTGGCTGAAGCCGAGAAAGGAGATGCGCGCCTGCAATGTGGGGATTGGGGTCGGAGAATGGGACGACTTTCTTGGTTACTGGCTGGAAGGCCGGGGGACTTTGACGAGTATCGATCGCGACCGAAAGGTCGCCGGCGTTTTTGCATATCGCCAAAGGCGCGAACTCCATCCGAATCCTGCGAAAGTACTCTGCCGGGATGTCGTTTCCGCCCCTGCTCCGGCGCGGGGCTTCGATTTGATTTCCGTCTTGGGCTCAACATCGATGGAATCCAACGAGGCTCCGGCATTTTGGTCGGCATGTCATCGTCTGCTGAGGAAGGGCGGTCGCTTGTTCTGTCTTGGATTCCGGAGGCAGCAGTCCCCCCAGCGGCTGCGCTCTTTGCTTCAGGGGCTGGACTTCCGCGTCGAGAAGGCATCCGTCTTGAGCGAGAAGTCCTATTTTGTTTTTCTCGCGAAAAAAGGAAGGACTGCAAAGCGTTAGCGTTCCGATAAGAAAGGGCCGACGCCCTCCGGTTGTTGACCGGTGGCTACTTTAGTACCCACTGCGCGACGATCAAGACGGATGCCCGGTCAGGTGCAATGCCGAAGATCGCAAACGGCGCCAAGGCGTTGCTGTGTCACCTTCGGGAGGTCGTCGAAGCAAAAGTGACTAAGTGACGGCCTGACACCCTCTTCTCGTCAGGAGGCCCGGGGGCCGCTTTCTCCGGCCCTGGATATTTCAAGGTATAACAGTTATACTGCAGTAGATGCCGGAGTTTGAGTTTGACCCCGATAAGAGTCTCCAAAACAGGGAGAGACACGGCGTCGATCTTGAGTGGGCGCAACGGTTTTGGGATGTGACCCATGTGATCATACCAGCCAAGACCGACAGGGAGATCCGATTCCTGCTGCTTGCCAAGTTCGAAGACAAGTGTTTCGCCGTGGTGTTCACAACGAGGGGCGAACGAAATAGGCTTATAAGCTGCCACAGGGCGGATCGTCGATTGGAGCGACTTTATGAAACCCAAGTCAAAAAGCAAGAGAGCTGAGCGAATTACTGCGGCCCAGTTTGATCGGAAATTCGAGCGTGGCGAGGATATCGCGCCGTACTTGGACTTGAAGAAGGCGATCGTGGTTCAACGAGTAAATGTCGACTTCCCATCCTGGATGGTCGACATGCTGGATCAAGAGGCCGTCAAGCTCAACGTATCCAGACAGGCAATCATCAAAATGTGGATTCGAGAGCGGCTTGATCCCGGCCATCGGATCACGCGATGAGCCATTGTCGTCTAGCAATCGCTGCGGCAACCGATGAGAGGAGGCGCGAGTGAGGCAGGTCGATCTCTGGAGAGGAAGGGGCTCGAATCGTTGAGCCGTCCGACTTCGGCTTAAGCCTTTCTTCGGCCCTTGAGTTCTCCGCCCGGTTCGCGAAGCCGGTCCATGAAGGCCCTCGCCTCGCCGAGCGTCAGCACCGTCGTGACGCAAACGTCCTTGTCCTTGAGCCTCTCCTCCCACTCCGCCGCGCTCGCCCCGCGCAGGACTCGGGCGATTTCCGATTCCAGCTTCGCGGCGTGGGCTAACGGGTCGTCGGCGAGCTCGCGCAGGGACTCCAGGCCGAGCGCGTCGAGCAGGGAAAGCGCGAAGGGCTTTTCCAACGCCGCCACCGCGAGCCGTCGTCCGTCGGCCGTCTCGTAGAGACGGTAGAACGGATGCGCGCCGTTCCACCATCGCGGGCCCTGGGGGTCCGTTCCCTCGGCGAGGGCCTCGCCCAGCGGGACCGGGAGCAAGGAGTGGGCGGTTTCCGCCATGGAGACCGAGACGCGCCGGCCTCTTCCCGTCGTCGCGCGTTCGATCACCACCGCGAGAATGCCGGCGACGGCGGAGAGGCTGCCGGCCATATCCGCGATTTGCGTCGGCGGGACGTGCGGGTCCGCCTCCAAGCCGAGAAAACCGCTGACGGCGAGGAAGTTCAGGTCGTGGCCGGCCTTGCGCCGCCACGGGCCGTTGTCGGGATAGCCGGTCAGCGAGCAGTAGATCAGGCGCGCGTTCGCGCCCATCAACGTGTCGGCGCCGAGTCCGCAGCGGTCCATCAGCCCCGGACGGAAGCCTTCGATGAGAATGTCGGCTTCGGCGGCCAAAGCGCGTACCCGCGCCAAGCCTTCGGGCTTTCGGAAATCCACGGACAGAAGCTCTTTTCCCGAGTTGACCATGCGAAACACCGCGCCGACTCCGTCGATCTTGGGAGGCATCTCCCGCGCCTCGTCGGGAAAATGGGGGAGCTCGAGTTTCGTCACGCGGCAGCCCAAATCCGCGAGCATTTGCGCCGCGTAGGGCCCGGGAAGAAGCTTGGTGAAGTCCAGGACGCGAAGATTTTCGAAGCCGGCGCAGGGGCCGCGCAGGCCGCCGAGCGGACGCCCCGGAAGAGGCGCGTTCACGACGCTCTCTCGCGCAGAACCTCGCGGGCTATGATCAAGCGTTGGATTTCGGACGTGCCCTCGTAAATCTCTCCGGCGCGGGCGTCCCGGAAATAGCGTTCCACCGGAAACTCGCGGATGTAGCCGTTGCCGCCGTGGATCTGCACCGCGTCGTAGGCGACGCGGTTGGCCGTGACGGTGGCGAACAGCTTCGCCATGGACGCTTCCTTGGTGCAGCGCTTGCCGCGTGAGAGCAAAGCCGCCGCGCGCCGAACCAAAAGGCGCGCCGCGTCCACGCCCATGGCCATGTCCGCGAGCTTGGCCTGCGTGAGTTGAAACTCGGAAATGCGCCGGCCGAATTGCTTTCTGACTTTCGCGTAGGAGACCGCTCCGTCGAGGGCGGCCTGCGCGATCCCCACGGCCTGGGCGCCGATGCCGATGCGTCCCCCGTCGAGCAGGCTCATCGCGATCTTAAAGCCCCCGTTGAGCGAGCCGAGCAAGGACGAGCGGGGGACTCGGCAGCCCTTGAATTCGAGCGCGCGCGTGTCCGAGGCGCGCAGGCCCATCTTCTTCTCCTTGCGGCCGACGGTGAATCCCGACGTTTCCTTCTCGAGGAGAAAGCAGCTGATGCCGCGGCTGGCGCTGGCCGGGCTGGTGGAGACGAAAACGACGAAGAGTCCGGCGATTCCGCCGTTGGTCACCCAGCATTTCTCGCCGTTGAGGACGAACCCGTCCCCGTCCGGGACGGCCGACGCGGCGATGGATCCGGCGTCGCTGCCGGCGCCGGGCTCCGACAAACTGTAGGCGCCGATCACTTCGCCCGCGGCGAGCTTAAAGAGATATCGGTTTTTTTGATCGGGCGTTCCGAAGCGCTGCACGGCCTCGCAGACCAGCGAGTTGTGGACGCTAAGGCAGCCCTGGTAGCTGGCGTTGGCCCGGGCGAGTTCCTCCATCGCGATCGCGTAGGTCAGCGCGTCGAGGCCCATGCCGCCGTACTCCTGCGCGACCATCAGGCCGAAAAAGCCGAGCCGCCCGCCTTCGCGCAGGAAATCGGCGGGGATGGCCTCCGCCTCCTCCCACTCAGCGGCCTGCGGTTTCAGGCGCTGCGCGAAAGCGCGGGCGGCGTCCTGCACTTCCTTCGCCGTTTCCGTGAGCTCGAAATCCACGGCTTAATCGTCCTTCTCGATCTCCGCGTCGATCACCGTGTCCCGGTCGATGTCCGGAGGCGGGCGCCGCGGGGGTTTCAGCGATTTTTTCAGCGTCTTCCACGCCATCAGCGCGGTGAATCCCGCAATGAGCAGATCGTCGATCCAGCCGACGAGCACGAGGAAATCCGGGACGAGATCGTAGGGCCAGAGCAGATAGACCAGTCCGGCGAGAAGCCACAGAATCGCCGTGCGGGGCATCAGAGCTTCGCGGCCTTCAAGACCGCGTCCAGGGATTTTTTCGCCGCCGCGGTGATCGGCGTCAGCGGCAGGCGCGGCTTCCCGTCTCCATAGCCCGCGTCCTTCATCGCGCTCTTGATCGGAATCGGATTCGTCTCGACGAACAGCGCCTTCATCACCGGGAAAAGCTTCGCGTGCCAATGGCGCGCCGCGCGGTAGTTTTCCTGCAGCGCGGCCGCGGTCATTTTCGACATTTGACGCGGGTAGAGGTTCGAGGTCACGCTGATCACGCCCCGCGCGCCCAAGGACATCATCGGAACCGTCAGCGCGTCGTCGCCGGACAGGACGGTGAAGGAATACGGGCAGGCGGACAGCACCGCGGCGACCTGATCCAAGGAACCGCTGGCTTCCTTGGTCGCGACGATGTTGGAAAATCCTTTCGCGAGCCGGGCCAGCGTCGGCGGCAGGAGATTGATCGAAGTGCGGCCGGGGATGTTGTAGACGACGATCGGAAGATTCACGGCCTTGGCGAGGGCGGCGAAATGACGGTAGAGACCGTCCTGAGTAGGCTTCGTGTAGTAGGGAACGATGACGAGCAATCCGTCGACGCCCAGCTTCTCCACGGCCTTCGCTTGGACGACGGTTTTTGCCGTCGAGTTCGTGCCGACTCCGGGCACGACGGGGACCTTGCCGGCGGCTTCCTCGACGGTAATTTGGATCACGCGCCGGTACTCCTCCGGGTCGAGCCCGGCGGCTTCGCCGGTCGAGCCGCAGGGAACGAGCCCGGAGACGCCGGAACGGATCTGGAAGCGGATCAGTCTTCGAAGGGCGGCTTCATCGAGCGCCCCGTTTTTGAACGGGGTGATCAAGGCGGTAAAGGTGCCTGCGAATCTCATAAGCGTGTTTCTCCGTCGTAGATTTTATGAACGGGGCCTTCCAAAAATACGCCCGTTCCGTCCGGTTGAAAGCGAACGCGAAGCAGTCCGCCGCGGGCGCGCACGGAAATCGGAGCGGGGCGCTTCGTCCAGCCGGAAGCGAACCAGGCGGCCGCGACGACCCCGGTTCCGCAAGCCAAGGTTTCGTTTTCCACTCCGCGTTCGTAGGTGCGAAGCCGGACGCTTCCGTCTTTTCCGATCGCGACGAAATCGACATTCGCGTTAAATTTCTTCCTGAGGGGCCGGCCGAGCGAGATGGGATCCAGGCGATCGAGGGAAGCGGAGGCGACGCGCACGACGGCGTGAGGGACTCCCGTGTCGACGCGGTTCTTCGCGAGGAGGCGGATGTCGGGCATTTGAACCGAGGCGCGATTGGCGCCGAGGATGCGGGCCTTAAGGACGCCGCCGGGCGTGTCCATTGTGAAGGAGCTTCCGGTCCAGCCGGCGTCGTGCATCCACCAGGCCGCGCAGCGCATCCCGTTTCCGCAGAACGCTGGGGAGCCGTCGGCGTTGTAGTAGCGAACGCGGGGGCGGGGGTTCTTTGAGACGACGAGAATCCCGTCCGCGCCGATCGCCGAACCGCGGGGGCACCATTTCCGCGCGAGAGCGGGTCCGCGGCCGGGCGCGGCCACCAAGATAAAATCATTTCCGGCGCCGGAGAGCTTCGTGAATCGCGTCACGGGTTCCCCATCAGCCTCTCGAGCATGGCGCGCGCGACCTTGGAGGTGAAGGGGTCCGATCGTTCCGCGGCCGCGGCCACGGCGAGATCGGCGCTCGCGAGTTCCGGCTCTTTGCGGCGCAGGTAAACGGAGGCCCGAATCCATCGGGCCAGCGCATGCCGGGAATCGCCGCTGAGCACGAGTTCCGCGCTCGCCCGGGCGGCGTCCAACTCCCCGTCTTTGAGTTCCCAAAGCGCGCGTTGGAGGATGGCGTCCTCCCGGCTCGGATTGTGAAGGATCGCGGTTGCCAGGTTCTTGCGGGCGTCTTCCACGCGTCCGCGGATGCGCTGCACGCGCGCGAGGGCGAGAAGCGAATCCGTCGATTCAGCAATAGAGACGGACTTCTGCAAAGCCGCGGCGCCTGCATCATAGCGGCGGCGCGCGGCGAGGACTTCCCCGTAGTTGAGCCAAATCCATGGGTTTTTGTCCCAGCCCTCCTCCTGCAGCGCGCGTTCGAAGTGCCGTTGCGAGGCGGCTAGGTTGCCCTGGGTGCGGTAAATTTCCGCAATGCCGTTGTTGGAGACGGCGTTGTTGGGATGAATCTTCAGCACCCGCTCGTAGTAGGGCCTCGCCCGATCGTCGAGCCCTGTTCCGTGCAGAACGGTCGCAAGCTCCGTGATGATGTTGAGGTTCTTGGGATAGAGGCCTTCCGCGAGTTGGAACACCTGCAGCGCGGCCGCGACTTCGCCGCTGAGGCGCAAACTCCGCCCCAGCAGGAGATACGCCTCCGCTCGGTTCTTTCTCGGAAGGTCGGCGATCGACGCCACGGGAAGTTCCGCGACGACCTCGGCGTAGCGTCCCTGAGCGACCCGCTCGCGCAGCGCCGTGATCTTGGCGGCGTGTTCCGCCCGGCGCGCGAAGCCCGCGCACCCTGCGAGAAGCAGCGGCAGTAGGAAAACCAGGCGTCTCACGGAAGCGCCTCCTCCGCCGGAAACAGGCCGGGAATCGATTTGAGAATCAAACCTTCCTTCGCGCCGTTGATTGCGGCACTCGCGGCGATCATGCCGCGCTCCATGACCTGAACGGCCTTGGCGACGTCGTAGTAAACGATGCTGCCGACGTCGGGTTCGATCAGAACGTCCGCCTCCCGCCGTTGTCGGCGGGAGAGAAGCGCTCCACGGATGTCGATAACCTGTTCCAACGCGCCGAGAACGTTGGTCGGAGTTTCGTTCGAATAGTCGTGTTCGGTCACGCTCGCGAGGGTCCACTCCGCCCCGAGCAGTTTCGCGGCGTCGACGGGGATGTAGTCGACGACGCCTCCGTCGACGAGATAGCGGTGGCGGTATAAAACCGGTTTAAAGATGCCCGGCAGGTTCATCGAGGCGCGAACAGCCGGGGCGAGAGGGCCGTCGCGAAAGATGATCTTCTCTCCGGTGGAGATATCCATCGCGACGCAGGCGAAGGGTTTCTCCAATTCGTCGAAGCGCCGCTCCCCGAGGCCGTCATGGAGCATCTTTTCAAGGGGGGCGCTGGAAAGCAGTTGGTCGTTGAGGATGAGGCTGATCAGGCGGATGGTGTTGAGGTTGTTTCCCGAATTAAGGCGCGTAGCGGCGCCGATTTCCCAGAGACGCTCCAGCGAAAGGCCCCCGGCGTAAAGGGATCCAATGACCGCGCCCATCGAAGTCCCCGCCACGACGTCGATCGGGAATCCGGCGTTTTCCAGGACGTGGATCACTCCGACATGCGCCAGTCCCCGGACGGAGCCGGCGGAAAGGACCAGCCCCACGCGCGGACGGCGTCCGGGCTTGAGAAGGCGCACTTGCTCCCAAAGATGTTCGCGGAGCAGCGCGTCGGAAGACGATGGGCTCGCGCGGACGGGCGGCGCCGCCAGCGTCAGGAGCGCGGCGAGCGCTCCGGCGAAAATCACGAGGGATCCGTCAGCGCGCGCCCGATCGCCCGTTCCAAGCGCGCGCGAGAAAGAAGGTGTTCGGTGACCGCTTCAAGAAAGCGGCGCTGCGCGCGAAGAACGCTCGCGGACGCGCTCAGCGCGGCGGGGGATCCGGGCACGAGCGACGCGGACTCGTAAAGCCCGCGCAGTTTTACGTATTCCTCTTCCCGCAGAGGCCACTCGGCCTGCCAAAATTCGAGATCTTGATGCGCTTTTCGTACTTCCAGATGGACCTGGTCGCGCAGTTCGGCGCGGTGGATTTCACCTTGGCGCTGCTCGGCCACGCGCTGCTGGTGCTGGGTCCAGAAATTGAGGGCGAACGGCAAGCGCACGGCGACGGTCGCGTCCCAGTTGTTCTGACGCAAGGGGAATTCCGCCCCGACCAACTCGTAGTCCACGCCGAGAACGACGGTCGGAATCCGCCGCCCGAGCGACAGGTTCACCTCGATCGCGTCCATCTGGGAGCGGTATGTTTGGGCCTGCAGTTCGGGACGGAGTTCGGTGGACCACGCCAGGGCCTTGGCCAGATCAATGGAGACGGGTTTCGTTTCCAGTGTGCCGACCACCGTGATCGGGGTATCCAGTTCGCGGTTGAGTCCCCTGAGGAAGTCGAGCCGCGCCAACTCCAATAGCCGTCGCGCGTCGGCGGTCTCAGTCCGAAGGTCGGCGGCAAGCGCGACGGTTTTTAGCGCGTCCTCTCCGTGCCGCCCTTGAGTTCCGGATTGGGCCGCTTGTTCGGCGAGCGCCGAAGAGGTTTGGAAAATCTCGCGGGCGAAGAGGTAACGGTAGAAGACTTTCTGCGTGTGATAGGCGACGTCGAGCTTCGCGGAGTCGTAGGTCGCGCGTGCGCGCTTAAGTCCGGTCTGTGCGAGTCGATAGGTGTTTATGTTTTTGCGGCCCGCGTAAAGAGGCAAAGAGGCGTAGGCCTGTCCTGAAAAGAAGTTCTCCTTATTGGACGGGAAGAGGAGATTCGACCCGAACTCGGGGCGCAGGGAAAAGGGAACGCGGGCGTTGAATCGGGTGGCCGATCCCTGCAGGCCGACATCGGGAAAGAACAGGGTTCGGGCCTCGCGGACTCGCTCTTCCGCGATTTTCACGTCTTGCGCGGCGCTCTGCATCGCGGCGTTGTTGCGTCCCGCCTTGTGCAGGGCTTCTTCGAGGTCGTAAATCTCGACTCCGGAAGCCGATTGAGCGTGAACGGTCCCGGGGGTCGGGAGTAAAAGCGCGACGGCGAGGAGCGGGCGAAGAAGTAGGCTCAGGGGGCGCATCGGACGGCTCGAGGGTCTCCTAAATCGTAAAAGCCCGCGTGAGGTGGCGAATTTCCGTCCTCACGGAATCGAGATTCTTGCGCAGGCGCTCGACGTCTTCGCGCGAGGCGCTCTCGGGAAGGTCTTGGATCGCGCGGTCAATGGAGGCCGTCAGATGGTCCACCAAAGACCGGTCCTTTTGCACCATGCGCTGAAGGCTGGCGATCATCGCGTTAATCTCGTCCTGGAGTTCCATTAGGTCGTCGCCGGTGCGTAAGGAAACGCGGTGGGTGAGATCGCCGGTCGAAACCACCTGAGCGGACCGCTCAAAACGGTAGATGGGTCCGGCCCAGCGGTGGGACACAAAGAGCGTCACAAGCCCCATAATGCCGAGGAAAATGATCAGCTTCACGGCTCCCATGCGGATGACCTGGGCCAGCATCGGCATCATGCCGGGGTCGACTTCTTGGACGAAGCGCACCATCGTGTAGTAGATGTCCGCGCCGACGATGATGCCGGTGAAGAGCACCGCCGCGAAAACGACGGCGGCGTACTTAAGCTGCAGCGTCCGCTTGACGAGAACGGTGCGTCGTTGGAACTTCTGGGTATCCTCGCTCATCGTTCAGGCCGTGGCCGCCTCGGGGGTTTTTTGAAGAGCGGTGACGGTGTCGAGCAGGTCGAGCCACGCGGGGGTGACGGTCTTCAGTTTCGCCGTGGCTTCCTTAAGCGAAACAGGGACTACCGCGTCCCCGCGCAGAGCGACCATCTTGCCGAAGTCTCCGGCGATGACCAGTTCCGCGGCTTTGACTCCGACGCGGGTTCCGAGAATGCGGTCGAACAGCGTGGGCGGACCGCCCCGCTGGATGTGCCCGATGACGGCCGAGCGGACTTCCAGGCCGCTCTCTTTTTCGAGAACGGCGGTGAGCCGTTGGGCCACTCCGCGATCCTTGAGCAGTTCGTGTCCGAACTCGTCGAGTTCCTTCGCGCCGCCGCCTTCGCCGGGCAGTTCGATCGCTTCCGAGGCGACCACCAGCGCCGTGCCGCGCGCGGCATGCGCCGCTTTTACCTTGGCGACCATATCCTTCACGTCGACGGGCCGCTCGGGGAGGCAGACGTAGTCGGCCGGTCCCGCGATGCCCGCAAAGAGCGCCACCCAGCCGGCGTGGCGGCCCATCACCTCAAGAACCATGACCCGGCCGTGGCTGCGTCCGGTGTCGCGCAGGCGCTCGAGAGCTTCGACCGCGTGCGTCGTCGCGGTGTCGAAGCCGAAAGTGTAGTCCGTCGCCGAGAGGTCGTTGTCCATGGTCTTCGGGACGCCGACCACGTTCGCGCCGTGCAATTCGTAAAGTTTGGAGGCGACCCCGAGCGTGTCCTCTCCGCCGCAGGCGACAAGCGCGTCGAGGTTAAGCGTCTTGAAAGTTTTGAGAACCGCTTCCACGCCGCCTTCGCGCTTGAAGGGATTCGTGCGGGAGGAGCCCAGGATCGTGCCGCCCTTACCGACGATTTCGGCGACGCAGGCGGGGGTCAGCGGGCGGGCGTCGGCCTCGATCGCGCCTTTCCAGCCGCCGCGCAGGCCGAGGCACTCGATGCCCTCGCGTGCCGCGCGCAGAACGACGCCGCGGATAGCGGGATTGAGTCCGGGGCAGTCACCGCCCCCGGTTAGGATCGCGATTCGTTTCGCCATAAAACAATGCCTCCGGACGGCCCGGGCCGTCTTCCTAGAAATTCCCCACGTACTTGAATTGAACGACTCGTTCGGGCTCCCGCGGCTGCCCGTTGGAAAAGGTTCCGCCGTGTCCGATCGCGCGGACCGCGACGTCGAAATTAAAGTACGGCGTCAGGTAAAAGCGAAGACCGGCGTTGAAGCGGCTGTCGCTGACGTTGTTGATCGCGTCCCATTCGGTCATGAGCTTGAGCTTGTCGCGCAGGTTGAGACTCACGCCGATCATCCCGAAGAGCGAGTTGGAGTCGAAATCGGAGACGTTCATGCCGGCGTGCGCTTGCAGACCGGGGATTCCTATTTCCTGGGTGCCGACGAAATAAACGCCGCGCTGTTTGTGGTTGTAGCGCTTGTCGGGCCGGTTGTAGAGCCAGCCCTGCCCGTCGAATCCGAACGCGAAGGCGGGGATGTACCGATCCCCGTCGAAGAAGCGCATTTTGAGCTGGAGCTCCGGGCGCGTCAACTGGACGGGAGAGTCGTTGCCGACGAGGCGCTCGACATTGAAGGAAACTCCGAGATTCACCCGAGGGTAGACGCCGAAGCCGAGCCAATCGACGAAGCCCCCGGAGGAGAAAAAGCGCGAGCGGTTGGCGAAGCCCCCTAGGTCGAGAACGGCCGCCGAGGGCAGGTCGATCAAGTCGGTGTCGGGCAGCAGCAGGCCGCCGGGGCTCGAATCCTCAAGACCTGGAGAAGGAGCGCCTTCCACGGGGCTCCCCCGGTCCGGATTGAATTGCGCGAGGGCGGGGCGGGGCGCGGCGATCAGGGCGACGAGCAAGGCGAATGCGATCTTCATTTCTTGCGTTTCTCCATAGCTTCGATGCGGTCGATCGCGAATTTAAGCGAACGTAGAACGCCCTCGTGCTTTTCCGTTTCAGCGGCCTTTTTCACCGCGGTCAAAGAATTCTTGGAGGCGATTCTCCCGAGGGCGTTCGCCGAGACGCTGCGGATGCGGACATCCTTGTTTTCGAGTTTCTCAAGCAGCAGGGCCTCCTCCTCCGGACCCGCGGCCCCGAGCCGGGCGAGGGACTCGATCGCCTGCAGAGGCACGAAGGGGTCGGAATCCTTGAGCGCCCCCCGGAGCGCGGCGATCGAGGCGTCGTTCGCGTGATAGGCCAAGGCTTTGGCCGCTTCGCGCCGGACAAGCGCGTCCGAATCTTTCAGGGCATTGATGAACGGTTCCAGCGAAGACGGGTCCCGGAATTGTTGGAGCGCGCCCGAGGCGGTGCGCCGCATGGCGGGGTCGGGATCCTCGCTCAGGAGCGCGTTGAGGCGTTTGACCGCTGCTTGGACGCGTGCCGCTCCGAGCGTGCGCGTCGCGGCGTAGCGAACGCCTGGGCTCTCGTCGTCCAGCGCCTCGAGCAACGGCTTCGCGGCCGCGTCGGACCAGGCGAAGGAAAGGGAGACGGCGGCTTGCTGACGAACCTGGGCCTCCGGATCCGTCTGGAGAAGCTTCGCGATTGCCTCCGCGGCCTGTGTCGCGCGCAGGCTTCCCAGCACATCCACGGCTGAGGCGCGCACGAACGAGTCCGGGTCCTTCAGGGTTTCGATCAGCTTCACGACGGCGCCGGGGTCGCGAAGGTTCCCGAGCGCGTAAATCCCCTGCCGCCGGACCGACGCGGTGGAGCTTGCGAGATCTTCCAGGGCGGTTTCGAGCGGGGTTCGAACGGGAGTCGCCGATGGGGGCGTCTCCTGAGCGGCAGCACGGATGAAGGCCGTTTTACAGAGCGCGGCTAAAGTCAGCGTCAGGACGGCGATCGGCATGCGCATAACGCGAGGATACTTTTTGTTTTTAAGGCTTTTCAAGAATTTCCTCAATCTTGTCGTGCAGCGCTTTCATTTCGAAGGGCTTCTGCAAAACAGAAATGGCCCCGCTCATCATCGCGATGCCCTTTTCCCGGACGGTGTCCCGGCTGGTCATGATCACGATCTTGGGAACCTTGCTCCCCATTTTCGCCGAGAGTTCCGACGCGACGTGATAGCCGTCGATGTAGGGCATCATCACGTCCAGTAGGACGAGATCCACCTTCTCCTTCGTCGCCAGCTCCAAAGCTTCTTTCCCGTTTTGCGCCGCGAGGACCTCGTAGCCTTGAAACCCGAGATCCATTTTGAGGAGCTCGAGAAGGTCCGGATCGTCGTCGGCGACTAGGATACGCTTTCGATCTTCCATGCTTTCTCTCCTAAGATTTTACCAAGCTGGTCGAACAGCCCGTCTTTGAGGAAGACGCGCTCCTCCGTCTCAACGAGCGTTTGGCCGTGCGTCGGCGTGTCGAGTTTAATGTAAACGGGGATGCGGCCCGGATGTTTGCGCAGAACGCGCTTGAGGTCGACCAGAAGGTTTTCTTCGAGACCGACCGTCGAAAAATTAAGGGTCAAAGCGCGCGCGTAGCGGTTGATCGCCATGTCGATGGGCATGATCTCTTCGACGATCAGTTCCGGGGCCGCCCTCTCATCGTCCTCCGCGCGGAAATTAGTCGGAAACGAGATCCGTCCCGTCACCGCGACAATCGCGTTGGAGGTCATTTGCTTCCCCAGGCCCGTCGCGTAGGCTTTTGGGAAGACGAGCATCGTGATCTCCCCGGTGAGATCCTCGAGAACGCCGCGGGCCATCGGGTCGCCCTTGCGGGTGATGATTTTCTTGACGGACGCGATCATCCCGGCGATCCGAATCTGCTTCGGGGCGTCGTCGCCCAGCGCGGCAAGCGCCTCGATCGGATGCGTCGAGACGCAGCTCATGATGTCTTTGTAGCGAACAAGGGGGTGACCGGACAGATAAAATCCGAGCACCGAGCGTTCGTTCTTGAGAAGATCGCGCTCGTGCCAGGGAGCGATTTTTTCCAGAGATTCGTCCCCTCCCGGCGCTCGGGCCACGGGCAAATCGCTTCCGAACAGAAGTCCTTGTCCGCGCGCTAAGTCCTCTTTGATGCGCGACTGCCGGCCCACCGTCGCGTCGAGCGAGGCCGTGAGCCGCGCGCGCGCTTCCTCGATGCTCAGCCCCGCCATCAGCGAATCCATCCCTCCGGCCATGATCAGCGATTCGAGGCATTTGCGATTCGCCGACTTCAGGTCGACGCGGCGGCAGAAATCATCCAGAGATTTAAAAATTCCGTCCGCCTCCCGCGTTTGAACGATCGATTCCGCCGCGCCGTGTCCGACGCTTTTGACCGCCGTCAAGCCGAAGCGGATAACGGGACCGTCCTTCGCGTCTTCGATTGAAAACTTTTCGGCGGATTTGTTGACGTCGGGTCCCATCAACGTGTAGCCGGCGGCTTTCGCGTCTTCGAGGTAGGTGACGAGCTTGTTTTCCTTGCCTTCTACATCGATGGCGCTTTTGCCGATCTCGGAGGTCAAAAGCGCCGTGTAGTATTCGACCGGGTAGTTCGCCTTTAGATACGCGGTCTGGTACGACAACGTTCCGTAGGCGACGGTGTGGGATTTGTTGAAGCCGTAGCCTCCGAACTTGAGGATTTGGTCGTAGATCTTCGTCGCGAGCTTTTCCGGGATGGAGTTTTTGCGGCAGCCCTCGACAAATTGCGAGCGCAGCTTCTCCATGACCTCGGGCACCTTCTTGCCCATCGCCTTGCGCAGGACGTCGGCCTCGCTGGGCGTGAACCCGGCGAGTTTCTTAGAGATCTCCATCACCTGCTCTTGGTAGACCATGCAGCCGTAGGTGTCCTTCATGATCGGCGCAAGCAGCGGGTGATCGTAGCGGACCTTCTTGCCGTGCTTGCGCTCTACGAACAGATCGAGCATGCCGCTCGACATCGGGCCGGGACGGTAGAGCGCGATGCACGCGCTGATGTCTTCAAACGAGGTCGGCTTCAGTCGCCGCAGCAGTTCGCGCATTCCTTCGGAATCGAGCTGAAAGACGCCGAGCGCTTTCCCGGACTGCAGCAGCGCGAAGGATTTTGGATCGTCCCCGGGGATAGCCGCTAGGTCGAAGCCCGGTTCGTGGCGCGCGCGGATCAGCTTGACGGCGTCGTCGATGATCGTCAGGTTTCGCAGCCCCAAAAAGTCCATCTTCAGGAGTCCCAACTCCGGGAGCCAGTCGCCGTCGTACTGCGTCGTGATCACATCGGAATTGGTTTGCTTGGCCAGCGGCGCGTACTTCACGACGGCTTCCTTCGTGATCACGATTCCTGCCGCATGCACGCCCGTGTGCCGTTTGAGTCCCTCGAGTTTCTTCGCGAGGTCGAGCAGTTTTTTCGTCTGAGGATCGGCGGAGGCCTGCCTCAATTCGGGAACCGATTCCATCGCCTGGTGAATCGTGTTCCCAAGCGGGATCAGCTTCGCGAGTTTGTCCACCTCCGAAAGCGGAACGTCCATGACGCGGCCGACGTCGCGGATGGCGAGACGCGCCTTCAGCGAGCCGAAGGTGATGATTTGCGCGACGTTATCGTGTCCGTACTTATCGCGGACGTATTCGATGACGCGCCCGCGGCCTTCGTCGGAGAAATCGATGTCGAGGTCGGGCATCGACACGCGGTCCGGGTTTAAAAATCGCTCAAAAAGCAGATCGTGGACGATCGGGTCCACCGCGGTGATGCCGAGCGTGAAGCAGACCAGCGCGCCGGCTCCGGACCCGCGGCCCGGACCGACGGGGATAGAGTTCTTTTTCGCCCAGAGGATGAAGTCCCAGACGATGAGAAAGTATCCGGAATACCCCATCCGCTTGATGATGCCCAGTTCGTACTGGAGGCGGTCCAGGTAAACCGTCGATTCGTTCTTGCCTATCGCTGCGAGGCCTTTCCGGCACAGCTTTTCGAGATAGCTGTCCTGGGTATAGCCTTCCGGAAGCGGAAAGGTCGGAAGGATCGAGGTTCCCATAGGGATATCGAGGCTGCAGCGTTCGGCGATGTCTACGGTCGCAGTCACCGCCTCCGGGGCGAAATGGAAAATCTTCATCATCTCGGCCGCGCTCTTGTAATAGAACTCGTGGCTTTCGAAGCGCAGTCGGTTAGTCTCGGCGATTTTTTTCCCCGTCGAGATGCAGACGCGGGCGTCGTGCGCGATGTAGTCGTCCTTGCCGACATAATGACAGTCGTTTGTCGCAACGAGGGGAATTTTCGTTTTTTGATGGATTTCGAGCAGGGCCTTCAGCGCCTGGCGCTGCTTATCGAGGCCGTGATCCATGATTTCCAGGAAGAATTGGCCGGGTTCGAGGATGTCGCGGTATTGCATCGCAAGCGCGGTCGCGCCCTTGAGGTCGCCTTCGGTGATCTTCTGATTGAGCTCCGACTTGAGGCAGCCGGAAAGGACGATCAAGCCCTTCGAGTGCTGTGCCAGGATCTCCTTATCGATGCGCGGGTCATAGTAATACCCTTCGAGGAACCCCTTCGACGAGAGCGCCATCAGGTTTTGATACCCTTCGAAATTGCGGGCAAGCACCGTGAGGTGGCAATTATCGCGCTGGGAGCCTTTCCGGTCGAAGCGGCTGTTCTTGGCCAGGTACATTTCGCAGCCGATGATGGGTTTGATGCCGACCTTGCGGCAGCGGTCGTAGAATTCGATGGCGCCGTAAAGATTTCCGTGATCGGTGCAGGCAATCGCGCGGGCGCCGTCGGCGGCCAGGCGCTGCAGCAGTTCCGAGGGCGCTTTCCCGCTGTGGTCCGACCAGCGCGTCGTTCCGTCCAGCAGTGAGTATTCGCTGTGGTTGTGGAGGTGGACGAAATCCTGTTTGGAACCCATGTCGTTGAGAGGGGGGGGGCTATTCGGCTATAATGCGGGCGTGCCGCGCAAAGACTCTTTTTTCGAAAAATCCATTCGTAAGCGTGTTATCCACAAGGGTCGCGCGATCAATTTCAATGTCGACACCGTTCTTCTGCCGAACGGGAAAACGGCTACCCGTGAATTTGTCGATCACCCCGGTGCCGTTTGCGTCGTTGCGTTCCTCGATCCTAAAACCATCGTTCTCGTACGCCAATACCGGTATCCCGTGGGCGAAACCACCTACGAAATCCCGGCCGGAAAGCTCGACCCCGGCGAGAAGCCTCTCCCATGCGCCCGCCGCGAACTCCGCGAGGAGACGGGCTATACGGCTCGCGTCGTCCGTCGCTTGCTGACCTTTTGGCCCGCGCCCGCTTTCTCCAACGAATCGATGTACATCTACCAAGCCGAGGGTCTCAAACCTGGAACCGAAAGCCCCGATGAAGACGAATTCATCGCGGCGATGTCGGTTCCGTTTCGGCAAGCGCTTGACTGGGTTTTTTCGGGCCGTATCCGTGACGCGAAAACCGTGATCGCGCTGCTTGCCTGCGCCGACAAAAGACGCTAACGCCGTTCAAAAGTATATCAATTTCCGTCGGAACGGGCACCGATGACACCGGAAGAAATTCAATCCTGGAAGCCCTTTCTTAAGCGAATCACGCTCTTTAAGGACCTCGCCAACGAGGACCTCGAGCAAGTGGCCGCGTTATTGAAGCCGCTTTCCCTCCCCCGTCGGGGGACTTTGTTCCATCAGGGCGACGCGGCGGACGCATTCTATGTCATCACCTCGGGACATGTGGAATTACGCACGGAACGGCAGGGACGCACCTCCGTTTCCGGCTATATCGGCCGGGGGGACACGCTCGGGGAACTCGCGCTGCTGACGGGGGAGCCTCGCGCGTTTACGGCCGTTCTGGAAGCAACTAGCGAATTTCTTGTTCTTTCTAAAGAGGATTTCGCAAGCGTGCTGCGGGAAAACCCGTCGATGCTGCTCCAGTTGTCCCGGACGCTCTCGAATCGTCTCCTGGAGGGAACACGTTCCACGGGTCCTCGGTTGCCCTTGCAGCCGAAGCTGATCGCTATTTTAGCCCCGGTTTCTTCGGAAACCAGACGGTTTTTCTGTTCCGCGTTCGCGGGTTTCCTGGTCGAGCAGACTCGCGGTCGGGTGTTGCTGGTGGATCTCTCCACCGGACGGGATTTTGGGGGTCTGGCCCGGGCCTTCGGCCTCGAGCCGCGCGTGGTCACCGAGGAGGATTTACGGGGCCGGGACTTGCACGATCCCGCGGTGCTCGGGGATTTCGTCCAGGTGCACCCCTCCGGTATCGGCATTTTATCCTTGCACCCGAAAGCGCTGACGGGACGGTTGTTCCGCAGCATTTTTCTCTTGATGAACCTGCTGCGCGATCACTGCGATTTCGCGGTGCTGTCGCTTGAGCATCCGCTGCAGGACGTCGAGAAATCGATTCTGTACGAAGCGGATCAATGGATGCTCCTCGGGGATGAGCGTTCGACCGACGCGTTTCAACGGACCGAGTTGGAACTGCTCGGCTACGTCCCCGAAGCGAAGCGCTTGGTCGATGTCTGGCTTGGCGAGACGATGCCCAAGGAACTCGCGTTGGCGTCGCGGTTGGAGTGGGCTCGCATCGACTGGCCCGCGGAGCTCGCGTCGCGGGTGTCTCGCGGCGATTCTCCGTTCGCGACGCTCTCGGATTTTCCGGCGGCTCGGGAGGGGGTGGAAAGTCTCGCCCGGCGCGTCTCGCACCTGCGGGTGGGCATCGCGCTGGGAACGGGCGCCGCGCTGGGCTACGCCCTGATCGGCATCTTTAAGGAATTCGAGAAAGAACATGTTCCCATCGACATTGTGGCCGGAACCTCGATCGGCTCCTTGGTCGGAGGCCTCTACTCGCTCGGGGTTTCCCCCGGAGAAATCGAGACGCTCGCGGTGTCCGTCGATAAGGCGTGGGTCTACGAGAATCTCTTTTGGGACATGACTTTGCCGCGGTCCGGACTTTTCTCCGGGACGACTTTGCTGCGCTTTATCCGGTCCTATTTCGGCGAAAGAGAATTCGTCGATTTGCGCCGACCGTTCCGGTGCGTCGCCACCGACATCGAGACCGGCGAAGAGGTCGTGCTGCACGACGGGCCGGTGGCCGACGCCATTCGCGCCAGCTGCGGCATTCCCCTGGTCTTCAACCCGTACCCCTACCGGGGGCGCTTTTTGGTCGACGGAGGTCTCGTCGATCCGGTTCCGGTCAAGGTGGTCAGTCAAATGGGCGCCGATATCCTGGTTTCGGTGAATCTCACGATGCCGGCGGGCGAGCGGAAAAACGCGCTGCGCGCCCGCCGCGCCGAGGGGGCGACGATTATGGGAATGGACCTTGCCCAGCTTAAGGACCTGACGATGCCCCAGGCGCTGCGCGCGCCGAATGTCGGGCAGGTTCTTTTTCAGACGATCTATACGATGGAATATGAGATCGCGAAGGCCCGCGCCGGTCTCTCGCACATCAACATCCACCCCGATCTCTCGCGCTTTTCCTGGACGGAAATGCACCGGGCCAAGGAGATTATCGCCGCCGGCACGGAGATCGCCGCGGCGGTCATCCCGAAGATAAAGGGCATGCTTCCGCTGTTTTCCGATTCCTGCCGCGTCGACCTGCACAGGTCCCGCTGGGGCAGCTAGCGTGAGGCGGCGGTTTCGTTGCAACACGAGGTCCGGAGCCCGCTAAAACGCGCGCCCTATTTAGGTAGAATTGTTCCGTCGCCCATCCCAAATCCCGAAGGAAGACGCCATGACCGCCACTATGACCCAGCCCAAATCCTCCAAGAAAACCGCTCCGGCCAAGTCGCTCGACGAGATCTCCACGTTATTGGGCGACGACGCCGAAAACCTTTTGAAATACAAGTGCACGAAAGTGACTCAGGACAAAATCCATCACCCCGGTTCGGACTGGGTGGACCGGATTTTCGGGCCGTCGAACCGGAGTCCGCGGGTTTTGCGCAATCTCCAGTCTATTTTCGATCACGGCCGCTTGGGGGGGACCGGCTACCTGTCGATCCTGCCGGTCGACCAGGGCATCGAGCACGCGGGCGGCGCGTCGTTTGCGAAGAATCCGATCTACTTCGACCCGGAGAATATCGTGAAGCTCGCGATCGAGGGCGGCTGCAACGCCGTGGCTTCGACCGTCGGCGTGCACGCGGCCGTCGCGCGCAAATACGCGCACAAGATTCCGTTCATCGTGAAGATCAACCACAACGAGATGCTGACCGCGCCGAACACCTTCGACCAGATCATGTTTGGATCCGCCGAACAGGCCTATGAGATGGGCGCCGCGGCGATCGGGGCCACGATCTACTTCGGCTCGCCGGAGAGCGGGCGGCAGATCGTCGAGGTCGCCGCCGCATTTCGGCGCGCGCACGAGCTCGGCATGGCGACGGTGTTGTGGTGCTACCTGCGCTCGAGTTCCTTCAAGAAGGACGGCGTCGATTATCATTCTTCCGCCGATCTCACCGGCCAGGCGAATCACCTGGGCGTGACGATCGAAGCCGACATCATCAAGCAGAAGCTGCCCGAGAACAACGGCGGCTACAAGGCGCTGAACATGGGCGGTTCGAGCTATGGAAAGTTCGACGAGCGGATTTACACGGAGCTGTGCTCCGATCATCCGATCGATCTGTGCCGCTATCAGGTTCTTAACGATTACTCCGGCCGCATGGGACTGATCAACTCGGGCGGTGCTTCCGGGAAGAACGACTTCGCCGACGCGGCCAAGACGGCCGTCATCAACAAGCGCGCCGGCGGCATCGGCCTGATCTTGGGCCGCAAGGCGTTCCAGCGCCCGATGAAGGACGGCGTCGAACTGCTCAACACGATTCAGGACGTCTATCTCAACGACGGGATCACCCTCGCATGAGGCGCCTGATCCCCGCCGTGTTCGCGGTCGCCGTGCTGGCGGCCGCCTGCGTCAAGAAAGAGGAGACGGCTCCGAACACCGGGGCCAACCCGTTCCAGAAAATAGAGGCCGCGCCGATGACCGACGGAAACGAAACGACGACCCCCTCCGGGCTTAAATTCGTCGACTACCAGGTCGGATCCGGGGAGTCCCCGGCTGCGGGACAAAACGTGTCGGTTCACTACACCGGCACGCTGACCGACGGCTCCAAGTTCGACAGTTCCGTCGATCGCGGGCAGCCGTTTGAGTTCAAGATCGGGGTCGGCCAGGTCATCAAGGGTTGGGACGAGGGTGTGATGTCGATGAAGGTCGGCGGCAAGCGCAAGCTCATCATCCCCCCGAATCTCGGCTACGGCGCCGCGGGCGCCGGCGGCGTGATCCCGCCGAACGCGACCTTGCTCTTCGACGTAGAACTGCTCGACGTCAATTAGGGCCGTTCGTCAAGTTGTTCAAGTTGTTCAAGTTGTTCGAGCCCGCGGTCAGCGGCTCGACTTTCCGGCGATGCGCCGAAACGCGTCGAGCCGTTCTTTCGCGCGCGCGCGCTTTCCTTTAAGTTCCCGGCTGTAGGCTAGATTCGGCAGCCACCGCACGACGAGATCATCGAGGGCCGCGCGCCAGCCGGACGGTTCCGCCGTCCCCTCTGCCGCCATCAGCGGCGCGTCCCGGTAGCGCTGGATTTCGGCGGGCAGCGATTTCGACGCGGCGCGGACTTCGTTGGAGAGGCGTTGGGCTTCGCTCCAGCCCTTCGTGTCGCCGCCGAGCAGCGCCGAGGCGCGTGCGCCCTTTTTTAGCGCGGTCTCGAGCTCCCGCTCCAGTGCGGCGCCGGCGTTTAAAAAATCGGCGCGCTCTTTCTCTGAAACCGGAACGAGGGCCACCGCGGCGCGCAGCGGCTGGGTCAGAAATCCGCGCAGCGCGGCGAGGCGCTGAAGCATTTCTTCAAGGGCGGCGATCGCGATCCAGCGGGCCGCGTTCTGGCGCAGCGAGGCTAACGCCGCGAGGCGCGCGCGAGTGATCTGCGACTTGCGCTTGGTGAATGCGGCCTCACGGTCGAACGCGGCGAGCGCGGCTTCCGCCTTCGAGATCGCGGCGAGGCGACGCGCGAACGCCGGCTCCTCGGCGAGACCCGCGGCCCGTTCTTGCAGCGCGCGCTGCACGGCCGCGTCCTTCAGGCGCGCGTCTGGAATCGCTTCGCCGAGAGCCTTCGCGAGCGACCACGCGCGGTGCGTTCGCGCCGCGGCATCCAGGCGGTCGATGTCGTAGCGGAGTCCGTAGTAGGGATGACGCAGCGTCGGATAATCGAGTTTTCCCGTTTCGACCAAGCCCGGAGCGCCCGGCGCTTTGCGGCGGTTGAGTTCGCTTTGCAGCGTCATGACCTCGGGGGAGTAGCCTGTCAGGTTAGCGGCCCCGAGTCGGTCGTAGAGCGAGACGCTCGCGTCGACGGTCCCCCCGGGACCGGGTGCGCCGCCGGGGCCGATTCCCCGCTGCGCGTCCCAGCGGCCGGCGTTGTCGGTGCGCGAAAGTTTGCCGCTACGTTCAGAGTCCACCCCTTCAAACAGCGCGTTGATCACGGCTTGACGATCCTCGTTGTCGAGGTTGCGAGTCTGTTCGAGAGAGCGGGAGAACGAGGACGCGCGCTTGAGCCGTCCATACATCCCTTGCGCGTTGTCGGGGTTGAGTTCCAGGAAATTCTGCATGTCTTTGTAGAGCGAGTTCTCGAAGACCTTATTCCCGGCGGCGTCGTCTTTGGCGAAGCCGATCGCCAGATGCGCGGCCGACTCGGGATTTTGAGCGACCCAAGACTTGAGATCTTCCAGCGCCCTATCGGGCTCGGCCGACTCGGATAATTGCGCGCCGAGGCTCGATTTAAGAATGCGCTGCGCCACGATTTCGGTCGTTTCCGGATCGCTCCTCAGGCGATCCTTCATTTGCCGGACCAGGTCGGCGTGCGCTCCGTCCGCGGCCCGACCCTCGATCGCTCCGGGTTTGGGCGCCGCGCTCAAAAAAAGCGCCGGGAGGGCGAGCAGCAAGGCGAACGCGGGCATCATGGGAACCGAAACACGGTCTTGCTGCCGAACAACACGCGGCCGTCCTCCGAGAGAGAAGCCTCGCCGAGCAGCGCGTCCGCGGCCGGGATTTCCTTGCGGGCGTCGGATTGGATCTCGATGAAGGTGTAGAGCAGTGGCTTGTCGATTCCGCTGGCAAGGACCATCGCGTATCGCCCATTGCGGGTCAGCGCGAAGCGCTCGATCCGCTCGAATTCAGCGGTGGAAAGAAGGCGGTTTCCCGTGAAGGAGTAGGCCGCGGCACGCCACCCGTCGAAACCCCGCTCGATGACGAGAATCGTTTCGCCGTCGTCGGATAGCGCGACGGGGTCGAGATCGCCGGGCACGTCGACGATGTCGTTTTTCCAAAGCGTCTGACCCTCGGTTCCCAAGTACGCGAACGTGCGCGACGAGGAGAGCACTTCATCGTCGCGGCCGCGGCGGATGAGATCGGCCTTCTGGCAGTACCACGCAAAACGGCCCGAGCGAGAAACGCCGCCGCGGGTTTCGCGTTCGCGGATCAGGCGGGGCGCGGTCTCTTCCTTCCATTTTCCCAGGCCGATTTCCTGGATGACGCCATCCTGCGTGTACAGCAGCAGCGAGGCCGGACCCTTGATCCATCCGGTGGGATCGTCGGGGGCCGCCGACGCCGAGGCGGCGAGCAGCAGCGCGAGTCCCGCGACGGCCGGCGTCAACGCGCCCGGACCTCGACCGGGACGGTCGGCTTTCGGTAGAGTTGGATCGCGTACGGCTGCGTGAAGGCTTGGATGACGAATCCGCCCGCGGCGGGTTTCTTTTCCCGGTATCCGAGAACGAGGGCGTTTCCCTCCGCCGCGGGAGGGAGGAATTCGACCCCGTAGCCGCCGGTGCTGCGGGATCCGAGAAAAACCGCGACGGCGATATAGCCGGAGAAGTCGACCGGGGGCGCCGGTTGGCCGATTTTGTCCTTCCAAAGCGAGGTCCACGCTTCGGCGTCCCGGACAACGACCGTTTCCCCGGGGGATTGGCTGTAGCCCCCGTCCCACGAGGATGGGCCGTCGGGGCGCTTGGAGACAAGCAGTTTCGCGGGTTCTTCCATCGGCGGGTTCTCCTTCGGAGGGGTTCGAGCCATGCCGAGCAGCAGCGGGGCGAGTATGAGAGCGGCGACGCTTCGGATGTTCATTCTTCACGGCCTCCGATTAAAAGCGAGGGAATTCGGAGCGTCGGCTGTCCGTCCGAAACGGGAACGCCTTGGCCCTGCTTTCCGCATGTTCCGACTCCCCATCCCATATCCCACCCAAGGCGGTCGATCGAACGGAGAACGTCGGGACCGACCCCGAGCATGTTCGCGTCTCGAACGCGGTGCCGGATTTTCCCGCCTTCGACCCAGTATCCCTCGTCGACTCCGAAAACGAATTCTCCCGTCGCGGTATTCACTTCTCCGCCGCCCATCTTGGTGACCCAAAGCCCTTTGTCGAGGTCCCGCAGGATCGCGGCGGGGTCCTCCTTGCCGGGAGCGATGTAAAGATTAGACATCCGCGGGATCGGTTTGTTCCGGAAAGATTCCCGCCGTCCGTGTCCGTTCGACGCCCGTCCGTCCCGGAGTGCGGTCGTGCGGTCGTAAAGGTAATCGACGAGCACTCCGTTCTCAACCAGCGGCGTCGCGCGGGCGGGAAGCCCCTCATCGTCGAAGGGAAACGAGCCCCGGGCGAACGGCAGCGAGGGGTCGTCGACGATCGTGAGAAATTCGTTGGCGATCGTCTTTCCGATCGCGCCGGCGTAGTGCGGGGAAGTTCCCTCCTGCACATGATCGGCCTCGAGGGAGTGTCCGATCGCTTCGTGAACGAAGGTCCCCCCCGCGGAGGAGGCCAGGACGACCGGCATCTGACCGGCCGTGGCCACGGGCGCGGACAACTTCTCAACCGCAGAACGCGCCGCGCGGCGGGCGATGCGGACGGCGTCGTAATCGACGAGGAGTTCGCGTCCTTTGAGTCCGCTGATGACTTCGGAGCCGCTTTGCAGAACGCCCTTTTTTTCCGCGGTGACGCTGACCCCCAGCGCCATCGTCACGCGTTCTCCTATCTTGAATGCGCCGTCGGTATCCAGGATGGCGAAGCGGCGCTCGCGCTCGGAATAGGCGAGGTGAACTTGGCGGATGTGGGGAAATTCAGATCGGATGATCCCGTCGAGCTTCGCCAGAAGGGCGACTTTTTCCTCCATCGGGAAATCCCCCGGAACGAGGAGCAGGTTTTTCCGGAAAACCTCGGGACGCGCGAACGGAGGAGGGGATTTTCGGACTCTCCCTGCCAACAGGGAGTCCGCGAGTCGGCGCGCCTCGCTCGGATCGATCGCGTTGATCGCCCCGTGCAGCGTTTGGATCGAGCCGTCAGGGCCGCGTTCCAGGTAGCGCAGGCCGGTCCCCCGGTCCTCTCCCGAGGAAATCTCGGTGACTCGGGAGTCCTCGAACGACACCGCCGTCCCGCGGGAGTTTTCGAGAAAAACTTCCCCGTATTCCCCGCCGGTCAGTGCCGGAGCCCAATCCTCATGGCGGACGCTCGCCGCATCGACGTTCATCGGAGAAAGGCAGGCAACGTGACGATGAAGTCGCATCCTTCGCCGACGCGGGATTCGCAGCGGAGTCCGCCGCCCAGTTTTTCAAGAACGACGGCGGCGAAAGGCAGTCCAAGCCCCCAGCCTTCGATCTGGCCTGTGAAGGAAACGTCGATCTGGTAGAACTTCCGGAACACGCGATCTATTTCCTCGGGGGGGATGCCCGGGCCGTTGTCGCGGAAATGAATGACGACGATTCCGTCTTCTTCAAGTGCTTCGATTTCGACCTTAGGAGATTCGTTCGCGCAGAATTTTACGGCGTTTTCGATCAAGTTCTTGAAAACGTCGCGGATCAGGCCGGGATCCCCCACGGCGCGGATGTCCGGGGAGCATGCGACGGAGGTCTCGGCCTTTTTTTCCGCCAAGACGTTTTTGAGCGCCTCAACGGATTGATCGAGAACCTCCTGCACCTTAAAATCGATTTTCGAGAGTTCGGTCGCCTGCAGGTCCTCGAGTACGGTGTAGTTGAGGAGTTTTTCCACGAGCCCCGTGAGTTTTTGTCCCTGCTGCAGGACGGTTCGGAGCGCGCTCACGTGGAAACCGCCCTTTTCTTCTTCCTTCTTGCTGAGATCGTCGATGAGGAGCTGGCTGTAGCCGGTGATCGAGGCGAGCGGGGTTTTGAGTTTGTGAGAGATCAGAGAAAGGAAGTTGCGCTTGAGGCCTTCTTCTCTGCGTTCCTCGGTGACATCACGGAAAACGACGACTCTCCCGGTCACCTCTCCTCCCTTCTCGTCGATGATCGAAGAGGCGCTCCCCGCCAGAATGAGCTTCTTCGGCTCTTCCCGAACCGCCTCAAACGTAAGCAGCGGCGCGGTCGAGATCAGGACTTCTTGCAGAGAGGGCGTCAGCGTCATTCCCGCGACTGCGGCGTCGATCCTGTTTTCAGGATTCGCCCCCATGAAGCCGCGCGCGGCGGCGTTCGCGACGAGGATGCCGCCTTTCCCGTCGGTGAGAACCGCCGCCTCGTTCATTTCGTTCAGGAGTTTGTCAAGTTTCGATTTTTCTTCCACGAGAGAAGCGAAGAGGCGGGCGTTTTCGATAGCCACCGCGGCCTGGGAGGCGAAGGCTTCAAAAATGCGCAGGTCGACGTCGGTGAAATCCCCTCCGATGCGGTTGATCGCCTCGACCACGCCGATGCATTTCCCGCGCAGCACGATCGGGGCGGCCAAAATCGAGCGCGTGACGAAGCCGGAGTCGGCATCGACCTTCGAGGACCAGCGGGGGTCGGCCCTGACGTCGTTGATGATCTCCGGCTTCCCCGCCGCGGCGACCGTCCCGGCGATGCCTTCGCCCATTTTCAGCCGGATCTTGGAGAGTTCCGGGTCCAGACCGAGGGCGACGTCGAAATAGAGTTCGTTGCTTTCCGGGTCGACGAGCAGCAAGGAGGCCGTTTCGGCGTTGACGACCCGCGCGGCAAGCTGCATCACGGTGTGAAGCAGTTCGGACAGCTCGAGCTTGGACGACAACAATCGTCCGACCTCGAGCAGCAGTTCGAAGTGTTCGGCCTGCTTGCGTTCAGTTGTCATCGGATTACCTTATATTATTGAAAATTTCATAACTTCCTGCTACGACATCCTCATGGGGCTGCGAACGCCGCGGGTGTGCGTGGGACTGCTCACCGGAGTCTTGCTGTTGCCGGCGGCGGCCGGGGCGCGGATCAATTACCGCAGGCTTTTAAAGGATCTTCCAGAGGCTCCCACGGTCGAGAAGCCGTTGATGATCCGGGCGATCGGGGTCTCCCGGAGACGCAAGGCTGCGATTCAATTGGCCCCGCGCCTGTTGGACTCGGCTTTACCGGCCCCGCAGCGGCGCGCGCTCGTGGAAGCGCTGGGGCAATTGGCATACCGTGAGGCCTCGGGTCCTCTCGTCGTCGAGTGGGAGCGCCTTCTCGGGGCTGCGGTTTCCGAAGAGGAAGGCGATCGGGAACTCCAACGTCTGCGCGGGGCGGTGGCGCTCGCGATCGGACGCACCGCCGAAGAGGGAAATGCGGCCGCGCTGGCCGCCGTTAGGCGCGGGATTCATGATGCAGCTTCCGAGGTCGCACTCGCCTCCATCGAAGCGGCCGGCCGGATGCGGGACGCGGGGTCCATCCCCGTGTTCGCGGCGTTGTTGGGAGGGAGCGACGATCTTCGTGCCGGGGCAGCCGCCGACGCGCTCGGCCGTATCGGCGGGAAAGAGGCGGAGCGTCTGCTGCGCGAGCGATTGACTACGGGGTCTTCAAGTGTACGGATCGCGGCGGCGTACGCGCTCGCTCGCATGGGGCGAAGGATCGGGGTCTTAACGCTCGACGGATTTCTGGAGGAGGTCGTCGGCCCCTACGCCGATGGAATCGCCGCAGCGGGAGCGCTCGCCGCGCTCGAAAAAACACAAGGAATCGCCTATCTCGCCGCGATTCTGGACGCCGGACCTGGGGAACACTTTTTCGCCGCGGTGCGCGCGCTCGGGCGCTCGGGTTCGCCTCGCGCGGTGCTCCCGCTGGCCGGACTGCTAGGGTCCCCGGACGAGGGTGTGCGTGCGGCGGCCGTCGCCGCGCTGGGGGCCGTCGGCGGCGACCGAGCCGCTTTCGAACTTCGGCGGCGCAAAGACGATCCCGATCCGGCGCTGCGCGCCACTATCCGGGAAACGCGTGCCCTCCTGGGGGATTATGTTCTTCCCTAGCGCTTGGGCGCTGCTGCTGGCCGCGGCCGTCGGCGCATCGGATTCAAAAACGATAGACTTCAATCCGGACGACTACCCGCGCTACACCGTGGGCGCCGCGCTGGAAACGGAGGCGTGCTCCGCCGACGGGATCAAGGACGTGTTGTTTTCCTCGCAAATGCGCTGGCAGGGCGCGAGCAGGAAGGTGTCGGCCCGGAACGCGGCGCTGATCACTCGGTGGGCGGCGCATGTCGGCGATCCGGAGGCGTCGGCGCGCTACGGTGAAATGCGTTCGCTTTCGGACGGCCGCACGGTGTACTGGGCGGTCGCCCCCGACGGTCTGATCCCCTATCTGGAAATGGATCTCCGGCCCGGCGATAAGTTCATCGCCTACTTCGTGTTTATCGGATGCGACCGGGGCAGGCCGCTGCTCGCGATCGAAGACTACTCCGAGCCTGAACAGTACGACGCCGGTGACGAGCAAGACGTCGTTATTTAGCGTCGGCGGAGCGGATCGTGAACACACGCGCGTCTTCGTCCCACGCGGCACCGCTCTCCTCGACGGCCTTGACGAAATCGGCGTAGCGCTCAAGCCCCGCGAACAGAGAGGAAACGTCGCGTTCAACCGCGAGCGCGCGCAGGGTTTCGACGGAACGCGCGTGCCCTTTGGGAAGTTCCGCGACGAGGCGGATTCCGCCGGCGCGAAGGGCTTCGTCCGGGTACGCGAACGGGACGCCGGCGCGCACGCGGTTGTCGGCGGCGCCTTCCGAGGGGAAGACCAGGATTGCGCGTCCGTCAAAATCGACGCTGAATAGGTAGAGCCTCGCGTCCCGGGACGCCGTGACGATGGCCCGCGCATCCTGCCCGGGCGTGAAACGGTTCTGGTTGAGCATCATTTCCACGGAGAGTCCGCTCCCTTTTCGGGCGGGCTTCAGGCAGGTTTCCAGCGTAAGTTCGTAGCGCCCCGAGGTCTTGTGCGCATCGACGACCTTCTCGGCTTCAACGCGGCTCGAACGGGTCGCGCGCAGCACCTTTTCGAGTTGCTCGGAGACCGCGTCATCGGAAAAGTCGGGATGGCCTTTGATTTCAGTTCCCTGCATACGGGCCACGGCTTTAGAGCGCGCAACAGAAAGCGCCGCGGCGCGCGAGGCGTCGACCGACTCAAGGGAGGGCACCGAGGCCCTTGCCTCGATCCACCGGCACCCGCGCACGCCGGCCCGGTCGAGGAAGACCGCGTCGGAATCGCGGGCCTCTTCGTTGAACAGCGACGCGGACACTGCGTCGACGGCGACGGTCTTTTCGAGCAGCGCGCGCATTTGCGAAGTCAGACGGGTTTCCACGGCCGTCGACGCGACGAGTTTCGAGGTTTCGGTTTCGAGAAGCCGAGCCGAAACCCGGATTCTCCGCTTCGCGATGAGTTCGATTCGTCCGACCAGTTGATAGCGGGCCCCGGAGAAATTCCCGATGCGGGCAGCGGTGTTCGGGTCTCCCAATCCCGTCATTCCGAGCCGGATTTCCTTAAGCATCTGTCCCACGTACTGTCGGTCAAGCACGGTAAAGCGTTCCTTTGTGATCGCGAGGGCGGAAAGCGAGTCGGAAAACGCGCGTCCCAGCTCCGAAGTCTTCCCGTCCGCCGACTCGAAGGGTATGATCGCGACGTTCGCGCCGCGCTGCGCTGGGGACGCGAACAGGGGTTCGGCGAGCAAGGCGGCGGTTTTCTCAACGCGGCTCGCGGCTTTTGCGGGGAGGGCGAGGAGAAAGGAGCAGGAAAGGATCAGGGCATGTCGCATTATCGTGACTCCAAGAGTACGGCGTCCCCGGCGCCGGCAAGGCGCGGGGTTTGGCCGCGGTTGTCGCGGCGCGCGTCGGCTTAAATCCCCTCGTGAGCAGCGCGTCGGCGAGAAACCGCCTCACCGCGAAAGCTCCCGGAGCGCCGGCGTAAATCCCTGCGCCGCGGCCCGCTCCAATAGTTCTTTGCCGCGCGGTTTGTCCATGAACGGACCGCGCTCGCGGGACAGCAGCAGCCCCGCGTTGTATTGCGCGATCGCGAATCCCTGCTCGGCGGCTTTCTCGAATAGACCGAGCGCGGAGCGTTCATCCTCTCCGACGCCGTCGCCGCGAAGGCGCATCGAGCCGAGATTGATGCGGGCAAGGGGGTGATCCTCCATCGCCGCAGCGGCGTAAAGTTCGGCCGCCCCGCGGGCGTCTCGAACCACGCCCCATCCGTTTTGAAGAATCTTGGCGAGCACGAACAGGGCGTGCGGATCTTCCCGTTCGGAGGCGCGGTAGCCGATCCAATCTACCGTGCCCGCGTCGAACTGTGCTCCCGGATTCTTGATTTCAGACGCCCGCAGGATCCAGCGCAGAGCCCGCTGCGGATCGGCGGGAGTCCCCCTGCCTTCGTGCGCGTAAACTCCGGCGCGGTAGAGCGCGGGAAGGTAATCGAGCTGGGCCGCTTTTTCGTACCAGCCGAACGCGGTCTCCATGTCGCGGCGAACGCCCAGACCTTCCCGGAAGAGATCGCCGAGCAGATCCATCGCCGCGGGGTCTTGTTCCGAGAGTGCCGCCAAGGCGAGGGAAGCGGCTTCTTCATAATCCCCGTTTTTATAGGCCAGACGCGCCGTGGAGATCGCTGCTTGCGCGCTTATCGCGAAAAAAGCGAGGGAAAAAGAAAGGAGGCTCGAACGCATCCCTCTATGATAGGCCCCGCGGGACCGGGGGTCAATAGAGCGGGAACCCGCAAGCCCGAGCGGTGTCCTACCGGGGCTGGATCCGGAGGGATGCCATGAAGTGGGAAAAAACGATCGTATTCTTCGCCGCCGCCGCGCTGCTCGCGTTCGCTCCGGCTCCGGCGAGAGCCGACGCGTTGAAATCAATGGCCAAGAAGCTCGTCAAAGGCTTAAGCAAGGAAGGGAACCGCAAAGTGGCGGTTCTCTCTTTTCCGTACCATGACGGTCGCGTCGGTCCCGGATCCACGATCATCCAAGAACGGTTGACGACCTATTTGGCCGAAACCGGGAAGGTTGAAGTCATCGAGAGACGCCTGCTTGAAAAAGTGCTCGGCGAAATGAAGTTGGGCGCTTCCGGGGTCGTCGACGCCGAAACGGCGCAGCGTTTGGGCAAGGTGCTCGGAGCGGGGGCGGTCGTCACGGGAACCCTTCAGGACCTGGCGAAAAACCGGGCCGAGGTGAACGCCCGACTCGTACGAACGGAGACGGCTCGAATCCTCTCCGCCGACATCCGGCGCATCGACCGGAGCTGGACCGGCTCCCCCGCGGATCCGGTCGTCGTGCGTCCGTCCCCGTCCGGCAAGAACGCGTCTCAGATCGCGCTGCTCTTGGATACCAGCAGTTCGATGAACGGGCTTATCGATCAGGCGAGAAATCAATTGTGGAAAATCGTGAACGAATTGGCTGTCGGCGAAGAGAAGGGGGAATCCGCCTCGGTCGAGGTGGCCTTATACGAGTACGGAAACAGCCGGTTGGACGGGCGGACGGGCTATATCCGGAGGGTGGTGGGGTTCACCAAGGACCTTGACGCTGTTTCCGATGCGCTGTTCGCGCTGAGTACCGAGGGCGGCAGCGAGCACGCCGGACAGGTGATCGAGCGAGCCGCGCGCGAGTTGTCGTGGTCCGGCGAGCCGGGAGCGTACAAGGCGATCTTTATCGCGGGAAACGAATCGTTCGCTCAGGGGCCGGTCGACTACCGCGCGGCGCTGCGGTCGGCGAAAGCAAAAGGGATTTTCGTCAACACCGTCTTCTGCGGCTCGCATCAGCGGGGCATCGCGGCCTCCTGGCAGGACGGCGCGGTGTCGGCCGGCGGGGAGTACTTTGCCATCGATCAGGACCGGCCGGTGCTCGCGATGCGCGCTCCGCAAGACGATGAGCTCGAGCGGCTGGGGCGCGAGTTGTCGGACACCTATGTGCCGTTGGGCGCGCACGGAGAGCGGGCCAAGGCCCGTCAGGCCCGGGCCGCCGCAGCCGTGAGAGGGGCTTCCGGGGGCGCGGCGGTCGAGCGCGCGCTTTTTATGGCGAAGCCGCAGTACTCGCAGAGCGCGCAATGGGACGCCGTTTCCGCCGCGCAGAAGGGAGAGGCGTTGGCGGAGGAGGCGCTCCCCGCGGAATTGAAGGCGATGGATAAGGGAGAGCGCGAGCGGGCTCTTAAGAAAAAGGCGGCGGAACGAGAACGTCTGCAGTCCCGGATTCGGGAACTCGACGAGAAGCGTCGGGAGTATCTGGCGGAGAAGACGGCCGCCGCCCCCGCGCCCTCCTTGGGGGCCGCGGTTCTCGACGCGGTCCAGGCGCAGCGCCGGCGTTGAGCGCTTAGAGGGGTTCGTCGTCGACGATTTCGCCGATCATATCGGGATCGTAGTGGCGATCGATCGCCGCGTCGCTAAAGCCCATGCCGCGCAGGCAAAAGCGCACGGCCTGCATCACGAGTCTCTCTCGCGACAATCCGTAATCGACGGCGCTTTTTCCCGGCAGGCGGACAAACAGCAGCGAGGCCGCGAGATGCTGGCAGAGCCACAAGCGAAGCCCGTCGTCGATCGGGATGGGGGCGATGTCGCCCGAGCGCTTCGCGGCGTCCAGCGATTGCAGAAATAGATCGAGGAACTGTTCCTTGAAATTGTCGAGGAACAGGCCCGCGAACTTGCCGTCATCGAGCAGGCTGCTTGCCATTAAACGCGGCAGCGCCAAGTCCTGCTCGATGACGATCCTGTGCATGAGTAAATGGATCATCAGCACCAGCTTCTCGGTCGACGCCGGGATGCTCCTGAACTGATCGAATAGCGGGTCGAGTTCGGGAAGGGCGCAGCTCTTCAACTGGATCTCCTCATAAAGCGAGTCCTTGCTGGGAAAGTGCCGGTATAGAAGGGCTTCCGAGACGCCGGCGGCTTCGGCTAGGTTCTTGGTCGTGGTCCCGTGAAAACCGTTTTTGGCGAAGACGGGGATCACGGCTTCTACGATCGCCGCCCTGCGCTCGTCGGAGCTGAGCCTTTTGCCGCTGGACATACTTGTAAGTTAGTACATACTTATTACAGATGACAAGCTTTTTCTTGTTCCGTGTGCCGTTGTTTGATAGAATCGATTTCCATTTCAAGGGCTTTCCTGATAATGACCGTTCTCCCCGCTTTGCGTTATCCGACGATCGGCTCTTGGTCCTCCGATCCCGAATCCGAAGTTTATCCGCTGGATCGTGTTGTCGATGCGCTGGGGAATTTGGGCAAAATTGTTTCGGTCATCGAAAAAGACGGCGCGCTGTTCGCCGTCACCAACGGGGAGGCCCGGCTCGGCGGGGCGGGGACCCTCGTCGCGGTGTCACCGCCGCTTCCCGCCTCCCGTTTAGGGGACTCGTCGTTTTGCCGCGATCACGGAATTCGGTTCCCCTATGTTTCCGGAGCGATGGCCAACGGAATCGGGTCGGTTGAGATCGCGGTTGAGCTCGCGCGCCGCGGGGCGCTCGGATTTTTCGGAGCGGCCGGTCTTGCGCCCGAGCGCGTCGAGCGGGCGATCGAAAAACTCGACGTCGAACTCGGCGAGCTTCCCTACGGTGTGAATTTGATTCACAGCCCCAACGAACCCGAGCTCGAGGAGGCGTTGGCCGAGCTTCTGCTGCGCAGGAGCGTGCGCATGGTCGAGGCCTCCGCGTACCTCGGCCTCACGCCCGCCATCGTGCGCTATCGTCTGTCCGGAATCCGCCGCGGCGCGCACGGGCGCGTCGTCGCGCCGAATCGCGTCGTCGCGAAGGTATCCCGCGTCGAGGTCGCCGAGCAGTTTTTCTCTCCCGCGCCGGAGCGCATCCTCCGCGAGTTGGTCGCCGCCGGACGACTGACGGCGGAGGAGGCCGCGCTCGCCGCGGAAATCCCCGTGGCCCAGGACGTCACGGCGGAAGCCGATTCGGGCGGGCACACCGACAACCGCTCCCCGCTGACGCTTTGGCCGACGCTGCTTTCCCTTCGCGACCGCCTTCAGGAGAAATACGGCTACGGCGCCGCGCTGCGCGTCGGCGCCGCCGGTGGAATCTCGACGCCCGCCTCCGCGGCCGCCGCGTTCGCGATGGGCGCGGCGTATGTGCTGATCGGTTCGGTCCATCAGGGAACCCGCGAAGCCGGGACCTCCGACGCCGTTCGGGAATTGCTGGCCGGAGCCCGCCAGGCCGACGTGACGATGGCGCCCGCCGCCGACATGTTCGAAATGGGAGTGAAGGTCCAGGTGCTCAAGCGCGGCACGATGTTCGCCATGCGCGGGGCCAAGCTCTACGAACTCTACCGCACCTGTGATTCGCTCGACGCGATCCCGGCGCCGGAGCGCGCGCGCCTCGAGAAGGATCTGTTCCGGGATACGCTTGAAAACGCCTGGGCGTCCACGCGCGCGTTCTTTCAAACGCGCGATCCGTCTCAGATCGAGCGCGCCGAGCGGGACCCGAAGCACAAGATGGCGCTGGTGTTCCGCGCCTACCTCGGGCAAGCATCGCGTTGGGCGAATGCGGGGCTCCCCGAGCGCAAAATCGACTATCAGGTCTGGTGCGGCCCGTCGATGGGAGCCTTCAACGAATGGGTCGCGGGATCACCGCTCGAGGATTGGCGCGCCCGCACCGTCTCCAGGGTCGCCTCCAACCTGCTTTTCGGCGCCGCGGTGGAGACGCGCCTGAACGCGCTGCGCGCGCAGGGCGTTCCTCTGCCCTCCGGCGCCCGCGTGCGCCCCGTCAAAGGGGATGAATTATGGGAGAGACTCGGATGAAAAAGAAGACGACGACCAAGGCCCCTGACGCGATCGCCATCGTGGGAATCGCCTGCCTGTTTCCGAAAGCCGGAGGCCGCGCGGATTTTTGGTCGAACTGCCGGGACGGTGTCGACGCCGTCGGCCCGATTCCATCGACGCATTGGGATCCCGCTGATTTTTTCGACGCCGATCCGAAGCGGCCCGATTTCACCTACGCGAAGCGGGGGGCGTTCCTTTCCCCGGTAGACTTTGACCCGCTCGAATTCGGCTTCGCGCCGAAGGATATCGAGGCGACCGATACCTCCCAATTGCTCGGCATGATGGTCGCCCGCGACGCGCTGCGCGACGCCGGCTACCGCGCTCCCGGCGACACCGCGTGGCCTAAGGAATTGGGTGAGGGCCGGGCGTTCGATCCGAAGAGAACCGGCGTGATTCTCGGCGTGACCGGAGCTCTCGAACTCGTGATTCCGCTCGGGGCGCGGCTCGGCCACCCGCTTTGGAAAAAAGCCATGCTTGCCGCCGGCGTCGATCCGTCCATCGCCGACGACGCGGTCGAGCGGATCTCCGAAGGCTATGTCGGATGGCAGGAGAACTCCTTCCCCGGACTGCTGGGAAACGTCGTCGCCGGACGCATCGCCAATAAGCTGGATCTCGGCGGAACCAATTGCGTCGTCGACGCGGCCTGCGCGAGTTCGCTGGGCGCATTGCATCTCGCGTCGATGGAGCTTGCGACCGGCAAGAGCGAGCTGGTTGTCGCCGGGGGCGTCGATACCTTCAACGACATCTTCATGTACATGTGCTTCAGCAAGACCCCGGCGCTCTCTCCGAGCGGCGACGCGAAGCCGTTCGACGCCGACGGCGACGGCACGACCCTCGGCGAAGGAGTCGGCATGCTCGTCCTTAAGCGTCTCGCCGACGCCGAGCGCGACGGGGATCGGATCCGCGCGGTGATTCGCGGCATCGGCTCCTCCTGCGACGGCCGCGGAACGGCGATTTACGAACCCAGCGCCGAGGGCCAGGTTCGCGCGCTGCGCGACGCGTACGCCCGCTCCGGCGTCTCTCCGACGACCGTCGAGTTGGTCGAGGCGCACGGCACCGGGACGAAGGTCGGCGACGCGATCGAAGCCTCCGCTCTCGGCGAGGTCTACCGCGAGGCCTCCCAGGAAGGGACCTGGTGCGCCCTCGGTTCGCTGAAGTCGATGATCGGCCACGCGAAGGCCGCCGCCGGCGTCGCCGGGGTGATTAAGGCCGCGCTCTCGCTCGAGCGAAAGACCTTGCCTCCGACGCTGAAGGTGCGCCGCCCGAACGCGCAGCTGCAGCCGGGGGCGAGTCCGTTCTACGTGAACACCGCTCCGCGGCCGTGGCTGCCGCGCGAGGCGCATCCGCGCCGAGCGGCGGTCAGCGCGCTCGGCTTCGGCGGGAGCAACTTTCACTGCGTGCTCGAAGAGCATGGCGCCGCGAAGGCGACGCCCGACGAGAACGCGGAGACGACGATCGCCGCGTTCTCGGCCGGCTCGACCGAGGCGCTGCTTCGCACGATCGCGGTGTTCCCGAAAGACGCCGCGTGGAGTTCCCTGCGCGCCGCGGCCGCCGTTTCCCGCGCTGCGTTCGACGCGAAGGCGGCCCAGCGCGTCGTGGTCGTCATCGAGAAAGGAGGCGACGCGGCGCGCGTTCTCGAGAGCGCCGGGAAGCTCGTCGCCGCGAAGCGCGCGAGCAGTCCGGATGGGGCTTACTACGGGTCGGGCGCGCCCGGCAAGCTGGCGTTCCTGTTCCCGGGACAGGGGTCGCAGTCCGTCGGCATGCTGCGCGATCTTGCCTGTCGTTATCCCGAAATGATCGATACGCTCGCCGAGGCCGACGCCGTTTGGACCGATCCGGAAGGGGAAGGCCGCCTAAGCGACCGCGTCTACCCGCATCCGACCTTCACCGCAGAGGCGGCGGAAGCCGACGAGCGCGCGCTGCGCGACACGCGCCGCGCCCAGCCGGCGATCGGCGCGGTCAGTCTTGGTGCCGCGCGCGTGCTCAAGCGTTACGGCGTGAAGCCCGCTCTTGCGGCCGGGCACAGCTACGGCGAACTCACCGCGCTTTGCGCGGCAGGACGCCTCAGCCCGGAGGAATTCTTCCGCCTTTCCGCGCTGCGCGGGAAGTTGATGGCCGACGGCTTGGGCGACAAAGGCTCGATGCTCGCGGTTCAGGCGCCTTTGGACGAGGTTTCTTCCTATATAAAGGAGGGCGGGTTCGACCTGGTTCTCGCCAATAAGAACGCGCCGGCGCAGGGCGTGCTTTCCGGGGCCACCGGAGAGATCGAGCGCGCCGAGGCGTTCTTGCGCGAGAAAGGCGTGCGGGTCAAGCGGCTCCCGGTCTCGGCCGCGTTTCACAGCAAATTGGTTGCGGGCGCTCGCGAGCCGTTCGAAACGGCGCTCGGCGCGGCGCCGTTCAAGAAGTCCGAACTTCCCGTCTACGCGAACGCGAGCGCCGGGGCCTATCCCGACGCCGCGTCGAAAGCGCGCGCGTTGTTGGCCGGACAGCTCGCCTCGCCGGTCGAATTCGTCGCGGAGATCGAGGCGATGTACGCCGCCGGCGCGACCGACTTCCTGGAAGTGGGTCCCGGGGCGCGGTTGACCGGCTTGGTCGGCGCGATTCTCGACGAGAAGCCCCACTCCGCCTGCGCGCTCGACGCGTCCCAGGGCAAACGCTCCGGCGCCGCGGACCTCGCGCGCGCTCTAGCTTGGGCCGCCGCTCGCGGTCACGCGGTGGCGCTCGATGCGTGGGACCCCGAGGCGCCGAAGCCGCCTGAGGGGAAGAAGCGATTTACCGTTTTGATCAGCGGCGCGAATTACCGCGCTCCGCATACGCCGCGACCGCCCGTGAAGGCGAAGCCGCCCGAGCGTCTCATAGCCCCCATGAAGCCCGGCACGGCGGGGCTTCCGCCCCGCCAGGCCGAGCGTCTCATAGCCCCCATGAGGCCCGGCACGGCGGGGCTTCCGCCCCGCCAGGCCGAGCGTCTCATAGCCCCCATGATGCCCGGCACGGCGGGGCTTCCGCCCCGCCAGGAGAAACTTGTCGTGAAACAGGAAACCAATCCTCAATCCGTACCCGCGTTCGCCGCGCCGAATCAGGCGATCGAGGCGCTGCGCCAGATTCAGCAGCAGACCGCCGAGCTGCACGCCAAGTTCCTTGAAGGCCAGGAACGCGCGCTGTTCGCGATGCAGGCGCTCGTCGCCGGACAGCCGCTTCCGGCGATGCCGGTGACGACGTTGCCCGTTCTATCGGCGCCCGCGCCGATCGTTGCCGCGGCGGCGCCCGCTCCCGCCCCGGCGGCTTTCGCCGCTCCGAGGCTTTCCGTTTCCGCTCCGATCCCCGTCGCCGCCAACGGAAACGGGAATCACGGGATGGAAACCTCTCTGCTCGCGATCGTCGCCGACAAAACGGGCTACCCCGCCGAGATGCTGAATCTCGACATGGGTCTCGATTCGGATCTGGGGATAGATTCGATCAAGCGCGTCGAGATTCTTTCGGCGATGCAGGAAAAGTTTCCGAACGCCCCGGCCGTAAAGCCGGATCAGCTCGGGACGATCAAGACGCTGGGTCAGGTCATCGCCCATATGGCGAACGGCAGCGCGGGCGCCGCCGTCTCCGCCAATGGGAACGGAAGCCGGGGCATGGAGGGGGCGCTGATCGCGATCGTCTCTGAAAAAACGGGCTACCCGGCCGAGATGCTCAATCTCGACATGGGCCTCGATTCGGATTTAGGCATCGATTCGATCAAGCGCGTTGAGATTCTTTCGGCGCTTCAGGAGAAGTATCCGAGCGCGCCGACCGTGAGGCCGGATCAACTCGGGACGATCAAGACGCTCGGCCAGGTGATCGCGCATATGTCGAACGGAAACGGCGCCGAGCGTCCCATAGCCCCCATGAAGCCCGGCACCGAGGGGCTTCCGCCCCACCAGAAGGCGTCCGCCGAAGCGGCCGGAGCCCCGCTCAATACGAGCCGGGTGGAGGCTGTCGAGACCGGAAAAAAAACTGAACGGGCGGTTCGCCTCGCGGGCGAAACCGTCCTGATCGTCGCTGAGGGCGACACGCGAGCCGACGCGCTCGCGAAGGCTTTTGCAGCCGAAGGAGGAAAGGCGAAAGTCGTTCCGCCGTCCTTCGACGAATCCTTGGACGGCGTCGCAGGGGTCGTGATCGCGGCCGAAATCGTCGACGCCGCCTTTCTCCGGAACGCGCTTCTCTTTTCCAAACGCTGTGCTGCGGCGCGGCTCCGGTTTTTCTGCACGCTGACCGCGCTCGGCGGCCGCTTCGGATTCGAGAACTTCCGCGGCGACCCGCTCTCGGGCGCGCTCGCGGGACTCGCGAAAACCGCCGCCCGCGAATGGGATGCTGTCCTTTGCAAGGCGATCGACTGCGGCGCGTTCGACGCGGCCGCCGTAGTCGACGAATGTTTGGCGCGCGGTCCGCTCGAGACGGGCCTCGACGGCGCGCGGCGCTTCGCTCTGGTCGAACGATCGTTCGCGCCCGCCCCCAGGGCGGCCCCCGTCTCCCCTGGAGAGTTGGTCGTCGTGACGGGCGGCGCCCGCGGCGTCACCGCCGCCTGCGCCGCCGCCCTCGCCGCGGCGTGGAAGCCGACCATGGTTTTGCTGGGCCGCAGCGAGATTCCGGCGGGCGTCGATCCGTACGCTTCGGCGAACGACGACGCCGCGCTGAAGAAAGCGATCCTGGCTGCCGAAGGCGTGATGTCTCCGAAGGCGCTGCAGGGACGCGTACACGCGGTGCTCGCGCGCCGCGAGATCGAGGCGAGCCTCAAGAAGATCGAAAACTCCGGCGCGACCGCGGTTTACCGCAGTCTCGACGCGCGGGACGCGTCCGCGATGAAAGCCCTGTTTCAGGAACTGAGGTCCGTCTACGGCCCGGTGCGGGGTCTCGTGCACGGCGCGGGAGTTCTGGCCGACCGCTTGATCGCCGACAAGACCGCCGAGCAGTTCGATCAGGTGTTCGGCACGAAGCTTGACGGGGCCGCGGCGCTGTTGGGGGCTCTCGATCCGGGTGAGGCGAAATTCGCCGTCTTTTTCTCTTCGACGACCGCGCGCTTCGGACGAAAGGGCCAGGTCGATTACGCGATGGCCAACGAGGCGCTTAATAAGCTCGCCCGAAGCTGCGGCATTCGCGCCGTATCGTTTAACTGGGGACCGTGGCGCGGCGGAATGGTGACGCCGGCGCTGGAGAAGGTCTTCGAGGCCGAGGGAGTGGGGCTGATCGATGTGTCTTCCGGGGCGAAATTGCTGGTCGACGCGCTCGCGGACCCCGCGTGCCCTTCGGAGTTGGTGGTGTTGGGAGAGGCGCCGATGCCGTTTGCGTTTGAACGAACTGTGGCGCTGGAGGATCATCCGGTCCTCAATTCCCACCGGTTGGCGGGAAAGCCGGTGCTGCCTGCGGCGCTGATGGCCGAATGGCTCGCGCACGCCGCCCTGCACGCGAATCCGGGATTGGGTTTTTCCGCGATTGAGGATTTTCGGGTGCTTAAGGGCGTGGTTTTGGATAAACCGGCGCGGCTGCGCTTTTACGCGGGTAGGATTCGCGATGGGGTTTGCCCGGTGGAAATGCGCTCTTCCGACGGGGCTCCGCGGGCGCGGGCGCGAGTGCTGCTCGGTCATGCAGGCGAAGCGCCGGAAGGGGTCGCTCTGGATTTGGATCGTTCCTCTCTATCCGCGGAACGCATTTACAACGAGCATCTGTTCCACGGCGAACCGATGCGCTTCATCGAATCAGTCGATGGTTTGTCCGACGCGGGAATCGTTTGCCGAGCGCGAACCGCGCCGGTTCCGTCGGAATGGATGAAGAAGCCGCTGCGTTCGCGCTGGATCACAGATCCGGCGGCGATCGATGCCGCGTTTCAGGCGCTGATCGTCTGGTCGCGAGAGCGCAAAGGGATGCCGTGCTTGCCGACGGGGTTCGCGTCCTACAAGCAGTTTCGGGCGGGCTTCCCGAAGGGTGGGGTGATTTTAAGGGCCAAGGTGATCGAGGCTGCGGCCCGGCGCGCGCGCGCCGATGTGGATTTTATCGATGATGCGGGCGCGGTGGTCGCGCGGATGAGCGGCTACGACTGCGTGCTCGACGCCGGTTTGGATGCGGCGTTTAAAAACGGGGCGGCGGTCTAGAATCCGATGCCCCACAGGCAGGAACCTATCGCGATCGTCGGACTTGGAGGCGTCTTTCCCGGCGCCGCAACGCTCGACGCGTTCTGGGAGTTGATCGCCTCCGGCCGCGACTGCGCCTCGGAGCCGCCGAAGGGACGCTGGCTCCGTCCGGTCGACGAGCTCTACGACCCGCGCCCCGCGACGGCGGATAAGATCGTCTCGAAGAAAGCCTGTTTCGTTCAGCATTTCGAATTGGACCGCGCGGGGATCGGCCTCGGAGAGGAATTCCTAAAGAATCTGGATCCGGTGTGTCACTTTGCTCTGCACGCCGCGCGAGACGCGGTCCGGTCTGCGGATCTGCGCGGTACCGATCCGGGACGCATCGGCGTCGTCTTCGGAAACATCGCGCTGCCGACGGACGGTTCTTCGGCGCTCGCCGCTGAAACCTTCGAACACCGGCCGCTTAAGACGCCGCTCAATCGCTTCGTTACGGGGCTGCCCGCCGGTCTCGTCGCGCGCGCGCTCGGCCTGGGCGGCGGGGCCTACACGCTCGACGCCGCCTGCGCCTCTTCCCTTTACGCCCTTAAACTCGCTTGCGACGAGCTCAATGCGCACCGCGCCGACGCGATGCTCGCGGGCGGAGTTTCGCGGCCGGATTCGCTGTACACCCAGATGGGATTTTCTCAATTGCGCGCGCTCTCACCGAACGGAATCTGTTCCCCGTTCGATGCGAAGGGAAACGGATTGGTGGTCGGGGAAGGCGCGGGACTCTTCGTCTTGAAGCGCCTCGATGACGCCTTCAAAAACGGCGACCGGGTGCACGGCGTGATTCGCGGGATCGGACTTTCCAACGACATCGAAGGGAGTCTGCTCGCGCCGAGCGCCGAGGGACAGCTGCGGGCGATGCGGGCGGCGTACGAAGCCGCCGAGTGGCGGCCGGAGCAGGTGGAGCTCATCGAGTGTCATGCGACCGGGACGCCTTTGGGCGACGCGGTGGAGGCGTCGAGCCTGCGCGCGCTGTGGGGTGAAGCCGGATGGAAACCTGGACAGGCGGTGATCGGCGGGGTGAAGTCGAACGTCGGGCACCTTTTGACCGCCGCCGGCGCGGCGGGACTGATGAAGGTGCTGCTCGCGTTCAAGCACAAGTCGCTGCCGCCGACCGCGCATTTCGAGAAACCGGCGCCGGGCGTGGATTTGGAGAGCGGTCCTTTCCGCGTTCTCGCCGAGGCGGAGCCGTGGAAGTCGCGCGGAACCCGCAAGGCCGCTGTGTCGGGCTTCGGTTTCGGGGGGATCAACGCGCATGTGCTGGTCGAGGAGTACGAACCGCCGAGGCGCGGCAAACGCCGCGTGAAGCGCACTGCGAGGCCGCCGAAAAGCGGCGGCGTTCCGGTCGCCGTCGTCGGAATCGGAGCGCAGTTCGGTCCGTGGGATTCGCGCGACGCACTCGAGGAACGTTTTTTCGGTTCGGACGGTGAGAAACCGCGCGCGCCGCGCTGGCGCGGACGCTCCGGGGAGTCCTTCAGGGCTTATCCCATCGACGCGTTCGATCTGCCTCTCGGCCGCTTCCGCGTGCCGCCGAAGGAATTGGAACAGGCGTTGCCGCAGCAGCTGTTGATGCTGAAGACCGCCGCCGCCGCGGTCGATGACGCGGCCTGGGAGGACGGTCCGAAGCTCTCGACCGGAGTCTTCATCGGTTTGGCCCTGGACCTCAACGCGACGAATTTCCACTGCCGCTGGCGGCTGCCGGAGGAAAAGCGCGACGCCTTCGGGCCGGCGCTCAACGCCGACCGGACGCTCGGGGCGCTCGGCGGGATCGTCGCCAGCCGCGTCGCGCGGGAATTCCGCGCGGGCGGAGCGAGCTTCACCGTGCAAAGCGAGGAAAGTTCGGGTCTGACGGCGTTGGAGGCGGCGGTTCGCGCCTTGCAGAGCGGAGCGCTCGACCAGGCGTTGGTCGGGGCCGTGGATTTGGCCTGCGACGCGCGCGCGGTGCTCGGCAGCGACGCCGCGCGCCCGTACTCCAAATCCGGCATGGCCCGACCGTTTCGCGAAGACGCGGATGGAACGATCCCCGGGGAAGGGGCGGCCGCGCTCGCACTGAAGCGCCTCGACGACGCGCTGCGCGACGGGGACAGGGTCTACGCGGTGGTGCGAGGAGTCGGATCGGCCTCGACTCCCGCGGGCGAGGCCCCCGTGCCCGCGTCGGAGACCGTGGCCGAAGCGATGCGGCGCGCCTACTCGGATGCGGCGATCGACCCGAGGACGGTGGGACTTTTCGAAGCGCACGGCAGCGGCGCTCCGGCCGAAGACGCCGCGGAGCGGGCCGGGATCGAACGCTTTCTCGATGGGCGCGTTCCGGCGTGGCGGATTTCGACGACGAAGGATCGCATCGGCCACGCGGGCGCCGCCTCCGGATTGGCGTCGTTCGTGAAGGCCGCGCTGGCTTTGCATAAAGAGGTGCTCCCGGGAGAGTCGGCGAGTTATTGGATGAGAGACCGCCAGTCGGGACCGCGGCGAGCGGCGGTCTCCGCGTTCGGCATCGACGGGGGCTGCGTACACGCGGTGCTCGAGGAGGCGCCGACGAAACCTTCCGGCGCCGGGTTGCGGACCCCTCGCGCGCGATTGTTCGCGGCGCGCGCCGAGTCGGTCGAAGGGCTTCGCGCGCAGTTGGAGAGTCTCTCCCCCGAGCGCGCCGTCGGACGAGGGCCGCGTTCTTTGGCTGTCGTCGCCATCGACGCGGTGGAGGCGCGCCGATCGGCGGCGGCGCTGTTGGAGCGCGCCGGGCGCGAACCGGAACGCGCGCACGGACGCGCAGGCGAGCGAGCGCTGTACCGCCCCGCGCCTCTGGAATCCGGCTTCAAGACGGCGTTCGTGTTTCCGGGGTTGGGAAACGCGTTTCACGGGATGGGGCGGGACCTAGCGCTGGCTTGGCCCGAGCCTCTGCGCCGCCAGGACGCCGAGAATGAATTTTTGGCTTCGCAGTACCGCGCCGGAATTTTTTGGGGGGAGCGTCCGGAAGCCTTCTCCCCCCGCGACGCGATATACGGCCAGGTATGTCTGGGCGCCTTCACCGCCGATTTGATGCGCGGGTTCGGGCTTCCCTGCGATCAAGCCGTGGGCTTAAGCCTCGGGGAGTCGGCGGCGTTGTTCGCGCTCGGCGCGTGGAAGGACCGCGACGAGATGCTCCGGCGTCTGGAAAAGTCGACCTTGTTCACGCGGGAGCTGACCGGAGAATGCCGCTCGGCGCGGACGCGCTGGAAGCTTCCCAAAGGCGAGCCGCTTGAATGGGTCGCGGCCGTGGTGGACGCGTCCAAGGATTCGGTCGACGCGGCGCTGAAAAACCGGGAGCGGGTCTACCGGTTGATCGTGAACACGCCGCACGAGACGGTAATCGGCGGGGAGCGCGGGGCAGTGGAGGCGCTCGTACGCGAGATGGGGGCCCGCTCCATGCCGGTCGACGGTGCAACCACGTTGCATTGCGAAGCGGCGGAGCCGGTCAAGGACGCGTACCGGGAACTCCATCTGTTCCCGGTCGAAGCGCCCGAGGGGGTCTCGTTTTACAGCGGCGCGACCGGGGAGGCGTACGCTCCGAACCGGGAATCCGCGGCCGACGCGATCCTCGCTCAGGCGCTCGGCCCCGTCGATTTTCCTAAAACCGTCGAGTCAGCCTATCGCGACGGCGCGCGATTGTTCATCGAGATGGGACCGGGGGCGTCCTGTACGCGGATGATCGGGGGCATTCTCGGGGACCGGGTCCACGAAGCGGCCGCCGTCTGTCCGCGCGGCGAGTCCGCGGTGTCGGCGACGCTGCGCGCGTTGGCCGCGGCGTTCGTTTCCGGAAAGGAATTGGATTTCGCGGCGGTGAACGGACCTTTCGAACAGCCCAGGCCCGAGCGGCCGGCGATGCGCATTCCGGTGGAGTACCGCCCGGACCCCGATCCGTCTCCGGCGCCAGTCGTTTCGGGGCGCGCGCCGAGGCCGGTTCCCGTCGCTTCGCCCGCTTCCGTCGCGCCGGCGCCGGTGAACTGGTTCGTGGAGGCGCGGCGCAAGACGGCGGACGCGCACGCGGCGTACATGAAATTTGCGGATGCGGCGCGGACGGCCTTGGTTGCCGTTGCCGTCCCGGGCGTCGAACGCGATCCGAACGCGGTGCCCCGGGCACTTACCAAGGAGCAATGCTTTGAGATCGCGATGGGAAAGATCGGCGCGGTTTTGGGACCGTCCTTCGCGCACGCCGACTCGTATCCGACCCGCGTCCGCCTTCCGGACGCCCCGCTGCAGTTGGTGGACCGGATCACCTTGATTGAAGGCGAACCGCATTCCATGGGCTCGGGCCGCGTCGTCACCGAGCACGACATCGAGAGCGGCGCCTGGTATTTGGACGGAGGTCGGATTCCCGTCTGCATCGCGGTGGAAGCGGGACAGGCGGATCTGTTTTTATCGGGTTTTTTGGGAGTCGACGCCGTCACGAAAGGGAAAGCCGTTTACCGGCTCCTCGACGCCGAAGTGAGCTTTCACCGTCCCCTGCCGGGACCCGGCTCCACGATCGTCTACGACATCCGCATCCTTCGCTTCTTCCGTCAGGGGGAGACGCATTTGTTCCGCTTCGAGTTCGACGCGACGGTCGACGGGGAATTGCTGCTGACGATGCGAAAGGGCGTCGCGGGTTTCTTCACGCAGGAGGAACTCGACGGCGGAAAAGGAATCGTTCACACCCGATTGGACCTTCGGGAGATGCCGGGAAAGGTGACCGGCGGTTTCGCGCCGCTCGCGCCGCTCGACGGCGTCGAGATTTACGACGACGCGCGGGTCGACGAGATTCGGCGCGGCCGGATGTTTCCGGAGCTCCCTCTGCGCGACCCGGTCGGACTTCCGGATGGGCGCATGAAATTGATCGACCGGGTGACGCGCTTCGACCCGACGGGCGGCCGCTTCGGGCTGGGACAGCTGCGCGCCGAAGCCGACATTCATCCGGACGATTGGTTCTTGACCTGTCACTTCGTCGACGATCAGGTGATGCCCGGTACGTTGATGTACGAGTGCTGTCTGCACGCTTTTCGCACGATGCTGCTGCGCTTCGGTTGGGTCGCCGAGAAGGACTCGGTCGTTTACGAGCCGATCCCCGGCGCGGCGAGCGTGCTCAAGTGCCGGGGCCAGGTGATCGCGTCGACGAAGACCGCCGCCTACGAGATTTCGCTTAAGGAAATCGGCTATCAGGACGACGGAACGCCGTACGCGATCGCGGACGCACTGATGTTCGCCGACGGGCGCCCCGTCGTGGAGATGCTCAATATGTCGGTGCGGCTCTCGGGAACCCATAAGACGGATCTGGAGCGGCTATGGGACCGTTCGGAGCCGGCGGCGCTGTTCGATGACGCGTCGATCACCGCCTTCGCGATCGGCAAGCCGTCGGAGGCGTTCGGCGAGCGGTATAAGATTTTTGATTCCGAGCGCGTGATCGCGCGTTTGCCGGGTGCGCCTTACAAGTTCCTCAACCGGATCACGCGCATCGAGAAGGCTCGTCCGTGGGTGCTGGAGGCCGGAGCGGTGATCGACGCGGAATACGATGTGCCTTCCTCCGAATGGTACTTCGACGCGGACCGCCAGCCTGTGATGCCTTTCGCGGTGCTGCTGGAGGCCGCCTTGCAGCCTTGCGGCTGGCTCGCGGCGTATCTGGGCTCCGCGCTGACTTCCGGCGAGGATCTTTCCTTTAGAAACCTCGGCGGCGAGGCGGTTCAGCTTCAAGCGGTGACGCCGGGGATGGGGACGCTGAGGACGACGGTGACGCTGACCGGCGTTTCCAATTCGGGCGGGATGATCATCCAGCACTATTCCTATAAGATGCTGTGCCGCCAAGAGACGGTCTATGAAGGAACGACCTACTTCGGCTTTTTCTCGAAGGGCGCGCTCGCCGACCAAATCGGAATCCGCGACGCCGCGCTCTACGAACCCGATGCGGCCGAAACCGCGCGCGCCCGGTCGTTCGACGTTCCTCGCGAGGCGCCGATGCCCGATGATCGTTGGCGCATGGTCGAGCGCGTCACCTGCTTCGTCCCCGACGGCGGGCCGAAGGGGCTGGGTTTTATCGAGGGCACCGCCGCCGTGAATCCCGAGGCCTGGTTCTTCAAGGCGCATTTCCATCAGGATCCCGTGTGGCCGGGTTCGCTCGGGTTGGAGTCCTTTTTGCAGCTGCTCAAAACCGTCGCGCTCGAGCGTTGGGGAGCGGCGGCCTGCGCCCGCTTCGAAAGTCTCGCGCTCGGTGAGAAGCACCGGTGGATCTATCGCGGCCAGATTCTTCCGGCCGACTCGCAAGTGACGGTGCAGGCGGTCGTCACGGAAATCGACGAGGAACTTCGGCGAATCCGGGCCGACGGCTTCCTCAGCGTCGACGGCCGCGTGATTTACCAAATGGTGGATTTCACGATTCGGGCCGCGGGGGCGGACGCGTGAGATACAGAAAGGTGAGGCTCGACGCGATCGGCTACGAACTCGGGCCGGTGGTCGTGAGTTCCGCGGAGATTGAGGAGCGTCTCGCGCCGGCGTACGCGTCTTTGCATATCCCCTCCGGCCAACTGGAGAGCCTGACGGGCATCGTCGAGCGGCGCTGGTGGGAGGAAGGGGCCCCGCTTTCGAAGGGCGCGGCGGCGGCGGCCAAGAAGGCGCTTGCCCGCGCGGGCGTCGAACCGGAAGCGATCGGGAGCCTGATCTACGCGGGCGTTTGCCGCGAACAGTTCGAACCCGCCACGGCCTGCGCCGTCGCCTCCGAGATCGGCGTGCGCGACAACGCGCTCATCTACGATTTAAGCAACGCCTGTCTCGGCGTGCTCAACGGGATTTTGGAGACCGCCAACCGCATCGAGCTGGGACAAATCCGCGCGGGACTCGTCGTCTCCTGCGAATCGTCCAGGGAGATCAACGAGATCGCCATCGAGAAGCTGCTCTCCTCTAGAAACATGGACCTGTTCAAAACCTCGCTGGCCACCTTCACCGGCGGCTCCGGCGCGGTCGCCGTCGTGCTGAGCGACGGGTCCTTCGGGGCGCGCGGGCGTTCGCTTCGCGGGGGCGTGTCGCTTGCCGCGCCGGAGCATCATCGGTTGTGTACCTGGGGCCTTTCCAAGGGAGCGGGCGGACGGGACATGCACCGGGAATTCATGGCGACCGATTCGGTCTCCGTGCTCGAACACGGCGTGTCGCTGGGGATTAGAACCTGGGACGCGTTCTTGAATAAATTGGAGTGGAGCGCTTCGGCGGTGGACCGGGTGATCTGTCATCAGGTCGGTTCCGGACACAAGGACGCGATCCTGAAGACCTTGGGGGTCTCCGAGGAGAAGGATTTTTCGACCTACTCGTTTTTGGGAAACATCGGGACCGTCAGCCTTCCGATGACCGCGGCGCTCGCCGAGGAGCGCGGGTTTCTAAGGGAAGGCGACCGCGTCGGGTTTCTTGGAATCGGAAGCGGTCTAAACTGCATGATGCTGGGGTGGGAATGGTGATTTTGAAACAGCGGGCCTGGCGGGGCGGAAGCCCCGCCGTGCAGGGCCTCATGGGGGTTATGGGACGCCCTGCCGTAAAGGCGCAGTATCCGTTCGCGTCGAATTATCTCGACCAGCGGGGATTTCGTCAGCACTACCTCGACGAAGGTTCCGGCCGGCCCGTGGTGATGGTCCACGGAAACCCGACGTGGTCGTTTTACTACCGAAAGCTCGCCGCGGAACTTCGGCGGGATCATCGGGTGATCGTTCCCGACCACATCGGCTGCGGTCTTTCCGAGAAGCCTGCGGTCGGCGACTATCCGTATACCCTGGAGCGCCGCGTCGACGATTTGGACCGTCTGCTCAAACACGCGGGAGTCGGCGACGACGTTTCTTTGGTCGTTCACGATTGGGGCGGAATGATCGCCATGGCGTGGGCGCGGCGGCATCCCGAGAAGGTCAAGCGCTTGGTGATCCTTAATACTGCGGCGTTTCATCCGCCCGAAGGGAAGGCGGTGCCGTGGCAGCTGAAATTAGCACGGACGCCGCTTGGAACCGTGCTCGTGCGAGGATTCAACGCCTTCTGCCGGGGAGCCGCGTCGGATTGCGTGACCCGCAGGCCGCTGGCGCCGGATGTAAGAGACGCCTATTTGGCGCCGTATGACAGTTGGAGCAATCGGGCGGCGGTTCTGCGATTCGTCCAGGACATCCCGTTGCGGCCGGAGGACCCCGGATACGATCTGATTTCAAAGACGGCCGAGGGACTGGGTCGCTTTCGGGAGACTCCGGCGATGATTTGCTGGGGCATGCGGGACTTCGTCTTCGACGTCGACTATCTCGTCGAATGGGAGCGCCGGCTGCCGAAAGCCGCCGTTCACCGATTTCCCGATTGCGGACACTATGTATTGGAAGACGCCTCCGAAGAAATTCTCGAACTGGTCCGCGGATTTTTCGCGGCGAACCCGCTTGATTAATCCGATGCTCGACACGTTCGTCAATATCGCGTCGCACCTTCCCCGGATGGCGCGGGAGCAGCCCGACGCGCTCGCCGTCGCCTGCCCCGCCGGCCGCGACGCGTCCGGACGCTACCGGTGGATCCGCTTAAGCTTCCGAGCGCTGGATGAAGAAAGCAGCCGTCTCGCGCGCGGACTCGCCGAAGCCGGCATCGGCCGAGGGGTGCGAACCGTGTTGATGGTGCCTCCTTCGCCCGAGTTTTTCTCTCTGACCTTCGCGTTGTTTAAGGCGGGCTCGGTCCCGGTTCTTGTCGACCCCGGAATGGGGATCTCGAATTTGAAGTCTTGCCTGGATGAAGCCGAGCCTGAGGCGTTTATCGGCGTTTCGAAAGCTCACGCCGCGCGGATCGCGCTGGGCTGGGCCAAGCGAACCTTGCGGACGACGGTGACCGTCGGTCGGCGCTGGTTCTGGGGGGGGCGATCCCTGGCGGACCTGCGCTCCTCAGACGGTTCCGAGTACCTGGTCAAGACTCGTCCGGAAGAGACTGCGGCGATTCTCTTCACGAGCGGGTCCACGGGAACGCCCAAGGGCGTCGTGTACAGTCACTCGATTTTCGACTCCCAGGTGCGCATGCTCAAGCAAATGTACGGCATCCGCCCCGGCGAAATCGACGTGCCGACCTTCCCGTTGTTCGCGTTGTTTGGTCCCGCGTTGGGGACTTCGGCGGTCGTTCCGGAGATGGATTTCACCCGGCCCGGTTCGGTCGATCCCCGCAACATCGTCGACGCGATCCGGGAATTCAGCGCGACCCAGATGTTCGGCTCCCCCGCGCTGCTCGACCAAGTCGGCCGCTGGCTGCATGAACAGGGCGAGAGCATCCCGACGATGCGTCGCATGATCTCGGCGGGGGCGCCGGTGTCGCCGGCCGTGCTCGCACGATTTGAAGGCCGCCTGGCGTCCGGCGCAGAAATTCACACGCCCTACGGAGCGACCGAGTGCCTTCCGGTGGCGACGATCGGCAGCCGCGAAATCCTGCGCGAGACGCGGGTCGGCACCGAAGAGGGTCTCGGCGTCTGCGTCGGCCGCCCGGTCGCGGAGATGACGGTCAAGATCATCACGATCACGGACGGCCCGATCGCGGATTGGGACGACTCCCTCGAAGCGCCGGCGGGCGTCGTCGGAGAAATCGTCGTCCAGGGACCGGTCGCGACGCGGCGCTATTTCAACCGAGATCGATCGACCGCGCTCGCGAAAATCGAGGAACCGCAGACCGGATTGTTTTATCACCGCATGGGGGATCTCGGGTATTTCGATCAAAGCGGGCGATTGTGGTTTTGCGGGCGCAAGGCGCATCGCGTCGACACCGGCGCGGGTACCCTGTTCACCGTTCCGTGCGAAGGGGTGTTCAACACGATTAAGGGGGTCGCCCGCACCGCGCTGGTCGGGGTCGGCAACGGCGTCAAGAAGCCCGTGCTGTGCGTCGAGTTGGAGCCGCAGGCCAAGGGGTGGCCGAAGCCGCGTCTGATTCAGGAACTCCGGGAGCGGGGAGCCAAATACGCGCACACGAAAGGCATCGAGACCTTCCTCTTCCATGACTCCTTCCCGGTAGACATTCGGCACAACGCGAAGATATTCCGGGAAAAGCTAGCCCGCTGGGCCGAGCGGCGGCTTTGAACGTCCTCGTCACCGGCGGCGGCGGGTTTTTAGGGAAAGCCCTCTGCCGCAAACTCGTTGAGCGGGGCGACCGCGTGCGCAGTCTGTCGCGCGCGGACTACCCGGAACTGCGGGAGATGGGCGTGGAAACCTTCCGGGCGGATCTCTCCGACCCGAAACTGCTCGAGGCCGTGCGGGGCTGCGACGCGGTTTATCACGCTGCGGCGAAGGCGGGCCTGTGGGGTCCGCACGCGGAATTCTTTCGGGCGAACGTAAGCGGGACCGCGAGCGTGATCGACGCGTGTCTGGTCGAAGGCGTCCCGAAATTGATTTACACGAGTTCCCCGTCGGTCGTGTTCGGAGCCTCGGGGCAGGAGGGCGTCGATGAAAGCCTCGGCTATCCGGAGTCCTTCTTGGCCTCTTACCCCGAGACGAAGGCCGAGGCGGAACAACTCGCGCTGGCGGCGAACTCCGAGCGTCTCGCGGTGGTCGCGCTGCGCCCGCATCTGATCTGGGGTCCCGGCGACAATCACATCCTCCCGCGGCTGGTCGCCCGTCGTCGCGCCGGAAGGCTGCGGCGGGTCGGTCGGGGAAATCCGCTTGTGGATTCCGTCTTCGTCGACAACGCGGCCGACGCGCATCTGCTCGCCTGCGACCGCCTGCCGGCGCTCGGGGGAAAGGTCTACTTCCTCTCCAACGGAGAGCCGATGCCGTTGTGGGATCTGATCGACGGGATTCTTGACGCCGCAGGCCTTCCTCCCGTGGAGGGGACGATTCCCGCGCCGTTGGCGTACGGGCTCGGAGCGGCGCTGGAGGCGGTGTACGGCCTGTTCGGAATTCGATCCGAGCCGCCGATGACGCGCTTTCTCGCCAAGGAACTTTCGACGCCGCATTGGTTCGACATCGGGGCGGCGAAGCGGGATCTCGGCTACGCGCCGAAGGTGTCGATCGCGCAGGGTCTGCGGCTGCTGGCCGAGAGCCTACAGGGAAGGACGCGGGTCCTTGATTGAAGCTCCCAGATAGATAAAACTTAAAAGCTCATGCGATTTAAAGCGCTTTCCCTTGCGTTTCTGTTGGCGTCCCCGGCGGGGTCCGCGGATCGCCAGGTCGGGGACACGACGAATACTTCCGGGATCGGCTACGAGGGAACGCAGCGGCTCAACTATGTCCCCGGAGTCTACACCGACAAGCGCGAGGAGGACGATCCCGATTTCACGCGGGATCCCGACCGCGACGATTTAATCTCGTTGGTGAAGCATGTCGCGGACCTGATCGCCGACCGCAACCTTCCGCAGGATTCCCTGCCCGGCATGGACCTGTTCATGGACAACCTGCAGGAGGAAATGAAGGACGGCACCGATCTTCCGCGTTACGAGATCTTGATGAACGCGGACAGCGCGCGCGGCGTCATGGCCGCCGGCTACGACGAACTGCGCTTCGGCCTGGTTCCCATGATCGTCGCGTACGAAAAACTCAAGACGATCGACAAGGGACTCAAGCCGGTCGTCCAAAAAAATACCGCCGAGGACGCCCCCGCGATCGAGGAAGCGTCTCAGACCCTGAAGCCCGCGGCGCAGGCGATTCAGACCGACCCGCCTTCGGCGCAGGGCGCCCCGGCCGACGCGTCCGCGGTGAAGAAAATTCAAGACCAAAGCCGCGATTTGAAGCCGCTCAAGCCGCTTTCGGAGCAGGCGAAGGAAAAGCTCAAGGACGCCAAGCAGCGGATCGCCGCCGTCGAAGCGCTGGTGCCGGTTCTCGAGCAGTACGGTCAGAAAGCCGGCGATTTGGAAAACAAGTCGCAAAACAGTCTCGCCGACAGCCGGACCAGCGGCGGAACGCGGGACGTCGGCCGTCAGATGACTTCCAAGAAGGTGATCGAAAACGCGGCGAAGTGGATGAAAAAGGCGGTGGAGAAGGCGAAGAAGGTCCATAAGGAGCTCGAAGAACTCGCCGAGCCGAAGGAGGGTCTCCCGAAGGCGCTCGGGGCGGCGGAAGCGGCTTCGGCGGCGGCGATGGGGGCGAAGGAGGCGCTGGAGCAGAGCGAGCAGGCGATCAACCAATCGATGAAGCAGGTGGACGGACCGATTCACGCCGCCTGGGAAGCCGCGCAGGAGGAGTCGGAGAAGCAAAAGCAGGTAGCCAAGGCGCAGGAAGAGAAGGATAAGGCCGAGAAATCCGCAGAGAGCGGTGAGAAGGCCGCCCAAAAAGCGAAGAAGGCGTCCGCCGATTTGAAGAAGGCCTCGAAAAAAACCGCGGACAAGCTCGCGAAGCTGCGCGAGAAGTTCGGCAACCCGGATGACGCCGATCAGCTCTCCAATCTTCCGCCGATGCCGATTCGAGTCGAACAGCCTAAGGCGGTCGAGCCGACGGGGGGGCGCTATCGGTCCAATCAGAATACGCGCTCGAAAAAACTCACCTATCCCCGGGACTTAAGCCGCAACGTCGCGGACGTGATCTGCGACAACTACGGCGAGCGGGACTGCCGGGATCCCGGAGGCAGCACGATCGGCCGAACCGCCGAGGACCGCTCCGGGTTGACCGGAGAGTTTGCCGGCGCCCGCGCGCCCGGGAGAGCGCCGACGGCCGCGGCGGACGTCTCCGTCGAGAGCGAGCGCCCCGGCGAGGGGCTTGTCGCCTCCGCCCGCGGCATCGCCCGGGTCGCGGCCGGGAGTTGGCAGCACGCGTGGACGACGGGAAAGCAGACTCTCGCCGGCGGTGAGCGCAGCCCCGGCGCCGTGCCCGGGGCGCCGCCTCCGGAACGGCTCGCCGCGATTCGGCCCGCTCTGGTGACCGCGAAGAATGCCGAGGCTCTCGTCGAGCTCGAGCCGGAGCGCGCGCTGCGCATGGCCGGCGAATCGCTCGCACAGATGGCCGTCAACCCGTACGCGCACTTCGTTCAGGCGAAGGCCTACTTGCAGTTGCGGCGTTTTGAAGAAGCGTTGGGAGCGGTCGAAGCGGCGATAACGGCCGATGGGGGACGCTCGGCTCTCTTGCTGCGCACGAAGGCGGAAATCCTGAACAGACTGGGGCGCTATGAAGAGGCCGTGAAGGCCGCGCAGGCGGCGATCCGCGCCGAGAAAGAAGATGCGCACGGCTACGCACAGGCCTCGTGGGGATTCGCGGGCATGCGCGAATACGCGCGGTCGCTGGCGATGATGGAGCGCGCGTCGTTTTTCGACTCGAACTACCAGCCGATGCTGGAGGCGATGAAGGCGCTGCGCGAGCGCGGAGGCATGCTGGCCTTGTTCGAGGGGGAGAAGGGAGCGGTGCAGGCGGCCCAGGGGGCGAGGTCCGCCTTTTTCACCTTCGTCAAAGAGGGGCGGGAATCGTACTACCTCGCCTTCGCCGTCGCAGTGTGTTTGGTAGCGCTGGGCCTCGGCGGCATTCTCTACGACTTAAACAAGGACCGCCTGCGGCGCTGGTTCGAGCGGCTGCGCTAGCGCTTTTCGTCTTCCGGTTTTCTCAGAAAGGCTTTGCTGCGGTGGGCGCTTTCGCGTTCGGCGAACGAGATGCGCGTCGGAGAGAGCCGCGGCCTTTCGGCGGCGGGCCGGGCCGCGGGCCGCGGCTCCGGGAAAAAATAGGATTCGGGCTCAGCTTCGGGTTGTTTCTCCAGCGGACGGGGCGCCGGCGCGGGCGCGACCGCGCGTCGGTAGAGATCGCGTTCGTCCCAGACGATATCCGGGTCGGCCGGCGGGCGGTTGTCCTCGCCGTCCTTAAGCGGACGCACCGAATCCCGCCAAAGTCCGTCCATCGCCGCGGAACTTCCCACCGCCGCGACTACCGGATTGCGATCGGCATGCCAGCCGCGCTGGCGCAACACGAAGAAGGAGAGGGCGAGTACGGCGAGGATCAGCAGGAAGTCCTGTTCGTCCGGAAAGGAGCGGGTGCGGAGGCGTCGCATGGTCATGGGATAGGTCCGCAGGGTGGGTTTGGCAAGGGACCGGGCGGTAAATGTTCGGTAAATCGGTCAGGGCGTGCGGATTTGTCTTAGGGCGCCGCGAAAGCGCTCGTCGTTGAGCAGTTTTTCCAAAGCGTCCTGTAGGGCGCGCTCGACCGAGGGGGCCAGCGGGTTGGGCGGCACGGGTTCCACCGAGCGCCAATCGCCGGGACGCTCATAGATCCGCTTCGAAAAGCTCCCCTCCACGGAAATCGGTGCATCCGTCAGGGCTCGTCCCGCCGCGTCGCGCAGATGAACGCGCAGCGCGCATTCGGCGCGGTAGTTCACGAACGAGGCGCTCACCCGGCAGCGCTCGATTTCCCCCGATACGATCACCTCGGCATCGCGTCGCTGTCCCAACTCCTCCGCGCGGATGAGCCGGACGGAGGGCCAGCGCTTCAGCCCATTCTCCAACCCGCGCAGGATCAGCCCGCGGATTTCACGCGGCTGCGCGAGTCGGCCTTTTGGGGTTTCGGCGTCCTTAGACCAGATCCGGTCCACGCCCGGGTGCTTGATTTTGCGCCGGTCGGAGAATGGAAGCACCGCGATCTTAAGAGGACGCGCGAGTTCCAACGGGTCGCTCTCGGGGCGGATTTCGTAGGTTCCCAGTTGGGGAGTCGTGAACGGTTTGGGCGTTGCGACCGCAACGCTGCTTCCCAGCGGCGATTGGCAGGCGCAAAGAAGGAGGACGCCGAGAACGACTCCTACTCGCATCGGATTTCCTCGGAGACCGAAACGATCTCCTCTGCGTATTGAGCGGAGTGTCCCAGTACGGGGCGCTCGCGAACATCCGCGAGCCGTTCGCATACCCACGCGGCCGCCGATTTTAAGTCGCGAAACGGCCGCGGCCGGAGCAGGCGCTTGTAAGGCGCGCCGTCGGCGTCGAAGGCTTCGACGTCGGTGAGTCGCAGCCGGATCGGAGCGTCGGCGTCGCTTTGCGCTCCCCAAACGAGCCACGGCCCCTTGAGGCCGTCCCCTTTCGGAAAAATCCCGCGCCGCGGGGGGCGCATGGTTTCGGCGAATCGCCGCTGCTGGGCTATGCGGCGCGCTTCCCGGGCGCGGCGGCGCTTCCAGTCCTCGAGATCGCGCGCGAGATGGCGTTTTCGTTCGGCCTCATAAGCGAGTTCCTCGGCCGCAATTTCCCCGGCGACGCGCGGGGCGTCGGCGAGATCCCGCGCGAGCGCGTCCCCGGCCGTCCGTTCGCAGGTCCCCGCGACAAAGACCAGTTCGTCGATACGGGAGTCGAACGCCGCGCCGAGCCCGACGATCTCTTCCAGGGTGTTCTCCGGCCGCCGGGGGCAGCGCGCGGCTTCGAGCCTCGCGTCGATGCGGGCGATCGGGGAGTCGACCGCCTGCCGGCGCCACGCGTCGAGGTCCCGTTCGGGTCCCGGTTCGGGAACCGCGGCGCCTGTGAGCCGCGCGATTTCATCTCGGCTGACGCGCTCGGCGTCGCGCCGCTGAAGCGCTTCCGTGAACAGCATCCCGATCGAAGCGGCTTGCTCGCGCAGGTAGGCGGTTTTCTCCGCGGACCAAGGGGCGAGTTCCTCCTTAAGCGCAAGTTCGAGTTCGTCGACCCGGGCGAAGAGGATTCCAGCGTCCTTCAATTGCTTGATCGCTTCGGTCGAATAGGCGCGTCCGAATTCAAGTTCCCGGTGGGCGGCGCGCGCGGCGTAGGCGCCGCAGGCGCCGGCCGAGACGGAGTGCGCGCTTTTGAGGCGGGCGGCCGCATCGGATTGAAGCGAGCGCAAGGCCGCCGCCGCCCGGTCGACCGCTTCGGCCGCCGCGGTCTTTTCCCGGCACAGGACGCCGCCGCGGATTTCGAGCGCGTCGAGTTCATCTTCGAGGCCGCCGCGCTCGCGGTTAAACAGCGCGATACGCCGCTCGATTTCCGTATGCAGGGCGTCCCGCTTTTCGCGGGCCGCGGCATAATCGAGCAGCATCCCCGACGCGTCGGCCGCGAAGGCGGCGCGCGGACCTAGCGCGAGCGCGAAAATGAGCGCGAGGGGCGTCACGCCCCTATTATAGATCAGGCGGCGACCGCGTCGGGTTTCGGATCGTCCTCGGCCGAGGGGGCTTTCCAGCAGAACACCTTGCAGCCGTCCACGACCTTCTCCACCGGAGCGAACTTGAACTCGACGGCGCGGTCCCCAAGGGCCTCCGCGCTGATGAAGATCGAGTCGGCGGGCGCGTACTTCTGCATGTGGCCCGTGATGTCGATCACGCGGTCGGACATCTCCTCCATCGGGATGTCCTCGTCATAGAGCACGCGCCCGGCGTTGATGCCGGCGCGCAGGCGGAAATCCATTTTCATCGCCTTGATCTCGCGGTTGAAGGTCTCGAGCCCGGAGAGAACGTCCTGGCCGGCCTTGATCGCGGCCTCGACGGTCGAAAAGCAGATCATCTGACCGTCGGGCGTCCAGGCGAGCTTCAGGTAGCCGTGCTTTTGAAGCGCGCTCATGACGTGCTTTTTGTATTGGCGGAAGTCGCGGGCGGCGATGGCCGGATCTTCTCCCTGCTTCATGCCTGTGGAGTTGACGACGTCCATCGCCAAAAAGGCGAGATTGCGTTTTTGCTCGTCGAGTGATTTCTTGGTTTGGGCGAGGAGCTCCATCAGTTCCTCGCGCTTGCTTGCGGCGCTTTCGTCCGTAGCGGCTTTCTCGGCTTCGGCGGCCTCGCGCTTGGCGGCTTCGAGGGCCTGTTTATCGGGGGAGGCGTCCCGGACAAGGGCTTCGGCCCCGCGTTCGGCGCGTTCTCTCGCGCTCCGCTCTTGGGAGGCGCGCTGCGCGGCGGCGATGGCGTCTCGCTGGACCTTATAGAGAGCCTCCTGCTCTTTGCGGATCTTCTCGCGCTCGGCGTCGCGCGCGGCGGCTTGGGCCTCGAGCATCGCGAGCTCCGCCTTAAGCTTCTTTTGTTTGTCGAGTTTTTGTTTGACCGCGTTCTTTTTCTCGATTTCGGTTTTGCGCTTCATCGAGAGAACTTCGCGCTGCTCGAAGTTGCGGTCGCGATAGAACTCGATGACGACGAGTGTGAGAAACAGCGTTGTGATGTAAATCCATGGGGCGGCGTCGAATCCTTCGAACTTAAAGGGGAGGTTCGCGTGCATCCACTTCATCAAGGGGGCGCGCAGTTTCGCATCGAATAAAACTACCTTCTTGAGGGCCGAGTAGGTCTCGAAATGGGGGATCAGAGAAATGCCGACCCCGGCGAAAAACAGGCCGATGCCCGCGATGAGGACCTTGGACAAAAGCATCGAGGCGATATCCAGCGTCCGCAGAATGATTTTTCTTATCCAGTACCCCATACGGCCTCCTTCTCGGCAAAAGCCCGGGGTTTTTACTTCCTTCCACTAATAAACCCGAGCGTTCGTGAGGCATTATACCTAATTCGTCGGCTGGCGTGCCGGACTTTAAGGTGTTATCCTCGGCAGTATGGCGGTTCTCTTATCGCTGCTGTTAGCATGGGCGCCCGGGGCGGGGGCCGCGCCGTATGCGCAAGAGGTCGCCTTCTACGAATCCTTGGTGGAAAAGGGGCAGTGGAACGAGCGGATTTACGCGATCCATCAGCTCGGCCAAAAAGGAGTCTACGGTCAAGAAGGCATTAAAAAGGCGGCGCAGGATCCCGATTGGCAGGTGCGCTTGACCGCGGTTCATTGGCTCGGGAGAACAGGCTTCGGCGACCGCGTTATTTTCGAACGCATCGCCCGAAAGGAAGCCTGTCCCTGGGTTCGCCTCGCGGCGCTCCATTGGTTGGGCCGGGCGGGAGGTGAGAGTCCGCCGAGCAGCGCGGGACGCATTCGGGAGGACAGCGGGGCCTGCCGAACCTGGTCTTGGTCCGCGGCCGAGAAAAAGGGGGGACGCATCGCTTCGCGCTCGGAGACGACGGGGGCGACGGCGGTAGATGATAAAGGATGCCAGTACATCCACTACCGTAAAAAACGAGGCGAGATCTGTCCGAAGCGGACCTTCCTGCGCGGGATCGGAATGCCGCCCTACAACGCGAAGATTCTAAAGGGGCGCGGGGGGGACGCCGGGGTCGCGCTGTGCTGTCCCGGAAATCCGGAAACGGGACCGGTCACCGCGGCGACCGGGCGGCCGATTCAGGTGGAATGCCGCTTGGTGCCCGAAGAATGCCCGGCGGAATGGTCCTTGCTGGAACCGACGGCGGCTCGCCCGTGGGAGAACCGGGATTTCAAGTACCGCCGGACGGACCGTCACCGGCAAGGGGATTTGAATTGGGTACAGTGCTGTCGGCCGCATCCGGTCGATCCTAAGGCGCTTCCCAAGGCGGTCGCCGTCGCGGCACCGACGGCTCCGGCACGCAGGCGGAACTACCTCGAAGAAGAAGCGGCGTTTCAGCGGGAGGAGCGCCTCGCCGCCGAACGCGAGGAGGTCGAACAGGCCTATCCGATCGAGGGTCCCGACGAACGTGAAATCGCGCGTCGTCTGTTGGGGCCCGGCGCGGACGCCGTTGTGGACATTTCCGGCCCGGCGGAGCCCGCGGCGGGAGAGCCCGTCAGCAACGGCGAGCGCGCTTCGGAACTCGACGCCCTGATCGCCTCGCTCAACGAGGAACTCGCGGCCGCGCAGGGGATTGGGGAGACGCTTCTACCGCCGCGCGGGCCCGCTCCCCGGGAGGAGTCGCGCGTGCTCGCCGGCGCCGAGCGATTCGAGCCGGAGGGGGAACTTCCCTCCGAGCTCATCGAACGATTGCGGCGGGAACTCGGCGAGTCGGAGGGGTCCCTCGCCGCGCCGCGGGTTCCCGGTGCGCGCGAAGAACGCGCGGTGCGCGCGACTCCCGCGGCGGTGGACGATCACGGACGGCCGGAGGCGCAATACGACGCGCTGCCCGCCTTGTTGGGCCGGCTCAAATCCAAGGACGCCAGGACGCGGGCCCGAGCCGCCGAGGCCTTGGGCGCGCTCGGCGCGAAAGGGGCGCCCGCGGTCGACCCGCTGCGGGCGGCCCTGCGTGATCGCGACCCGCGCGTGAGCGCGAACGCGGCGATCGCCTTGGGGAATTTAACGCGGGGATCGGACGCCGCGGTCGAGGATCTTAAGCGGCTGCTCGACGCCCGCAATCCCGATGTCCGTTATTGCGCCGCCCAGGCGCTCGGACGCATCGGAACACCGGGCGCGCAGCGCGCCTTCCACAAAAGCATGCGGTCCGGAATGCGGATTTTCCTCGGAACCGGCGGCTGAATCCGCTCCGGATTGACCGGGGCTTAGGCGTTGAGCCAGTTGACGAGTTCGCGGTTGACGACGGCCGCGTCGAGCAGGTCGTCGCCGATCGACAGCGCCGCGCGCAGCGAGGCGTTGTCGGGGCTTGCGTAAAGCCGCTTCATCGCGTCGGCCTGCGAGAGCACCGCCGCTTCGTTTTCGAAGAAGCCTTCCCGCACGAGCGGTCCGGCCCGACCGGCGATGAGTCGCGCCATCTCGAAAAGATCGTACTCGGGGTGGTATTGCGTCGCCCAAAAGGAGCCCGCGCCGCGCAGAACCGAGATCGCCTGCACTTTGGTGTGGTCGTTGGTCGCCAGGAGTTCGCAGCCGTCCGGCAGCTTTACGATTTCGTCTAAATGCATGATGTAGCCGTCGAAGCGGTCCGCCTTTGCGTCAAAGAGCATGGAGGCGCGTCCCGCCGGGGTCACGGAAACGTTTCGCGCGAACGCCCATTCCCGGCCCTTGGGATTCTTTGCGACCTCTCCGCCCGCCGCGACGGCGGCGATCTGGGCGCCCCAGCAACTGCCCCATTGCCGTGCGCCCGAGTCGAAGCCGGCGCGGGCGAGTTCGATCATGCGGATCACGCGTTCGTCGTCGGCGTGATAGGCGGTCAGATCCGATCCGGTCCAGAGGACGCCGTCGTAGTCGGCGAGCGCGGCGCCCGTCGGCAGGGCCGCCCCTGGATCCGCGGCGAAGAGGACGTCGACGGCCGCGCCCGGGCGAACCCTTCGGAGGATCTTCGTGAAGAAGTCGTGCGGATGGCCGATGTCGGAGGCGTCGAAATTTCTTCGGCTGGCGGCGGGGTAGCAGTTTAGAATCAAATACGAGGCGCTCACAGGCGGCCCTCCCGGATCATGTTGAGTTGGCGCTGCGGAAAATCGGTGATCAATCCGGCGGCGCCGGCGTCGGCGAAGCGGCGCATCTCGTCTTCGTCGTTCACGACGTAGACGTTCACCGCGCATCCGCGCGAGACGAGTTCCCGGACCGCGTCGGGAAGCACGCGGGTGCGGCGGACGTTGTAGGTTTTGAATCGATATTCCAAATAGTCGATCGGTTCGTGCGGGAGAAGACCGATCAGGGCTTGAAGTTCGAATTCCGGACGGCGCTTCGCGAGTTCGTCGAGCCAGAAGTGCTCTCCGGAGGAGAAGAGAACATGCTCCGGTCCGGCGCCTGAGGCTTCGACGACCGCGAGCACGCGATCCAGCAGCGGGAAGTCGGGGCGCGCCGCGGGGAGGCGCTTGAGTTCCACGTTCACGCGCCAATCGAGCTCCCGCGTCAAGGACAGGGCTTCGAGCAAGGTCGGGACGCGGGCGCTTTCGATGGCGTCCCGGTCGGCCTCGTCGATCGCGCCGGCGGCGAGTTGTCCGAACGGATCCGTCTCGAGAAAGCGCCGGCCGGGTTCAAGTCGCGAGAATTCCTCGAGCGTCGTTTCCCAAAAGAGGCCCTTGGCCCCGGTGGTACGTTCGAGAGAGTCGTCGTGGAACACGATCAATTCCCCGTCAGCCGTGAAGGCGACGTCGAGCTCCCATAGATCGGCGCCCAGCGCGTGCGCTTTTCGGGCGGCGACCACGGTGTTTTCAGGGGCCAGGCTCCGGGCCCCGCGGTGGGCGATGGTCAGCGGCGTCATGGAGGGGAGTAAAGCAAATCGCGCCGAAATAGGGATGAAACATCGGCGCGCCATGGTAAAGGGGGCCCTGGCGCCGTCGGGGCCGAACGCCTATCCTCGGAGCGGACTTGGAACACGAAGAGCTTGGGCAATCGCCGCGAGACGTCCATGTCGGCTCGGGAGCTTTCCGGGTCGACCGGGAGCGCGCGCTCGAAAAACTGGTCCGCTTCCAGATGCCCGATCCGGATCTGTTTCTGCTCCCGTGGCTGCGCGCCGCCGTGGCGTCCGAGGCGAAAGGCGTTTGGATTTCTCACGACGCGCAGGGGCTTGAATTCAGCTTCGACGGGCTCTCGTGGACCGCCGCCGAATTGCGCGACCCCTATCGGTGCCTGTTCGCCGAGGAAGACGAGGCCCCCGGCCTCGTTCGCAACCGGGAACTCGCGGTCGGCATCCTGACGGCTTTGCGCCTGACCCCCCGCCTTCACGCGATCGCGCTGCAGTTCCAGGACGCGGACGCGGTCCGCGTGCTCCGCATTGAGGGACTGCACGGCGAAACGCTTTCCGAAATCCCGCCGGGGGCTATTCCGGAGGATCTGGCGGACTCGCGCGGAATCCGCATGCGCATCCGTCTGCTGCGGCCCGGACGCTGCGACGCGGCGTTGGGGCATTTGGAAAAGGGATCCCGCTGGGCGCCGGTGCGTATTTCGGCCGACAGCCGGGTGTGGGACAAGGAAGAGGCCCTCGCGGGCAAGGAATTCGAGGCCTCCTTTTCGGAGCCGGACTTCCGGGGCCGTTGTTGGCTGTCGCCGCGGTCCTTCTCGCAAAGCCGCGTGGAATGGATCGTTTTGGGAACGACGGTCGCCGTCGAACAACTCGTTCTGCCGGGCGTTCAGGTTTCGGCGACGCTCATGCACGACGGCCTCGCGATGACGGCGTCGCAAACGGGAGTCGCGCACGACGCGCTCTATCGGCGATGCCTTGACGCTTTGACCCGTCACGCGACGAGCCTGCTTGCGCGCGCGCAGGCGGATCTTGAGTTTCACGGAGCCGCCTTGTTCCGCGCCTTGAGAAGCGCCGAATACCGCCGGGAGTGGATGCCGTGGGAGGAGCAAACGACCGGGGAATCGGTACTCTCCGGGTTGTTGGAATGGAAGGATCTTGCGGGGGACATCCTGCCGGGTCGCTCGGGGGAAAGCGTCTCCGAGGACCGGCGCCTGCGAGGTCTGGTTCGGCGTTTTTCGCTCGCGATAGGGGCGGCGCGCGCCGCTTCTTTGCTGCATCGGGCCGAGATGGAAGGGGATGCCGCTCCGGCAAATCAGGCGCTTTGGGGGGCGGCCGTGGCGTTGGACGGGCAAGGGCGCCCGTTGTCTTTGAGGACGCTCGATGATCAGCGCCGCTGGCTGGGCTGCGTCCCCTTCATGGACGCGACGACTCCCGATGCCGCGGAAGGATTTGCCGCGGCGTGGACCCCGCGGGAGACCGATCGCCGCTACCTTGAAGATTACTTCTCGGGGAACGTGCGGCCGGCGGCGTCGGTTCGGGCTCCGGAGCTTCCCTCGGGACCCCTCCGGGCGCAGTTGACCGATTCAAATCTGTTGATCCGGATTCCGTTCGAACGGGGAAAAGTTCGAGGCGAGTTCGGACTCTCGCTGAGCCCGCATCCCCGTTATTCGCGCATCCGCTGGATGCGTTCCGGGCATGCGTTCCCGGCGGTTCCGTGGCCGCTGGGCGGGCTTCGCTTGGAGGCCGCGATCGACGATCCCGGGTTGGCCGCAGCCCCGAACCCGCAGCGTCTGGACGGTCCCGTGATGCGCGTTCTCGCGGATCTCTTGGAATCGGCCGGTGAGGCGTATCGGCGCCTCGGCGAAGAGTACGACCCCGAGGACCCGGGACCTCGGGACGCGATCATTCGCGAGCATCTTCTCGATCTCGTTTGCGACGCGTGGGACGCGCAGGCCGAGCGCTGGAAAAGCCGCGATTGGCTGGACGGCGTCGCCCTGTTTCGCGAGCGGGGCGGGGGCATGGTTTCCATGCGCGCCGTCCGCGCGGCGGCCGCCAAGGGGGCCCCGTTGTCGATCTTCGTTTCCTCGCATCCGGACGGGCAGCTCGAAATGACCCAGGGATATCCCCGCCACGTCCCTAAAATTTTTGCGGGCTCCACGCAGATCAAGGAACTGCTCCCGGTCCGCGGATTTGAAGCCCCGGTCGCACCGGCCCCCGTCGTCGACATCGTGCCGGTCCGTCCGGTACGCGTTGCCGCCGCGCCGGCAAAGCCCGTGCCGGAACCGGCGCCGGCGCCGCGCCCGGAAGGGATCGATTCCGCGCTCCGTCGCGGTCCGCCCGGATTGGCGGAAAAACAGGCGTCCCCGTCCCCTGCCCTTGCGTTGCGGAGCGCGCTAATGGAATGGTCCCGATCCCCCGCCGGAAAGCCGTTCTCGCGGATGCTGCTGCTTGCGGTTCGCGTCTTGGAGCGGCGCGAGTGCGCGGACGCGTTGGAGGCGTCGCGGCTTTTGGCGCTGCTGGAAGGCATGCGCCGTCCCGGGGAACTCCAGGGGTACTTGCTGGCGACCGCCTTCACGGCGATGCGCCGCAGGGCGGGCGGGCAGTTGACCGACTCCGACGAGGCGGCCTTTTTGGAGGTCCTGCTGGCCGCAGAGACCGGCGAGTGAGTTTTTCAATCCGCTCAACGGCGGGAAATACGCCGGATGCCTGTCGGGAACGGGGCCGAGCCGACGCGGCGTTCTGAAGGTCCTCCTTCGCGTCAAGGCCTTTCGGCGCATGTCGTTGGGCCCATGGACCCTGGCCGGGGGCGAAGCGTCGGGGTACAGTAGCGATGCGACTCTGTAGCCTGGGGAATTGGCCTCGGGGCATCCACGATCCGGCCGGAACCGGGTGAGACCAGGGGAAGCGCGGCTCTTCGTCGTTGCGAGCCGAGCTTCCTCGTCGCGTTTTCAAAGAAGAAAGAAGTATGGCGCAAGGGAACAAACGGATTCTACTTCGCATTGCGGCGCTACTCCTCGCTACGGGGATGGCGGGTTTCGCGGGCTTCTATGTTTATGTGCTTCGGCACACGGAACCGCCTTGCACGCAGCCATGCCAGGATGTCGGGAATGAACTCGATCCCGTGGAACTTGCCCGGGGTTTCAAAAAGATCCGACCGAAATGCGGCCCCATCGAGCTTTCGTTGGAACTTGCAGAGCCCAGGACCCGGACCGGGACCTGGTACACGCTCTGGTATCGGATCGGAATCAAGAATGTCTGTTGCGGGAGTATTCCCCTAATCAGGGAGGACCTAAGATCGGAGTCGAACCCCGGGTACAGCTTTCGAATCTGGGGTCCCGACGGGAAACTCGTTCGGCGCGGGAAAGGAAAGGCGCCGGTCGCTTTCGGTGTTCTCGTTTACGAAACCGATTCGCCTGTCGTCCAAGAAGGCGAACCCTATTTGTTGCCGGGGGAAACGGCATTCACGAATTCCTCCATTTTGAATCCGCGCAGTGTCGCGACTGGGGAGCATGGCCCGGAGCCGACACTGGAGAAAGAATTTCCCGGCGGGAAATTCCGAGAACTGCGCGAGTCGCTCCAGAAGATGCAGGAGGAGAATTTCGCGAAAGAACTTAAACGCATTCAGCCGTTGAACGAAGGATTTCCCGGCTACCGCGTTTTACGGCACTACGCCTTCGACAAGCCGGGGCGATACAAGATCCAAGCCGTTTATGAAGGCTACGCATATATCATGCCATCCGATCGCTGGCCCCATAATCTTTCCTTCCCTTTGGATGTGACCGCCGACATCATCGAGGATTTTATTAATCGCCGGAACCAGTTCCCCAATTACGTCCAGCTGCGGGCGGAATCTAAAATTCTGGAATTCGAGGTCGAGCCGTGGGGCTTCTGATCGCAGCCGCCCTCGATGTGGAGTCCTTGCGCCGGGCGGCAAGGGCATACCGAAATGCGCCTCCGCCCGTGTACGGTCCGCCTAACGGCGGCAGCGGACCGGCGCCGTCGCGTCCTGAGGCCCCGACCTGTCGCTACCAGGACTGGTGCCGGGAATGGAAGGGGAGAAACTAACCGCGCGGGGGCAGCGTGTGATGCCCGCGCGAAAGCGGTAAAATCCCCGTTCGTGGCCAACCCCTTTCAAAACGGAAACCGAAAAGTCGTACCGGCGTCCTTGATTTACGCCCGTTCCAACGGCTTGGTCCTGATGCTGCACCGCAACGCGGACGGCGCCGGACGGGCCAGCGATATTCATCAAGGAAAATGGAACGGGCTCGGGGGAAAATTCGAACTCGGCGAGTCGCCGCTCGAAGCCTCCCGCCGCGAATTCGAGGAGGAAGCGTCGATCGCGTTGCCCGAATCGGCGTTTCGACCGTTGGGCGTGCTGCAGTTTCCGAATTTCAACCCCGCGCGCGCCGAGGATTGGATCGTTTTCGTTTTCGAGGCCGCGGTTGCGGGGAACGAGGCCCGTTCGGGGCTCTTGCGGAGTTCCCCGGAGGGGGATCTGCATTGGGTCGCCGAGGGAGAGATCGCTTCCTTGCCGCTGTGGGAAGGCGACCGCGAGTTTCTGCCGTGGGTGCTCCGGCGCGAACCGTTCGTCGGAACTTTTTGGTACGAGAAAGGAGCGTTGGCGCGTTCTTGGCTGGCCCCCCTCGGGACGCGCGACTAAGCTATCATAGGCGTCGATGGGACTTCCGATCCCCCGCAAGGATTTTACCGACGAGGATCGCGGCCGCTTCATCGAGCGCCTGCGCCGCGACCTTCTCGCGCTCGAGGAACTGCTGCAGCGCCCCGGGTTCGGGGAGGGCGAGGCGACGCTCGGCGCGGAGATGGAATTGGCGCTGGTCGGGGCGGACTCCCGCGCGCTGCACATGAACCGCGAGGTGCTTGGACGCTCGCTTGATGACGGTCTTCAACTCGAATTAAACCGCTTCAATCTCGAATACAACCTGACTCCGCAGCCGGTGAAGGGGAAGCCCTTTCGCCGAATCGAAGCGGAGATGGGCATCGCGTTGGTCGGCGTGGGAGAGGCCGCGGCGCGCCACGGCGGACGGGTCGTCCCCATCGGCATTCTCCCGACTTTAACCGAGGCGGACCTGCAATCCTCCTCGTTGACCGATCTTCCCCGCTACCACGCGCTCTCGGCGAGCCTGCGCGCGGCGCGGCAGCGTCCGTTTGAGATCAGCATCAAGGGCGACGAGGAGGTTAAGCTTACCTGCGACGACTGCACGCTCGAGGGGGCGAACACCTCTCTGCAAATCCACTGGCGCGTGCCCCCGAAACAGTTCGCGTCGGCTTTCAACGCCGCGCAGCTCGCCGCGGGGATCACGCTCGCGATCGGGGCCAATTCCCCCACTTTTTTGGGACGGCGTTTGTGGGATGAGACGCGCGTGGCGTTGTTTAAACAGTCGGTCGATGACCGCTCCTTGAATTATTCCGAATGGAAGCGTCTTGCCCGGGTTCCTTTCGGTCACGGCTGGGTGCGCGAGGGGGTGCTTGAGCTCTTCCAAAGCGCCGTCGCGTTGTTCCCGCCGCTGATGCCGGTGACCGGCGACGACGACCCGCTGGAGGTTCTGCGCTCCGGCGGGGTTCCGGCGCTGCACGAACTGCGCCTGCACCAGAGTACGGTGTGGCAATGGAACCGGGCCGTCTACGATCCGGGCGGCGGGGGACACGTGCGCATCGAGATGCGCGCGCTGCCGGCGGGTCCGACGCCGCGGGACATGATGGCGAGCGCGGCGTTTATGCTGGGGCTCGCTGAGGGACTGCGGCGGCAGATGGACTGGATCATTCCGTCCTTTCCGTTTTGGTATGCGCAGTACAACTTCTACCGCGCCGCGAAGCTCGGTCTTGACGCCGATTTGCTGTGGCCGTCCACGGTTCCGCCTTCGCCGCGGGAGCGCGGGGCGCGCGACCTGATCCATGAACTGCTCCCGACCGCCGAACGCGGCCTCGCCTCTCTCGGCGTCGAGGAGGAGGAGATCGACCGCGTGCTGGACGTCATCCGCGGCCGGCTCGAGTCGAAGACGACCGGCGCGCGCTGGCAACGGCGCGTGCTCGACCGTTTCGAGCGGGTCTCACGGCACGACAAGGCGCTCGCGCGGCTGGTCGAAGCCTACGTCAAGGAAGCGCGCACGGGAAAACCGGTTCACGAATGGGGCGATGCCGCGTGAGCGCCCTCACGACAATCGAGGCGCCTTTCGACCGCCTGCTCGGGGAGTCTCCAGAGGAGTTTCTTGAGAATCTTCCCGGCTCCGCCTGGCTGGTGATCCCCGGATCCGGTCCCGGTCGGCCGCGCGCGTTGACCACCTTGCTCCACGGGAACGAACCTTCCGGTTTTCGCGCGGTGCACCGTTGGCTGAAGAACGGAGGTCGCCCGGCCGTGGATTTGCATGTCTGCTTGGCCTCCGTCGAGGCCGCGCGAACGGCCCCCTTCTTCACCTGGCGCGCTCGCCGAGGAGGACGCGACCTGAACCGCTGCTTCAAGGAACCCTTCGAGGGGTACGAAGGGGAACTGGCTGGAAGCATCCTCGAGCGCCTGAACGATCTCAAACCCGAGGCCTTGATCGATCTGCACAATACCTCCGGTTCAGGGCCGGCGTTTTCTTTGGCCTCGCGCGTGGACGCCGCTCACGAACGGCTGTCGTCTTTTTTTACGCTCCGGATGGTTCGCTTGCGGACTGAGCTCGGAACGATCATGGAGGCGACGGTCGCTTCCTTCCCGACGCTGACCGTCGAATGCGGCGGCGTGCCAGACGCTGAGTCCGAAGAGACGGCTTTTCGCGGCTTCAAAGCCTTCGCCGAAGCTCCCGCTCCCCTGCGCCCCGAGGACACCGGACCCGTGGAGCTGTTGGAGAGTCCGATCCAGGTGAAGCTCAAGCCGGGATTGAGCCTGATCTACGGGGACCGGTCCGCCGAAGGCATCGATCTGACGCTGCGGGAGGATATCGACCGTCTCAATTACGGGGTCACCGCCGCCGGCACGGAGATCGGTTGGATCGACCGCGAGTCGCTCGATTTTCTCGACGCGCTGATTCCCGAGGGTTCCCCGCCGCTGTCGGGGATGCTGCGCGTGCGCGACGGAACGTTGGAGACCGCGCGGCCGCTGCGGTTTTTGTTGGCGACGACGCGCGCGGATATCGGTGTCTCGGACTGCCTGTTCTACCTCATTGCTTCCCTATGAACGCGTCGGTTGATTGGGAGGCGTTGGAGCGCGCCGCGCGGCTCGCGCTCGACTCCGTGCACCGGGAGTATCCCAACCACATCGGGCATTGGATGAACGGCGACGCCGACGCGAAAACGCCGCGCGAATTTCATCCGGCGTTTTACGGCTGCTTCGATTGGCACAGCGCGGTGCACGGGCATTGGCTGCTCGCGCGGCTGGCGCGCCTGGCCCCCAAGCGCCCGCTCGCGGCCGAGGCCCGCGCGGCGCTCGCGAAAAGCCTGACGGTCGAGAACATTGCGGCCGAGGCCGCCTATAGGGACGCCGCGGGGCGGTCTTCGTTCGAACGCCCGTATGGAACCGCATGGCTTTTACGCCTCGCGCAGGAGCTGCGCGGTTGGCAGCCCGCGTGGGCCGACGCGCTCGAGCCTCTGGAAACGCGCTGCGTGAAGAGTCTGTCGGACTGGGCCGATAAGCTCCCGCTTCCGGTCCGGACGGGAACGCACGGGCAGACCGCCTTCGCCTTCGGTTTGTCTCTCGACTACGCGCGCGCCGCCCTGGACTCGGCGTTCGCGCGAACTCTCGAGGACGCGTCGCGCCGGCTCTTCGGCGCGGACCGGGACGGACCGATCGGCTACGAGCCCTCGGGACACGATTTTCTCTCGCCGTGCCTCGCCGAGGCCGACCTGATGCGGCGCGTTCTCCCCGCGGGGGAGTTCGCCGCCTGGTTCGACGCGTTTCTTCCGGGGGACGCCGCGGCGACGCTGGAGCCGGGCGTCGTCACCGACAAAAGCGACGGGCAATTGGCGCATTGGGACGGCCTGAACTTGAGCCGGGCCTGGATGCTCGACGCGATCGCGCGCGCCTTGCCCGAGGGGGACGCGCGCCGGGACTCGTTGGCCGCGGCGTCGACGCGGCACCGCAAGGCGGGCCTCGCGGCGCTGGAGAACCCGCACTACATGGGCGGACATTGGCTCGGGAGCTTCGCGGCGTATCTCTTGACCGGGGCCTATCTCGACTCGACGGCCCTTCCTTAAGAACCCCGGCTCCGACGGAGAACGGCTAGTATGGAACAGCGCGTTTGAACGCGCGCATTGCGGTGTCGGGAAAAACTCCGCGCGCTATCGCGTTTTGGAAATTCCTGGCTGCGCGGGGGCGTCGCGGCAAGGAAAAAATCCCGTCCCAGTGAGCTCGATCCCCAAAAATTATGTCGCCGCGCGATGAGAATTTTCGTTGCACATAGGAGGGCGAGGTTTATCGTTCAGCAGGAGGAAAGATGAAGAAAGGAATTTTTAAACACCCGGAAGGAAAGGGATCGGCGCTGGCGTTCGGGCTGCTCGCCCTTCTGTTCTGGAGCGTTTCCGGAGGGGCGTCGGAAACGGCGACGCGCATCGGCGCCGAAACCTGTTTGAGCTGCCACTCCGAGATCGAGAAACACGTCAAAAACGACGTCCACGCGACGGTCAACCGCGAGAAGGGCGAGACGATCTCGTCGAAAGCCTGCGAATCCTGTCACGGACCGGGAAGTCTTCACGCGGATTCCGGCGGAAAGCGCAAGTTCATTCAGCGCAACGAACCGAAGAACTGCCTGGTTTGTCACACGGCGATCCAGGCGCAGTTTAAGCTTCAGCACCACCATCCGGTTCCGGAGGGACGCATGAGCTGCAGCGACTGCCACGGCTTCCACGGATCGGGCACGAAGACGAACACGATCGCGCAGCTTCAGGGAGAACGGTACACCGCCTGCTTCAAGTGCCATAAGGAAGTGAAGGGTCCGTTCGTCTTCGAGCACGACGCGATGCGCGACGGCTGCCAGTCCTGCCACAACGTGCACGGCTCCGTGCAGGACAAGATGCTGACGGCGGGTCAGACGACCACCTGCCTGCGCTGTCACTATGACGTCACGACAAACCCCGCGGGCAACCTGAGCGGCGGCGTCGCGCACGGATCGACCGCCTCGACGACCGGCGCGGCCGGCGGCGATTACGACATCGGCAGCGGCGAGGAATGCGTGGACCACCATCGCGCGCCTCACGGTTCCAATATCTGGCGAACCCTTAATCGGTAATCGCGAGGAGCAAGGAGAGACCCCATGAAAAAGATTACGACACTCACGGCCCTCGCGATCGGATTGGCGTTTGGCGCGCCGAATGCGCGCGGCGAGGAGATCGACCACGAAGTGACGGTCGGCGCGCAGTACTACGGGATTATGAAGGACGAAGGGCGGTTCCGAGAGGACTGGTTCCAGGCGGACAAGTTCCGCGGCGGAATCGAGTCGCTCCATTTCGATTCCGAGCGCTTCGATATGAACCTGAAGGCGCTCGGACACGACGAGTACAAGATCAAGTCGCGCTTCAAGAAAGAGGACCTCGGCTACGTCCTGCTTGAAGGGCAATGGGCGCGCCGGTACTTCGACGGATCCAACGAGTCGTGGGATCCCAAGCTCTACAACCTGACCGGCGCAGAGGCCATTCCGGACAACACCACGACGCCGCCGGGCACCATCGACGACGGCTTTTATAGTTCGGAGGACTTTGCGGACCGGGGCGACAAGAATCTGTATGCCGACCGGATGGACATGACCTTGGAGCTCGGGCTGAGAAAGCCGGGGCTGCCGGACGCGGCGATCGGGTGGCATCGCTGGAGCCGCTTCGGCAAGGAGCTGTTGCTTCGCGGCGATCGGGTCCGCAATCCCGGCGTGATGCCGGAACTCCGGGCGGTTGCGGCGCTGTCGAAGGTCGACGGAGTGAGCGATCTGTTCTACTTCGACGTTTCGGGGACGATCGACGAGCGGCATACGCTGCGGGCGCGCCACGAGGCTGAATACTACCGTGACAGCCAGACCAGCGACTTTCCGCGCTACAAGCAGGTCGGCGGCGCGGGGGCGATCAATCAGTACCGGACCTTTCAGGACGACCCGAAGTTCAAGAGTCACGTGAGCTTGGTCAGCATCGACAGCCAGATTAGCGAGGACACCTTGGTTTCCGGCGGGGCGATGGCGGGATATCTCAAGAACGAGAGCTCGCGCGAGGTGATTCGTCCGGATCAGGCGACCTTCGGGGGGAGAAACCACTCGATCGCGACCGTCACGAAGAATCTGCGCAAGAACTACGCGGGTTCTTTAGGGGTGCGCAAGAACCGAGTCGCGGGCATCAAGGATCTCTCCGTCATCGCCGGCGCCCGCGTCGAACGGATCGACACGGACTCATCAACGAATCTGCTGGCAAAAGGGGTAACGCCTCGGCAGTCGCTCAGCAGCTTCGACGAGAACCGCTTCCTTGAGGATCTCGAAGTACGATTCCGGGGTTGGGAAAAAACCGAGGCGACGCTGCGGGTGCGGCTTGAGCAGCGAAACATCGATCAGGTGGAATGGGCGGACCTCGGCAACCACGAGATGTTCGATCCCGCGCACTACAACAGCGGCATCCAGTTCCACGACTACAAAGCGGGAATCACGCACCGCAACGAGGAATACGGCCTGAAGCTCGTGAACCGGTCCTTGCCGGTCAAACTTACCGGCGGGTTCAAATACAAGCAGAAGGACCGCAATTACAACGTCACGCAGGACGCGGATCCGCGCTTCTATCCGGGACGCATCGGAAACCTGGCGTCGAAGACGAAGGAATTGGCGCTGGGGATGAGCCGAATGTTCGGCACGCGCGGCACTGCGGCTCTGGACTATTCGTTCCGTCTTGAGGACGTGACCTCGGGGGCCGCCAACGACGGTCGTGTTTCAGACTGGAGCATCCATCGGGTGGCGGGAAACTGGGGCGGCTCTCCGTCGGCGAAGGCGTATTTGATGGCGACTCTTATCTATGAGAAATACCAGTTGAACACGCCGGTGAACATCACGACGCCGGCCTCCGATTGGGCGCAGGGAACGGCCGCCTACGACTACCAGGGCGACTTCACCACCGGACTGCTCAACGCCGAGTACGACTTTACCGGCTCGTTGAAGGGCAGCGCGGATTATCAGCTCACCGACACGCTGGGACCCAACGGCTACTTGTTCCAGCGCGGCGGGGTCGGCGTGTCCTACATGCTCAGCAAGGCAACGACGCTCGGTCTCGGCGCGGAGTTGTTCAGCTTCGAGGATCACGGCGGCAGCGGCGGCCAGGCGATTCACGGCGGTTATGGCGGGTTCGACGACTATCGGGGATACGGAATCAAGACCTCCTATTCGTACAGATTCTGAGCTTCCCCCGTTTCGCTCGAATCTACGGACACAGGCGTGGGGGTGACGGCCCCCACGCCTTTTCCGTCTCCAAGAAGGGAATTTTCGTTGCTATAAGATACGGAGCGAGATGAAATTTCTCACCGCTGTTTTCGACGTTTTGTATGCGTGGCTTCGCTCCATCCGCGTCGCCGTCGCGGTGCTGGCCGCGCTCGCCGCGTTCTCCGCGGCGGGGACCTTGATCCCGCAGGGAAATCCTATCGCCTTCTACGCCGAGCGCTACGGTGCGGGGTATGCCGCGTGGATCGCGGCGTTGGGACTCGACGATCTCTACCACGGGCCCGCCTTTCTTGGCTTGCTGCTTTGGCTGCTGACGAGCATGATCGTCTGCTCTACGGCGCATCTGCGCCAGGTGCTCTTGGCGCCGCCTCCGCGGCGCTTGGAGGACGCCAACCCCCGCGCCTTCGAAATCATCCGGGAGGCGGCGCGCCCGCCGCTTGAGGAGACGCTCGAGGGGATCGCCGCGCGCGCGGCGGCATGGCTGCGGCGGCGGTTCTACCGCGTGAGCCCGGCGGAGAACGCGGACGGGGAGATCCGTTTCGAGGCGGAACGGGCCGCCTTCGCGCGCTTCGGGGCCTTCACGATCCATTGGGGCTGTATCGTCGTTTTGCTGGGAGGCGGGATCAGCGCCTTGCTGGGAGAAAGCGGCAAGCGGACGGCGGTGGAGGGGGAATCAATCCCCGTACTCGAATCCCGATACCGCGTCCGTTTGGATTCGTTCTCGATCGACAAATATACGGAAACCGAAAGATTTAAGGATCTCCACAAGGGCTACCGCAGCCGCATCACTCTCCTTGATGGGGAGCGCCCGGTCTCCCACGGCGAGATCCGCATCAACGAGCCGTTCGTGTACGACGGATTCCGGTTCTACCAGATGGACTACCGCGCTGCGGTGCCCGAGGTGACGCTGCGCTTGGCTTCGACCGGTGTCCCCCCGCAGGATCTGGCGCTGAGGGTGGGCGGCCCCGCAGTCGAAACCTCCGGGGGAATGCGGATGCGCGCGCTCGAATTTGTTCCGGATTTCGTGTTTCACGAGGGAAAGGGGGGGACGCGTTCTGAGGAATTTAAGAATCCTGCGCTGCTCGTCGAGACGACCGGGGCGGACGGAAGTTCGGCTTCTCAATGGATTTTCCCGGACGCCGAAGGGGCGTTTCACCGCGGAGCGGGCTCGCTGCGGGCGAGACTGCTTCCGGTTGCGCCGCGCTACGCGATCGGGTTGAAGACCGTGCGCGATCCCGGTCGGCCGGTACTCTATGCCGGCTTGATCATTCTGATCGCGGGGACCTTCATGAGCTGCGCGCTATTCCATCGCCGCGTGTTCCTGCGCGTCGCGAGCATCGAGGGCGGCGCCCAAGTCGCGATCGCCGGAATGAGCCGACGCAACCGGATCGGGTTTGAGGACGAACTTCGGCGGCTGCGTTCGTTTCTTGAGAGGGGCGGGTAGCGGGAATGGAACTCTTCGCGGCGGCGTTCAAGTCGGCGATTCTGCTCTATTTCCTGGCGGCTTTAGGGGCGCTGGCCTCGGCCGTTTTCGGCGTCCGGCGGCTGCGTCTGGCTACGGTGCTGGCCGTTTGGGCCGGGTTCGCCGCGCACACCGGGCTTATGGGACATCAGATCTGGATTTCCGGAAGGCCGCCGCTCTCAAACATGTACGAGACGGATTTGCTTTTAGCCTGGTTCGTCGTGGCCGCGAGCCTCCTCCTGGAGCGCAGGCACAAGACCCCGATTCTCGCGGTGTTCACGCTTCCCCTTGCGGTCTGCCTTCTCGGATTGGCGTCCTTTAACGTGAAAGAAGCGCTGCCGTTGATGCCCTCTTTGCGCAGCAACTGGCTGTTGATCCACGTCCTGGCCTGCTCCATCGCCTACGCGGCGTTCGCAGTGGCCTTCGCGTGCGGCGCATTTTATCTGATTTTCGAACGCGGACGAGGGGAGCGTGTTCCGTTCTTCGGCGACCGGGCGTCGCTGCTGGCCTGGCTCGATGCGGTCGGTTTGCAGATGGTCGATTTCGGTTTTCCGTTTTTGACCATCGGGATCGCCACCGGCGCCGTGTGGGCGGATCTGTGCTGGGGGACCTATTGGAGTTGGGATCCGAAGGAGACCTGGTCTTTGGTAACCTGGTTGGTGTACGCGATCTGCCTTCACATGCGCCATGTTCACTCGTGGCGGGGGCGCTGGGCCGCGGCGGCCTGCGTCGTCGGCTTCGTCTGCGTCCTGTGCACATACTGGGGCGTCAACTACTTTTTCTCCTCCCTGCACGCCTACGCCTAAGGAGCCAAGCGCTCAGTGTTCGCCGTCGTATTGCGCGAGCCGATTGTAAAGTGTTTTCGAATCGATTCCAAGCATCGCCGCGGCCTTGCTCTTGCGCCCTCCGGCTTTCGCGAGCGTCGCGAGGATGTGGGTGCGCTCGACGCTTTCAAGCGAATGAGCCCCCGCCTCGACGCCGGTGCCGACTCGGGGCAAGGAGAGATCGCTCGCCCGCACGAGACGCTCCTCGCACAGCAGCACCGCGCGTTCCAAGGCGGCGCTCAACTGGCGGGCGTTCCCGGGCCACGGATAGGACTGCAGGCGCCGCTTCGCGCATGCCGCAAGCCCCGCCGGGGGATTCTCGCGCAATTGCCGGTGCTTCTCGAAGAACAGCTCGGCCAGCGGTAAAATATCCTCGGCGCGTTCGCGCAGCGCCGGCATGCGCACGCGCAGCACCGTGAACACGTCCCGGAGTTCCTCGAGGAAGCGGCCTTCGCGAACCGGATCGGACAAATCGCCGCGCGAGACACCGATTACCCGCATCGGCGCGAGGCTCGTCGCGGTTTCCTGCAGATGGCTCAAGAGGCGCTGCTGCAGCGTGAGCGGGATGCGCTCGACGGACGAGAGCATCACGACGCCGTCTTCGCGAGCAAGGAGCATGCCCGGCTGTTCCGGGGAGCCGAACAGCAGGCGTTCCAGCGCGGCCTCGGTCTCAAGATCGCAATCGGCGGCCAGAAACGGCCCGTCAGCGCGCAGGCTCTCGCGGTGGACGAAGCGCGCCGCCAGTTCCTTTCCCGTTCCCAGTTCCCCTTCGATGAGCATCGGCGAGTCCGATTCGGCCGCGCGGCGAAGCGAATCGCGAGTCCGCGCGAGCGCCGGACTGGGGCCGATCAGTTCGGTCGGACCCATCCGGCTCGCCAATTCGAGGCGCAGCGAGCGGTTTTGACGGCGGACTCGGGCTTCCTCGTGCGCGTGTTCGATGAGGCGGATCAATTTCGACAGGTCATAGGGCTTGGAAAGGTAGTCGTAGGCGCCGAACTTCATCGCCTGGACCGCGGTGCCCACCGAGGCGTTTCCCGTCAGCATGATCACTTGGGTCGCCGGATGCGCGGCACGAATTCGCCGCAGGATGGAGATTCCGTCCTCGCCCGGAAGGACGATGTCGAGCAGCGCCACGTCGATGCGCTGCTTTCCGAGGATGTCGAACGCCCGCCAGGCTTCGCCGGCCGCGTGGACGGGAAAGCCCTTACGTTCGAACTCCTTCTGGAGCAGCGCGCAGAGGCGCGGCTCGTCGTCGACGATCAGTACGCTTGGGATTCGCTCGGGCACGGTCTTAACCTCCGGGTTCAACATCAACGGGAAGGGTCATCTCGAAAACGGCTCCCCCGGCGGGGTGGTTTGCCATGGAAATCGTCCCGCCGTGGGATTGCGCGATGCGACGGCAGATCGAGAGCCCGAGTCCGGTCCCCTTGCCTGCGGGCTTGGTCGTAAAAAACGGGTCGAAGATGCGCTCGGCGTGCTCCGGCGCCACGCCGGGGCCGCGGTCTTGCACCGAGATCACCGCGTTCCCGTTTACTCGTCGGCTTGAGACGACGACCCGCTCTCCGGGAGGCGACGAATCGAGCGCGTTCAGGTAAAGGTTCACGATGGCCTGATGCAGCTGCGACGGATCCCCCCGCACCGGGAGCGGATCGCGCGCGAGCTTAAGTGCGATCGCTTCCTCCTTAGTGCCGAGGTGAAGCGCCGAAAGCGGCACCGCGCCGCGGGCCAGATCGTTTAAGTCGACGCGGCGGCGTTCGGGTGCGTCTTGGCGCGCGAAATCGAGCAGATTTGCCGTAATCTTCCGGCAGCGTTCGATCTCCTCGCGGATCGCGCCCAAATATTCCGGAAAATCCTCAAAGCCCGCTGCCGCACGCAAGGCGGGATTTTCCGCTCGTTCCTGCAGCGCTTGGGCGCACACGCCGATGGTGTTGAGCGTATTGTTGATCTCGTGCGCGACGCCGCTTGCCAGTTCGCCGACCGCCGCGAGCTTCCCGGCGTGGATCAGATCCCGCCGGGTTTCCCGAAGCTGCGTGCTCGTTCGGTTGAAGGCCTTCGCGAGGCTGGAGATTTCATCGGAGCCGCTCTCGTCGGCGGGGGGGCCGTCGTCGCCGCGGCCGATCCGCTCAACCTTCCCGATCAGGCCGTCGACGCGGTTGGAAAATCGGAGCGTAAGCCAAAATCCCGCGATGAGCTTCACGATCAAAAGCGCCGCGGCGGCCAGCACCCAAATGAAAACCAGCCGGGACAAACGCTCGCGCAACCGTTCCTCACTCATGCCGACCTGAAGGCTGCCCAGTTCTCCGTCGAGCACGGGCACCGAGATTTCCCGGATAGCGCCGCGCTCCGGCGTTCGGATGTGCAGAGTCGCGCGCGGCTCGAGTCCGGCGCGCAGCGCAGCCAGGCCGCGGGGGAAGCCGTTGAGAAAGGAATGGGCCGCCACCTTGCCGTTGGCCGAGAGCAGGTAGATGTACGCCACGTCCTCGTTTTGCGCTTGCAGATCGACGAGGATTTGGTGCAGCGCGTAGGTGTCCGCGTTGAGCAGCATTTCCCGGCTTGCGTTCGCGGCGAGCGCGCCGATCGCCGTGCCGCGCTTTTGCATCTCTTCGCGCAGTAGAGTCCCCAAGGCGCTGTGGGTGCCGCCGACGAGAACCGTTCCCAGCGCGACGACGAAAAACGCGGTTCCCGCGAGCAGGTCCCCCTTGATGCTGCGGGCGAAGGGCCAGCGCCGGGTCCTCATCGCTTTTGGTCCCCCCATGCCCCCCGATCGAGCCGCCGGACCGCGTCGTAGTTAACCGCTTCGGCGGGGGAGAATCGTTCGAGGCCGATTTTCGCGAGTTGGGCGCGTCCCTGCGCGTCTTCGTGCAGATGCAGCAGCGCCTGCTGCAGCCTTGCCGTCAACGCGGGGTCGGCGTGCGGGTGAACGATAAGAGGAGGCGGGCCGTAGGGGGGCGAACGCAGGATGACGCGGAGTTTCGACGCTATCGCGGGCTCCTGTTGGACCATGCGGTCGAAGACGATGTCCGAGACCGATGCCGCGTCGACGACGCGGTCCGCCACCGCGCGGATCGATTTGTCGTGGCTGCGAGTATAGATCACGCGGCTGAAGTACGAGCCGATGGATTCCCCGCTCCCGCGGAGCAGATCGGCGGGGTAGAGCAGCCCGGAGGTGGAGAGCGGATCGGAAACGGCGAAGCTGCGGCCGCGCAGTTCGTCGAGCCGCCGGATGGGGCCGGCTGCGGAAACGATAAGCAGAGCGTGGTAGGAGGTCGTTCCGGCCCGCAGCGGCACCGCGATGATCTTCGCCCCGAACTCGTGTTCGGCCCGGACGAAAGGTCCGCTGCAGACCAAGGCGGCGTCCGCGACCCCGTGCTGCACCAGCGCGAGTATGTCGCCGTAGGTCTGGCGGTGGAGAAACTGCACCTTCATCCCCATCCTTTCGCCGACCGCCTCGAATATTTCGGCGTAGTGGCGGGAGCTCCGTTCCGCCGACTCCATCGGCGCGATGGCGATGCGCAGCAGCCGTTTTTCCGCCGAGGAGGACGGGGGCGTCTCGGTGTCCGCCAGCGTCACCTGAGGAAGCGGCTCCCGGCAGGCTGCGGCGGCGGCAAGCAGCGCGAAGAGAACGGAAATATGGAGCGCGCGATTCACCCAATTAAGGTATGCAACGAAACTGCCGCCCCCGGCCGGGCCTACTTCGATTAACGAAGCGCCGCTATACTAGCGGCGTGGCGGAAGAAGACATTTCCCTACGCCTGCTCGTCTACAAGGCCTGCCTCGCGGCCGTATGGTCCGACGACTCGATGTCGGGCGCGGAGCGCCGGCATCTGGGCTCCTTGATCGAACAACTCGCCGAGAGCGAGGAGGAGCGCGGCGTGTTCCGGCGCCACTCTCTGGCGGAAATCAGCGGCGAGTTCGTACTTGATCAAGTGGCGGAACTCGGCGAGCGCGAGAAGCGGGCCGTCTTCGAATCCTGCCTCGCCGTGCTCGGCTCGGACAAGCACCTGAACGGCGCCGACCTTAAATTTCTCGCGCGTTTGCGCAAGTCCTGCGGCATCGGATTCTTTTCGTTTCACGCCCGGCTGTGGCGGCTGCGCCGTGAGGGCGTGCGGCTCGGGAGCCGCAAGCGGAAGGCGGCGTTGGCGATTTTCGCCCTGATCGCCGGGGCGTCTTTGATGGCGACCAAGCGCGGCGACCCGCGCGAACAGCTCAGCGGGCGCGAGGTGCTGCTGCCCGAAGTGGCGCTGCAGGACGAACCCGCGGGAAAGGGTTTGGAGCCGGAGTGGGTTTACCGCTTCACCCGGGACAGTTTCGCGACCGTCGAAGTGATGATCGACGGGGTGCCGAAGGTTCGCGGTTCGGCGTCCTTGATCGGCTACGACCGCTCCGGGGGGGCGTATCTGCTGACGAATCGGCATGTCGTCGCGCAGAAGATCAAGCCGGGGGAGACGATCGAGTACCTCGTCTTGTTTTGGAAGAACGCGAAGTACGGGGCGCGGTTGGATTTTATGTCCAAGAAATTCGATTTGGCCCTGCTCTATTTACCGGCCTTAGATCCCGCTCGTCCGGCGCTCCCGCTGCGTCCGCGCGCGGCGTTGGGGGTGGGTCAGCGCGTGTACGCGATCGGCAGTCCGCACGACCTGAAGCATTCGTTTACGGGCGGGCTCATTTCCGCGATGCGCGACGACTACCTGCAGACCGACGCGACCGCCGATCACGGCTCCAGCGGCGGGCCGCTGGTCGATGCGAGCGGACGCTTGTGCGGCGTGATGACGAAGGCGCATAAGAACAAGAACTTCAGTTTCGCGCATTACGCCGATCATGTGCTGGAGGCTTTGCAGGAGCGGCGATTGCGGGCGGGACGTTTAAAGCCGTGATCGAAATCCGGCGCGACGACTGGATCGGGGTGGTCGTGTCCTTGGGGCCGCCGTTTCGGATGGAGGCCTTTCAGTTCCGGCCTCGCGCGCAGGAGGGCGGGGGGCACAATCTCGATATCGACCAATCGCTGACCTGGACCGACGTGTTCAAGCGTTTCGGGCTGTTCTGGTTCGTGAAGGTGATGCGGCGGATTAAGGCGGGGGAGACGGTCACCGAGAAGGAGTTGATCGCGCTTCGCGATGCGCAGCCGCCGTGGTCCGCGCCGAAATCGTGGCGCGGCGTCGTCTAGCGCGCTACACTATCCGTGCCGGAGGGATGGCAGAGTGGTCGAATGCGCGCGACTTGAAATCGCGTAGGCGGGAAACCGCCTCGGGGGTTCGAATCCCTCTCCCTCCGCTCTTTCGCGGCACTTCTCAAGCTTTTTTGGGAAGTGCCGCGTCTTTTAGGGAACCAATTCGAGGGGTCAATCGTATATATGGGCATGGCGGAGGCCCCTTTTGTCCCTGTCGACGGAATCGAAAGGCGAATTTTTTTGATTCGCGGGCGGCGGGTCATGCTGGATAGAGATCTGGCTGAAATATACGGAGTGTCCACCAGGCGCCTTAACGAGCAAGTCAAGCGAAACCGGCGGAGGTTCCCCGATGATTTCATGTTCCTGCTCACCTTCGCGGAAGCCCGAGACCTAGCCGCTTCAAGGTCGCAATCTGCGACCTAGAAGAAGGGGCATAACGTAAAATATCGTCCGCATGCCTTTACAGAACACGGAGTGGTCATGCTGGCGAGCGTGCTGAATTCCCGCGTTGCTGTCGCCGGTAGCCTGCATGTCGTTCGCGCATTCGTCCACTTACGGCAGGTGATCTCCGCGCATGGGAACTTGGCGGGCCGGTTGAGTCGGTTGGAGAAGGAGAGCTTCGAACACGGGAAGAACATCCGTACTCTGTTTGAGGTTATTGAGGGCCTCATCCTTCCGCCGGAGCGTCCGCGCCCCCGCATCGGATTCAAGCAGAAGCCGAAATAGGCGCGTCGGTTCATCGCCTTGACCTCCAGAAATCCGGTATGATCTGGGTAGGCCGATTCGGTTTCTTGAGGATTTTAAAGCGGAATCGGTCCAGGAGGGTGAGGCCGGGAGCGGTTTGAGAACTGTTGCTCTCCCTCCGCCCTTTACTGGGGTCAGACCCTCGTAAAATATAGCCCGGCACAACCGTTGCGTTCCGGAAGGCATGCGACGTCCCTTTTGGGAACGCTTCCTCCGAATCCTTTTGCCGGCCGCGGCGGGTTGCTCGGCGCTCAGCCTGTCCGGCCGGCCGGGACCGGAATATCACGGGGAAACCGAAGGCTTCGCTATCAATGTGCTGAACTCGCTGCCCAAACAGAACGGCTCGATCTTCTACGCCGATCTCGGCCCGCCGGATTTGGACGTCGCCGCCTATCCCGTGACGCAGCAGGAAAACTACCGGCTCTTTCACGAGATCTGTTCCTCGTGCCACACGCCGGCGCGCGCGCTGTACTCGCAGCGCACGCTGCGCGGGTCCTGGGCGTACTACGTGGAACGTATGCGCATGCAGGGACAGTTCGAACCGAAGCGGCGCTTCACGACCGAGGAGGGGAACCGAGTCGTGGATTTTTTGGCGTACGACTCGGAGCAGCGCAAGGTGCGCGACTGGGACCGTTTCGAAGCGCAGTTGCGCGAACTGGGTGCGCTCTACCGGCGATGACGCGGACCCGCCGGGCTTAGGTCTTCGCGCGTTCCTTGAGCGCTTCGTCCAAGCGGTCGGCGTAATGGCAGGCGACGAGATGTCCTTTGGAGGCGTTCGGCGCGTCGGCGAGCGTCGGCTCTTCCTTCGCGCATCGCTCCGTCGCGAACCGACAGCGCGTGCGGAAGCTGCAGCCCGACGGGGGGTTGCGCGGGCTCGGGACGTCGCCCTCGAGCACCTGCTTGGTCGATAAATCGCGAGTCGGGTCCGGGACGGGGATCGCGGAGATCAGCGCCTGCGTGTAGGGGTGGCGGGGGGCTTTGTAGAGGTCTTCCGCGGCGGCGAACTCGACGATCTTCCCCAAGTACATGACGGCGATCCGGTCCGAGACGTGCTTGACGACCGCGAGGTCGTGCGCGATGAAGATGTAGGCCATGCCCATCTCGCGCTGCAGGTCCAAAAGCAGATTGAGCACCTGCGACTGAATCGACACGTCGAGGGCGGAGACGGGCTCGTCGCAGATCACGAGCTTGGGCTTGAGCGCGATCGAACGGGCGATGCCGATGCGCTGGCGCTGGCCTCCGGAAAACTCGTGCGGGAAGCGGTCGAACGCGCTTTCGGGAAGGCCGACGCGCTTGAGCAGCTTCTTGGCTTCCTCACGCCGCCACTCCTTTGTTCCGACGCCGTGAATCACGAAGGGTTCCTGGATGATGCGCCCGACGGTGTGGGTCTGATTCAAGGATTCATAGGGATCTTGGAAAATGATCTGAATGTCCTTGCGGACTTCCCGGAGTTCCCGGCGTCCCATCTTCGCGAGATCCTTGCCCTCGAAGAGCACCTCGCCTCCGGTCGGATCGTAGAGGCGCAGGATCGTCTTGCCGAGCGTGCTCTTTCCGCAGCCGGACTCGCCGACGACGCCGACGGTTTCGCCGGGTTTTACGTTGAAGGAGACCCCGTCGACCGCGTAGACCGTCGCGATCCGCCTAAACAGCACTCCCCCGTGGATCGGGAAATGCATCCGGACGGCTTTGACTTCCAGAAGATTCCCGCTCACCGGATTTCCTCGTGAAGTTCCTCGGTGCGGATGCAGCGGCTGAAGCCGATCTCGTCGAGCCGGTCGAGTTCGGGCATCGCGGCCTTGCAGTCCTCGACGCAGTGGGGGCAGCGGTTTTGGAAGCTGCAGCCTTCCGGCAAGGACGAGAAATCGGGAACCATCCCTTCGATCGTCGGGAGCATCGTTTTCGGTTCGGTGTCCAGCCGCGGGATGGATTCGAGCAGGCCCTTGGTGTAGGGGTGTCTCGGCTTTTTAAATAGATCGTTCACCGGGCGGCGCTCGACGACGCGGCCGGCGTACATCACGATCACCTCGTCGCAGACCTCGGCGATGACGCCGAGATCGTGCGTGATGAAGATGACGGCCATCCCGTGCTCCTTCTGCAGGCGCTTGATGAGACTCAGAATCTGGGCCTGAATGGTCACGTCGAGCGCCGTCGTCGGTTCGTCGGCGATCAGGATGTCCGGGCGGCAGGCGAGGGCGATCGCGATCATCACCCGTTGGCGCATGCCGCCGGAGAGTTGGTGCGGATACTCGTCGAGGCGCTTCTCCGGCGCCGGGATGCCGACCTCTTCGAGAAGGTTGATCGACGCGGTCTCGATGTCTCCGGGCGTCATCGACGGATGGTGCAGCACGTAGCTCTCGCCGAGTTGGCGTCGGATCGTCTGCACCGGATTGAGCGCCGTCATCGGCTCTTGAAAGACCATCGAGACCCGGTTGCCGCGGAAACGCCGCATCTCGCTCGGCGCCAGCTTCGTGAGGTCCGTGCCGTCGAGACTCACGGAACCCCCCTCGATGACGCCGGAAGGCCGGGGGAGCAGGCGCATGATCGCCAGCGAGGTCACGCTTTTCCCCGATCCGGATTCTCCCACGATGCCGAGCGTTTTCCCCTTTTCCAACTCGAAGTCCACTCCGCGCACGACGCGCACGGGCCCCGCTTCGGTGTCGAAGCGGACGCGGAGATCTTTGACTTCGAGAATCGGCGCCATTTAACCCCGCTTGTGCCGCGTATCGATCAAAGTCACCGGCGGAAAGCCCTTGCCGGCCTTCATCGCGGCCTGCGTTTCCTTCTTAATGTCCTCGTCGATCCAGAACACGCCGCCCCAGTCGCCGTCGAACGGATAGGTGGTGGCGTCCTTGGAGCGCATACTGGCGACGGGGTCGGGGAAGCGCATCCAGCGCCAATGGCCGAAGCGGATGTACGGCGCGGCCCACAGCGTTACGGTGTAGGCCTCGTCGTGAATGCGCTGCTGGATCTTGTGGGCGAGTTCGGCCTTCTTCTTCAGGTCGAACTCGTCTTTGTAGGCGACCAGCCACGGGTCGAGCACCTTGTCGTCGACGTTTCCGAAGTTGTTCGTCTGCGTCTTGTGCGCGTTGTCCGAGTGGTACTGCCCCCAGTACTGCATGCGGTCCTGGGCGCCCCAGCCGGTGTAGGCGATCTCGTGCTGCTTCTCCAGCATGGCCTTAAACGACGCCGCCCCGTCGAGCTTCTGCAGCGTCAGTTCGAGACCGGCCTTCTTCGCCTCTTCCTTAAGGATCACGAGCCGGTCGGCGTGGGTCGCGTAGCCGTAGGTCACCCGCAGCGAGAGACGCTTGCCGTTCTTGACGCGGATGCCGTCCGGACCGCGTTCGGCCCAGCCGGCCTTCTTGAAGTGCGCGTCGGCCTTCGCGAGGTCGAAGCGGCGGCCCTTGATCGTCTTGTTGTCCATCGCCCCGTGACCGAGGGTATTGGTCTCCATGCGCACATAGTCTCCGCGCAGCACGGTCTTGAGCACCTTGTCGATGTTGAGCGCGTGGGAGATGCCGATGCGGACGTCCTTGTCCTTGAGGATCTCGACATCCTGGTTGAAGTAAACGCCGTAGATGGGCTGCGGGCGCTGGTGGTAGAACCAGACCTTCTCGATGTAGCCCTTGTCGAACGGCTCGCCGGTCGCCTTATTGTGCCAATACTCGGGGATGACCAGCGGGAGCGCGTCGATCATGCCCTTCTTGAAATGCTCGAAGACCACGTTCGGGTCTCGGATCACCGTGACCTTCGTGAAGTCCGTGTTGAAGCGGTTCTTGAAGTACTTCAGGTCCTTCGCCCACCAGTCCTTCTTGCGCGCGAAGGTGACGAACTTGCCCTTCTCGATCTTCGAGATCTGGTAGGGGCCGGTGTTCGGCTCGATCATCCAGTTCGTGTTCTTGACCCAGTCCTTGTCGAGCAGTTTTTCATGAAAGTGCCGGGGCCGGATCTCCATCGTCGCGTAGTAGACGAGGTCCTGAAGGTTGCGTTTGTTGACGGACTTGATCGCGACGGTGTGGTCGTCGAAGACGGTGATCGTGTCGTACTCCTCGCCGTACTGCGTGTTGTACCACGGCGCGACGATCTCCTTCGAGAGGTAGAACTTCAGGCTGAACGCCACGTCATAGGCCGAGACGGGAACGCCGTCGGACCAGCGCGCGCGCTCGTCGAGCTTCAGGTAGAGCGTGTTCTGCTCCTTGTTGGTCGCCCAATGGGTGGCGAGGCCCGGAGTGAGGTTGCCGGTCTCGGGATGGATGTGCAGCAGGTCCATCTGATTGTCGAACAGGAAGGAGCGGAAGGACCCGTTGGAATCCGGACCGACGGTGCGCAGCGTGAGCGGAAACGAATCCATGTAGGTGTAGTAGGTGCCGCCCTTCTTCGCGTTCGGCGACGCGAACACCGGGTCCGAGTCGTTGGTGAGCCACTGGATCCCCTTGGGGAGCGCGTCGGCGCGGGCGAGCTTCGGGTGCTTGAAGAGTTCGTCGAGACCGTCTTTGTAGATCCCGGCGGCGGCCGTTCTCTCGCTCCCGGGCTCCGCCTTAGGGGCTTCTTCGGCCTTTTTGGAGCAGGCGATGCCCGTCAGGGCCGCCGCGACGATCAAAGATAGAATGCGCTTCATAGAACCTCTCTATTCATAAACGGTGTGCTTCTTGGGATCAAACGCCTCGCGAACGGCTTCGCCGACGAAGGTCACCATCGTCAAGAGCAGGATCATCGAGACGACGACCGAGGAGACGATCCACAAGGCGTCGAGATTCGAGGTTCCCTGCCGCAGCAGTTCCCCCCAGCTCGGCGTCGGCGCCGGCAGGCCGAAACCGAGGTAGTCCAGCGAGGTCAAGACGACCACGCCGGAGGAAATCGAGAACGGCATGAAGGTGACGATGATTGAAATCGTGTTCGGGATGATGTGCTGGAAGATGATGTAGGGGTCCGAGGCGCCCATGGCGCGGGCCGCGAGCACGTATTCCCGGCTTTTCTGCTTATAGGTGGCCGTGCGCATGTACCAGGTCATCTGAATCCAGCCGAAGAAGAGCATGATCATCATCAACGTGAAGAAATTCGGGATCATGATCGACGCGACGATGATGATGATGTAGAGAAACGGCACGTTCGCCCAGATCTCGATGATGCGCTGGAAGAACAGGTCGAATTTCCCGCCGAAATAGCCCATCGCGCAGCCGATCGTGACCCCGATGGTGTAGTTGCACAAAAGCAGCAGGATCGAGAAGACGATCGCGGTGCGAAAACCATAGACGAGGCGCGCGAGCACGTCCCGGCCGGTCGAGTCGGTGCCGAGCCAATGTCCGGACCCGGCGTCCGGGGCCGTCGGCGGGTAGATGCCTTCGGTCAGGTCGTTCTCGTAGGCGTTGTAGGGCGCCGGCGGCAGCAGCACCCAGTTGCCGCGACCCTCCGCCTTGAATTTCCTTTTAAGTTCGCGGTACTTCGTCTCGTAGCGGTAGTCCAGGCCGAAGGTCGTTCCGGGGAGGATCGAACCGTAGGTGGGGAAATGAAACCGTCCCTCGTAGCGCACGATTAGGGCGCGGCTGTTGACGAACAATTCGGCGCCGAAACTGAGCAAAATCGCCGCGGCCAGAAAAATCGCGGAGTAGTAACCGCGCTTGATCGAGCGAAACCGGTGGATCTTCTTGCGGGTAAGCGGATCGAGCGGGAGGGTCGTCATTTGAACTGCACCCGCGGGTCGACGACCGCCACGCAGATGTCGGAGAGGATGTTCCCGACTAAAAAGAGCAGCGAGGAGATCACGAGGATGCCCATCACGACGGGGTAGTCGCGCTCGACGATGGAGTCAAAGCCGAGCAGGCCGAAGCCGTTGATGTTGAAGATCGTCTCAACGAGAAAGGAGCCCATCAGGATCATGGAGACGTTGTTGCCGAAATGGGTGGCGATCGGAATGAGGCTGTTGCGCAGGGCGTGCTTGAGCACCGCGCCGCGGAAGTCGTTGCCCTTGGCGATCGCGGTGCGGACGTAGTCGGCCGCGAGGTTGTCCATCAGCGAATTCTTCATCAAGAAGGTCATCACCGCGAAACTGCCCGCCATGTAGGCGGTCAGCGGCAGCACCGCGTGGTGCAGGATGTCGAGCATCTGTCCGAAGCGGCTCAGTTCGTCGAAATTCTCGCTGGTGAAGCCGCCCATCGGGAAAATCTCCCAATAGGACGCAAACAGCACCAGCATGAGGATGCCCACGACGTAGTTCGGGATCGCGTAGCCGACGAAAACGAAGATCGAAGAAATGTTGTCGATCACGGTCTTGTGCTTGATCGCCTTGAGAATCCCCAGCGGGATGCAGATCATGTAGGTGAGCACCATCGTCACGGTGCCGTAGAAGATCGAGATGGGGAAGCGGCCCTTGATCAGGTCCCAGACAGGCTCGTTGTAGCGCGTCGAAATGCCGAGATCGAGGACGAGAATCTTCTTGAGCCAGAGGACGTAGCCCACGAGCACCGGCTTGTCGAGGCCGTAGTACTCCTTAAGATCCTGGATCTGTTCTTCGGAAAGCGCGGCCTGTCCGACCTTTCCGCTGTCTCGGACCTGGTCGCCCTGCATCGACTGGGCCTCGGCGATCATCCGCTCGACCGGTCCCCCGGGGACGAAGCGGGTCACCGCGAAGACCATCATCGTCACCCCAAGGAAGGTGGGGAGGATTAAAAGAAAGCGTCTGGCGAAATAAGCGCTCATGCGGCGCCCCCATTCTAACAGATTGACGTCCGTTCGGGTCCCGGGGGTGGGCTGTACTCTAGTCCAAATTTCCTACACTAAACGCGGGTCTTTAGACCTAATCCGCCTTGGAGGTGCTTTTATGGTCCTTCGCATTCTCGCCGCATCCCTTTTCCTTTCGGTCCCGTCCGCCCGGGCGTTCGACGCCTCCGCGGCGCTGAAAACCGCCCGCACGGCCGTCGCCGAGGACCGCAGCCCGGCCCCGCCCTCGGGACCGGTGTTCGACTCGGCCGGGGTCGGCTTCGACGCCGGCAACGAATTCGACGCGACGCCGCTGTACGGAGAGGTCTCGGTGACCTGCTTCGACAACGGCCGCAGCGAGTTCGCTTCCTTCCGCTGCCGAGACGAGATCCTAGAGCCCTTTGATCATGTCCGCTTCACGGGACCCGCGGGGGTCGATGCCGACGCGGTGGAACTGAGCGCGCGCTGGGAAAACGGCAAGACCCGCAGCAAGAAGGGCGGCTACGACGCGGACTTAGGCCGCAGTTCCGGGCATTTCAATCTCTGGATCGCGACGCTTCTGCAGCGCCCGCTGCTCGATTACGGCGCGAACGCGGTGCATTTCGTCATGAAGAAGGGCGGGTCTCGGGTTGCGGAGGGGGATTTCACCGCGACCGTGCGAAAGGCCCCGCGCCGCGAGTGCCGCTACCGGCCGCATTACACCTCGCACAACGCCAACGACTGCCGCGCCGGTTCGACGAGCGTCTGCGGAAGGATGTTCCGCGAGCAGAGCTACTGCCGCTGAGCGCTGGCAAAGCGGTCGTCTCTTCCTTATGCTAAGCCCGCATGCGGGAATTACTGCGCGTCTGGAAAGATCGCCGGGGCCGACAGCACGAGGGCATGATCGTCGTCGCCATCATCGGCATCCTCGCCGCGATCGCGATGCCGAAATTCGCCGAACTGATCCGCAAGTCCAACGAGGGCGCCACGAAGGGAAATCTCGGGGCCGTCCGCTCGGCGCTGTCTATCTTCTACGGCGATACGCGGGGAGTCTACCCGGCGCATCCGGCCCTGTTGACGCTCGAGGGCCGGTACCTCGCGGAACTGCCGAAGGCGAAAACCCCCCAATATCACCCGGACTCGAACGCGGTGGTTTTGGGTTTGGGCAAAAGCGACCTCAACGATCAAGGGGGCTGGCTGTTCATCGCCGATCCTGCGGACGAAGATTACGGAACGATGTTCGTGAACTGCACGCATACCGATTCCAAGGGGGTACGATGGTTCGCGTACTGAGCACGGCGCTGCTTCTCTTGGCCGGCTGCGCCCGGGGACCGGTCCCGTCGGTCTCCGAGCATCGAGTCGTGCTGGAGAGCGGACATATCTACGCGCGGCGCGCGGGTGGAGCGCGCGGACTTAAAACCCTTTTGCCGGACTCTTTTGGGCGTGTCGGGATTTGAACGCGAGGCCTTGGCCTTCTGCCGCGCGCAGCATGTCGTCGAGGAGGAGCCGCGGCTGAAGGCGATCGAGGAGGGCTTTAATGCCGGGCCGGCGTCTTTCGCGCCGCCGCCGATCCCGGCCGCCGAGGCCGCCGCCAGGCGCGAGAAGCTCGCGGCGGTCTCAGTGCGCGTTGCGGCGCTGAGCTTCGAGGCGCTGCGCCGGGATTTGGACCGGGCCGCCGAGGCGGCCCGCGCGGGGGACCGCGCGGGCTTTGCGGCCGCGCTCGACGGGGAGGCGCTCTCGGGCGGGTTTCGTTCGGGGGTACGGCTCGCGCGCGGCGGCCTGCCGGACTGGGCGGTCGAGGCGCTCGCGGCTCGCGCCTGCCGCGGCGATTCTTTGGCCGATCGCGCGGTGCTGGGGGCTTTTCCGGAGATCGAGAAGACTTTGTCGGCCGCGGCCCGGACCCGTTTGAAGGACTGCGACGACTCGCCGCTGGCGCGGCGGGCGCGGGAGCGGCGTTGAGATACGGGATGGAAAACAAGGCGCCCGGCGCTTCCGCCATCGAGGGAGCGCGGGCGATTTCAGGCGCCGCGCTTTTCTTCGCGGCCTATGCCGCGCGCACGGACTACGAGGCTCTCGGGCCGAAGTCATTTTGGCTCTATGTCGTTTGCGCCGTCGTCTTTTTGGGCTGCGCGCTGTGCGGGCCGGTGTGGGTGTTCGACGCGCCCAACGCGCGCCAAGCCCGGGACCGCGCGGCGTGGGCCCGGGATTGGGCGTTGGGGATGGGGGTACTCCTGTACGCGGGGGTCTTCTTCAATCCCGCGGCGGCTTCCGCTGAGGCGAACCTGTGGCTGGCGTTGGGCGGTCCACCGGCGGCGTTTTTGCTGTGGCTCGATTGGCCCTGGCGGCGCTTGGCCGCGTTGGGCGCGCGGCGCATCCCCGACCTCGATGCCGAGGCCTTCGAGCACGAACGCTACGCCGCCCGCGAGAATTACCGCGGCGCTCCGGATTTGCCCGAGGGCGTCGAGGAACTGCTGATTTCCTCAGGTTCCTTTCAGGTGGACCGCGCCCGCATGCTGGAAAAGCTCAAGCTCTTCCAGAGCGGCTCGCCGGAGTCCTTTCTTCTGAGTTGGGTGCGGGCCGCGGTGCTTTCGAAGGCGGCCCGGATCGAACTCAAATCCGACGGCGGGGTGTTGCTGTTCAGCTTCGACGGCAATCCGCTCCGGCGCGAGTGGGTCGACGATCCCTATGCCGCGCTTTTCGACGGGGGCCCGGATTCGGAGCGGCACAAGCACATGGCTTACGGTCTGCTCGCGGCGCTGCGGCTTTTGCCGGCCGAAGCCTTGGTCGTTTCTGGCGGCGGGCGCGCCCACTTGGCCGCCAAAGGCGGGGGGGGAACGGACGCTCGCGCCGGTTCCCGAGGCGTGGACGACCTTCGCGCTGCGCTTTGACGGCTGGGGCGGTTCGCGGCGGGTCGCCGAGGCGCTTGGGCGGCTGCGCGAGGGCTACGGCCTGACCGACACCGCGCTCGTGATCGACGGGGAGATGCTGGACGCGAATCGTCTCCCCGGCGAGCGTTCCGATCCGCTGCCCTTTTCCACCAAGACGATTCGCGGCTTCGTGTATGCGCGCACGGAGCAGGACACGGAATGCCGCGTGCGCTTCTACTACCACGGCGCGCTGGCCGCGGAGGAAAACGGGGGTTGGAGCCGACGCCCGTATCTCGCCTGCGTGCGCTACGAGGGCATGAAGCTCAACGGTTTCCTGTCCGGGTTGAGCGAGGGACGGGAGCATAAGGGGGCGGCCGGCGCGATCAAGAAGGCGGTTGCGAAGGTTCTTCCCAACGAGGGGTTGGGGTTCGGGGACTGGATCTTCCCGCGCGGGACTCTTGCTTACACGAAGGAAGGGTTGTGGGCGGCGGCGGCGGGGGCCGTGGGCGCGTTCGCCGTGTTTTCCGCGGCGGCGGCGTTGGGCCCCGACGCGGCGATGGTGCTCGCGCCCGCCTGCGCGCTGGTGTGGCTGCTGCTGTTTTTCTTTCTCGTCGGCTGGACGCTCCTGCGCCTGCGTGGGCGCCGCAATCCGTTTCGCCCAGGAAGGGCCTAGACTTAACCTAGGCCCTTGTGCTACTATTAACCTCTAAACGCCGACACCTCGGCCGAGGCCTATCCCCCGATGTTGAAGATTTTCTCCTCCCTTCTAGCCGTCTCCCTCACTTTTGCCGCGCCGCTGCGGGCCGCGATCGAGAAGGACGCGATGGGCTCCGCCTTCGATGGGCAGGGGGCGTCTTTGGAGGAGGCGTTGTCAGAAGCCGCGGGCGCCTCCCCGGTGCGGGGCTTCGCGGTCGGCGAGAACGGCAATCTGCGCGGCGTGCCGGTTCCGGGATCCGACTGGGTGTCGCTCGAGCCCGATGACGATTTGGGAGATTCGGACCCGGCGGCGGGAGACGACGACCGGTTCTGGGACCGGCTCAACGACCGGGCCTTCGATCAGGTTTGCAAATCCCTCAAGCTCAAGCTGAAACAGAAGGTCGACATCGCCGAATACGGCGAGACCGGCATCGAGGTCAACCGGCGCCTGCGCCGCTACCCGACCGGTACCTTCGCGATCGTCGATCGGGCGAAGATCGAATTGTCTCTGACGCATTCCGAAAAACTGCTCGATATCGTCGACCATGTGCCGGTCTCCCTGCGCCTGGGCGCCCGGTGGTGGGGGGAGTCCATCGTCGTTCGGCCGCTGGCGGGCAAGAAGTCCTGCGATGAGCTCGGGACGCTTCTGAAGGTTTGGGACTTTAAGACGATACTCCCCGCGAAGACCGAGCGCGTGCAGCAGATGGCGGTCGGCGAAGTGTGGAAGATGCCGATCTACCTGCGCATGGGCTTCGGAGCGGGCGTCGGCTACGCCAACGAGGACATGCCGGTATCCATCGAGTTCGGCCGCGATAAGGAAGGTTCGGCTACGGTCTCTCTCTACCGCATGTCCGAAGACAAGCTTCGCTTTCGCATCCGGCTGGAGCAAGCCAAGATCCTTACGAAGGGAGGCAGCGTCGTCCACTATGTGCCGGCCGTGGCGTTCGGGCTCCCCAGCGTCGAGATATTCCTGGTCAAACAGCTCGTCGGGCTCATTGACAGACAGATCGCCCGGGAGCTTAACCAATACACCGCGGTGCAGCTCGGGCTTACTCACGAGAACCGCGACGGCAATCGTCTCCTTCTGGAGTTTATCCTCGATCCCCGCGACGACCGGCAGATGGAGCAGCTGATGCAGGTGCTGCGCGGCGACCTGCACACGCTCAGCGTGCTGCGCCGCATGGTCAGCAACAGCGTCAAGATTCTGCGCGACGACCGCAATGCGCGCGAGAAGCTCGACGATATATCCCGTAAATACGGGGAGACCGTCGGCCGCGATCCGAGTTTCGCCGGTCTCGATGAGTACGAGCGCGACACCGGGAACTTCCGCTTCGTGCTTCCGTTTCTCGTGGACCACCGCTCGCATGACGGGGTCGAGAAGGACCGCTACGTGATCGCCGACGACGAAGGGACCGAGGTCCGCGTCCACCGCGTCAACGATGGCGGGGAAACCGCCTGGTTCGATATCCCCTTCTTGGGCCAGTGGGTCAAGCACAACGAGCAGAAGACCGCGCAGGTCTTCACCTTTAAAGACGCCACCGGCGCGCAGTCCGAGCCGGTCGCGGTGTATGTGCATCAGGAGGGCTTTTTGCGCAAAGGCGCTCCGACCGCGCGCGGCATGGTCGAGAAGGCCGACGAGGTGATGAAGTATGCCGGCGTCGCCGGGGCCGGGACGAACGCGCGCACGCGCCTCCCGGTGGAGGACCTGTTCCCGAAGGGCTCTCTTTACAACGAGCGCCGGGGGCCTCGGAGCAACGGCAAGGGCTTCGAGAATACCAGGACCGCGAAGGGCTACAAGCGCGGCGTGATGACCTTCAGCCTCGCCTTCGGCGCGAAGGCCGTGCGCGACGTCGTGTTCGCCCCGGCCGACACGGTGCTCAAGGCCTACGCCAACACGTTGAGCGGCCAGGATCAGCGGATCATGATGGAATTGATCCGTCAGGGTCAGATCGGCCCGGACAGCAAACTGCGCTACAACACCAACAAGGTCGTGCGCGCGGTCGGCGGGTCGGTTTTCGGCAAGGGCGGCCAGAACGACCGCCAGGACGTGTACTGGGTCGCCCAGAAGGCTTCGGACATCCTGCGCGATCTCGCGAAGGTGCGTGCGGCGAACGATCCCGACGAGCGGGCGAGACTTTTCGCGAAAGTGCTGGGCGGGGAGGCGAAGTCGGATCTCGCCTACGATTCGATTCTCAAGGTGTTCGTCCAACTCGTCGATCCGATGGATCTCTCCGCCGAGTTCTACGTCCGCGTCGACAAAAAACAGAAAGGCGAGAAGGACGTCGACCGCCGCTTCGCCTACAACCGCGAGATGGACGACGCCGAACTCGTCGCCGGCATGAGCCGCACGCGCCGCCGCTTCGAGCCGCCGCCGGAACTGAACGACTAAGGAAGCGCTATAATCGGGGCATGGAAAACCGCATGCTGCGCCCCGAGACCAGCCTTCTGCTTGTCGTCGACATTCAGGAGAAGTTCGTCCCGATCATTGACGGCTGCGGCCGCGTGATCGCGAAATCGAAGATCCTGCTCAAGGCCGCGGGGCTGTTGGGCGTTCCCGTGATCGTCAGCGAGCAGTACCCAAAAGGGCTCGGGCGCACGACGGCGGAACTCGTCGCCGCGTATCCCGAGGGAGTCGAGGTCCTCGAAAAAACCGCGTTCGGCTGTCTCGGCGACGAGGCGATCCGCGCGCGCGTCGACGCGCTCGCCCGACGGCAGGTCGTCGTCTGCGGCATCGAAACGCATGTCTGCGTCAATCAAACCGTTCACCAACTGCTCGCGTCCGGCCATCAAGTGCACTTGATCGAAGAGGCGATCGCTTCGCGCGCGGCGTCGAACCGCGAGGCGGGCTTGGCGAAGATGCGCTCGTCCGGGGCGATCCCCTCCTGCGTCGAGACGGCGTTGTTTGAATGGATGGGCGACGCGAAGCACCCGCGCTTTAAAGAAGTTCAGGCCCTGATTAAGTAGCTTCGCCGGCTGTCCTTGTAGCCCCGGTGAAAGCCGGCACAGCGGGGCTTCCGCCCCGCTAGAAGGGCAGGACTTTCCGGACGTTGGTCTCGATCTCGAAGAAGGTCGTGTCGGGACCTTTCTCCATCGTCGAGCAGACCTCCGCGCCTTGAACGGACTTGATCAGGTACTGGAAGTAGTGCCGCAGTTCCGACTCCGGAGCGCGGGAGAAGAAGTGGTAGCGCATCAAGGTCTCGCCGTTCTTCTCGGCCATGTCCTTGCGGTAATCGCGCAGCGCGCTCAAGCCCATCGAGTAGATCTTGCTGTCGGGGTGCTGGAACACCTTCCCCGCGTGCGGACAGGCGTAGGCGTCCTTGCCCTGCTTCCTGACGAGCTTAAATTTCAGCAGGTCCTTCAGCGCGCTTTCGATCTTCTTTCTATCGAAGCCGGTGGCGTCCGCGATCGTGCCGGCGTCCCAGGCGCCCTTGTCGTGCGAAATGATCGTGAAAGTCCAATAATTCTCGGGAGATTTGCACTGCCACTCGCTCTGCTCGCGGCTGAGATCGAAGGTATGGGCCTTGTTCACGCGGGCCATGGAATCCACCAGCGGGGATTCCGCGGTCTTGAACTTGTCCGGCGCCGGTCCGAGAGTCTGAACGATCAGATTGACGAGTTCTTCGGATTCCGCGGTCGAGTTCAGGTACCCGAGCACGAAGGCGCGTGCGCGGTCGCGGTCGACCAAAAGTCCCAGCGCGACCGCGATGCGGTCGATCAGTTTGCCGCTGGGCATGGTTTTGCCGCTTTCGACGTTCAAATAATGCCGGTAGGTACACCCGAAGAACTTCGTGCCGCCGTTGCGGTTGTAGAAGCCCCTTGAGGAAGTGTAGCCCGCCTGCTCGCGAGCGTGGCGCAGAACGTCCGCGAATTTAGCCATGGCTCAATATTACCACAAAAGAAAGACCCCGCCGGGTGGGGATACCCGGCGGGGTCGTTTCCTGTAGATTCAGGTCAATCGCCGTTAGGCAGCGGCGCGGAGGGCATATTCTTCGAGGGTTTGACGGCCCCGGACTTGGTCCCTGAACGTACCGCGCAGCGACCGCCCCCTCCTGAAGCGCCGTCGCTGATCGCGTCCTGCATCGGTTCTCCGTGTTCGCTCCCGTCCGCCGGGCGCCGCGGGCTGGTTTTGCTCGGGGATTCGGTCGGCTCTTCCCGAGGCGCGGTGGGCTCCGAGGATCCTTCCTTCCATTTTTTGAGCGGGACGCAGGCGTCGATTCCGCCGCCGCCGCCGGGTCGGGTTTTCAGTTTCGCCTTTCTCGCCTGCTGCGCCCGTTGTTTGAATTCGCCTTTCTTCTTCTTTTGCAGCGTCTTGGACTCCTTCTTAATCGACCCGATCGCGTCGAGGGCGCCTTGGCCGATGCTGAAAGACCCGAAATCCTCGGCGCTCGCTGACGCCGTCGCTAGAACGAACGCTCCAATCGCCGAAATGACTTGTTTTCTATTGAACATTTCCCACCTCCAAGCGGCGATTGTGAGATCCGCCTTGCTTTTATCGTAGCCGGGGCTAAGTCCGGGGGCCTGTGCGGGAAGACCTAGTCCCCTCTGCGTCCCTTGCTCCAGAAGCGTCTCTGCGCGGATTCGTCATGATGTAGGAAGCCTTTATTCTCAAGAAAAACTTCCCTTTAGGCCTAGGTTTCGGGGGGCCCTAGGGTGGTGGCTTTGGGCCGTGCTTTTCGGCATCCTGAAAGTACAGGTGGAGGAAATGAAGATGAATCACAAGTACCTTTATAATGCGCTCGCCGCGGTTTTGATCGCGGCCTTCGCGGCTCCCGCTTTCGCGGCGGTCAACACCAAGGACGACGGGCTCGAGGGCCGGGAAGTCGGAACCCCGATCCGAGTCAAGAAAAACGGGAAATGGGTGTGGGACATCTGCGTCCCGACCCCGGGCATGAAATGCGATTTTAACGGCCAAATGAAGGTCGCGAAAAGCGCCGAACAGGAGGCCTGCGAGGCGAATCCCGAGCTTTGCGATCTCACGAAAGGCGCGAAGGGCAGGCTGCTGACGAGTCTTGACCCGAACGCGGGTGACGCGCGTCCTCCGAGCGGCATTTCCGCCGCCGACCGCGAGGGTCGGAAAGTCGTATGCTCCGCGGAGCATCCCGAGAATTGTTCTCCCGGTCAGCAGATGGGAGGCGATCCGTCGGACGGTGATGCTCCTGCGGGCGCCAAGCAGGCGAAGAAGAAGGGGCAGCAGATGGGCCCGGACTTGAAGGAATTTATGAAGCAGGGTTTTGAGAGGTTCGCGGAACTGGGATTGAATTAACGGCGAATCACGAACATACTTAAGGAACGAACATGAAACTCCTCGACGGCAGAATCGAGATTCCGTCTTGGGCCGTGCGCTTATTCGGCGTGGCCTTGGCGGTCGCGATCTATATCGGAGCGTACAAGGCGCTGGCCCCCGAGGACCGAAAAGCCGTCCGCCGCGCGGTCGCGGCGCAGGTGGTCGATCGGATCGTTCCATCCGTTCGGGGAGAGCAGATGCGCGTCACGCCCGCGAGCGTCGTGGGCGGTCTTTCCGCGAGGGGCGAGCAAATGCGCGTGGGAGACTCCTCGACCGCCGGCATCGACGCGCGCGGCGAGCAAATGCGGGTGTCTCCGGCTGGGATTTCCGAAGGGATGACGGTGCGGGGCGAACAAATGCGGGTCGCCGACGAAGGTGTTTCCGAGTGCGCCGCCGATGAGAACTGCAGGGTTCGCGAGAACGATACCCCGGTGGGCGAATGGGGGATGAAGGTTCCGGACATCGAGAAGGTCGCGGAACGGGAGAAGGCGGGCCTCTAAATTTCCGGTTATAATGCGGGAGTGAAGAAAAGCGACCGGTCGCAGTGGGCGGTTTTAATCGGAGCCGCAGTCGTTCTTGGAGGACTGTTCGTCGCGGCCCGTCAGCGCGGCGCGAATCTCCTTCCCGCCCGCTCCGGTTTCGGTGAAATGTCTTTGCCGACGGTCGGGGGCGGGGAAGCCGCTTCGTTAAGCTCCTGTCCGACCGCCCGCTGCTTGACCGTGTATCTGGCGCCGTGGTGCGGGGTCTGCCGGGCGTCGACGGATCTGGTTAAGGCGCTTCGCCCATGGCTCGCCGAGCGCGGGATCGCGACCCGCATCGTCATCGGCCGCGACCGTCCGGCGGAGGTGCGCGATTACGCGAGCAGTTTCGGACCGGACACTTTGATGGATCCCGAAGGGACCGTCCCGTTAAAGGGCGGGGTCCCGCAATTTCTCGTGTCGAATGGGGAAGGGGCGATCCTGAGAAGTCAGCCGGGCGTGCTGCGCATCGTCTCCCCGCCGATTCCTGAGAGCGAACTCGAGGCCCTTTCCAGGGCGCTCGGCCTGATCTGATCTAGTCCGTGACGAGGAGAGACGGGGACGTTCCCGCCGCGGGAAGTTCGACCTTGACGGTCGTCCCTTGGCCTTCCGCGCTTTCGACCCCGATTACCCCGCCGTGCGCTTCAATGATGCGCTTGGTGATCGAGAGGCCGAGTCCCAAGCCGCCGACCTCCCGCGTGAGGTAATCGGCGGCCTGGTAGAAGGATTCGAAAATCCGTCCGATCTTGTCCGCGGGGATCCCCTTGCCGCGGTCCACGACGCGCACCGTGATCCAGTCGGCCTTGGGATTGGCGAGGACGTCGACGGATCCCCCCTCGCGGTTGAAATTGAGCGCGTTGACGACGAGTTGTCCGAACGCCCGTTCCAGCAGCAGCGCGTCTCCCTCGATCGTCATCCCGGGAGCGGCGACTAAAGACAAAGGAAGCTTCTTGGCTTGCGCGAGTCGGCGGTGCTTGCCGATCACCCCGTCAAGAAGCGCTCCGAGATCGAAGGGACGTTTGACGAATTCCAGGTCGGGTTTCTGCAAATCAACGAAGGCAAGCAGGTCGTTGATGGTCTTGTGCAGCCCTTCGACGCCTTCCCGGGCTCTCGAAATATTGCGGGAGAGATCGGGATCGTCGCGATCCTCCATCTGTTCTTCGAGCAGGCCGACCGCCATCGAAACGTAGGTGAGCGGCGTGTTGAGTTCGTGGCTGACCCGGGAGAGAAACGCGTCTTTGAGGCGCTCGGTTTCCTGGAGTTCCCCGTACGCCGCCTTCAGTTCTTCGCGCAGCCGGTTGGCCACGTCGAGGTCCTTTCGGGCGGCTCGCGCCGTACGGCAGCGTTCGAGGATGGTTCCGAGATAATCCTCGGTGAAGGGTTTGATGATGTAGTCGCTCGCGCCTTCGCGCAGGATATCGATCGCCGACCCCAACGTGGGCGTCGCCGTCATGAGAATCGGGTCGGTTTCCGGGCTCGCCTGCGAGATTCCGTAAATCACCGCGGCGCCGTCCTCTTCACTCGGGAAATTAAGATCGACGAGGGCGAAGTCGAAAAAACCGTTGCGGTCGACGTGTTCGAGGGCCTGCTTGCGGCTGAACGCGACGACGCTTTCGTAGCCGAGACGACGGAGCGCGGTTTGGCAGACGCCGGCCCACGCCTCGTCGTCATCGGCGATCAATACGCGGCCTTTGTGCTTGGAATCCGCCATGATCCCAAGAGTCTACTTTTCTATACTGCCGCTATGTCGTGCCCTGAAAGCTGTGCCTGGCCAGCGGGTGAAAGTCCCGCCGGGGTAAGTGCCGAGACGCCCCGTAGCAGACCCGAGTAGGGATGC
>PFUL01000082.1 GCA_002790095.1 Elusimicrobia bacterium CG_4_9_14_3_um_filter_62_55 | reverse complement strand
CCCCCCGCTCCAGCCGAGTCAGCGTGTTGCACCCAATGCCGGCGCGGCGCGCCAACTCCAAGTACGAAAACCCCAAACGCCGCCGAATAAAGCGAATCCGCTCCCCGAGAGAGGCCGCGCTCAGATCCGCTGGAAGAATTCCACCGATATGAACAACGGTTTTGAGCGTTCCCCTTTTCGTCCTACTAGGGGAGCCATTTAAAAAGCATAGAAGCCGCCTTTACTTTTTGTGAGGGCGGCTTCCATGTTTTCCGGAGACTCGCCTTCGGCAATCCGCCTGCTTGTTCCTGTGGGCACCCGCCTTGCCGCCGAGGAAGGGCATGGCGGGCTGCGTATACGCACGCTATAATAAAGGAAGCCATGACCCGAAAAGAACTTCTCGCTTCGGTCTTGAATCTTCCCGCTGCGGATCGCGCCTCGATCGCTCGGCGGATCATCACGAGTCTGGACGGGCCTTCCGAGGAGGGCGCGTCTGCCGCATGGACCGCGGAAGTCGCACGGCGCGCCGACGAGGTGCACGACGGCGCCGTCCAGCTAGTCGATTGGAAGAAATCCCGCAAGCGCATGCAGGCCCGCCTTAAGAAGCCCGCTGAGTGACGGGGTTTCAATTCCATCCTGACGCCGAGCAAGAACTTCAGGCCGCGCTGGATTGGTACGAGTCCCGACAAATCGGCCTGGGCGCGCAATTGCTGGTCGAAGTGGATCGGTCCCTGGCGCTGCTTCGGGAGACTCCCGCCCTGTGGCCCGCGTGGCCGGGCGTCGCGAAGAGACTCGGGGTGAGACGGTGCCTGCTTCCTCGGTTTCCCTATGCGATCGCATATTCCGCGCATGCGGATTCGATTGTGGTCTTCGCCGTCGCCCATCTCTCGCGCCGGCCGGGGTTTTGGCGGGGCAGAGTCTAGCGAGATAAGGTCCGTGCTATAAATGAGAATGCGTTCGGAAAATGGGCGCAGACCGAATTTCCTCGCCAATCGAATTTCGTTGATCTTCTGAGATAATTCCTTATGCGTCAGGGCCCAATGGCGCATGTGGATGAAAGTCTGAATGATCTGGATGTTGATCTGGATCGCACGCTTACTTCGAAGAACGCTGGACAGCATGGCGACGCCGTACTCCGTGAAGGCCCAGGGAGCGACCACGGAGTGCTTCAGAGTGGCGAACCGATCACAGTTGGTTATCAGTTCCCGCGCCTCCTCCCTAGATAGGCGAAACATGAAGCCATCCGGAAACCTGGCTCGATTTCGTCTGACCGACTGGTTCAGAACAAATGTCGGCACCCTGTAGAGTTCCGCTAAATCCCGATCAATCATGACTTTTTGCCCCCGGATCAGGAAGATCCGCTGTTCCATAAGGCTTATGGAAAGCTGGCCCCTCATTTTACCTCCCGAGGCCGATTGCTCGAAGCCTCTCTACACCCCCTCGAGAGGTCCGGCTCAATCGGCGCCGAGCATGGCGTGCCACTTCCCGTCCCGGCAATACCAAATCGTCGACCCCTTCCCCATGAACGCATCCTCGATCCCCTCGTGCTCGAGCGCGAATCCCGGTCCCGGCTCGCCGAGCCCATCGAGCCGCTCTCGAATTTTCTCCGGAGTGATGCGCGCGATATGGCGTGAGAACGCCGGTCTTCCCCCGACATTTTGTTGATAATTGGCGTCCGGCGCCTCGGCGATCTTCCCCGGGCACGCGGTCGGCGCCGATCCGTCCTTGCCCCAGAAGACGCGGATCGACGAGACGTCGTCGACGCTGCAGAGAACGATCCAGTCGTAGCGGTCGGGATCGACGAGATTCGCGACGGTTATGTTGGCCGGTTCATACCGTCGCAGAAGTCTGCCGTCCGGCTGCGGAACGCGGCAGCCCTCGGTCTCGAGCGCGCGCAGGATCGTTTTCGGGAGAGGGGCGTATTCGGAAATCGCCAGGTATTTGATGGAATCGGGTGCTCTTGTCGGAGGATCGGCAGGTCGGGTCCGGACAAGCGCCGCGGTGGCGACCGCCCCGCGTTCGGGCCGCGACGGCAAGACGCGCGTACCGACTCCCTTGAAAAAGAGGAGCAAGAGCCCGACCGCCAGGGCCGTCCCGAGGATCTGCAGCGCGCGGCGCAGACGGCCGGCCGGGGCGGACGATTCGAGCGAGGAAGTCACGCTCGCGGCGGCCAGGAGGGCCGCCGCGGGCAGGAAATAGGGTCCGACCGAAAACGCCCCGAGCACGCACAGAACCAACTGACCGAGCGCGGCAAGCCCGATCCCGGCCGGGGAGCGGCGGAGGCGAGGAATTTCGACCGGGACCGAGCAGAGGAGCGCCATCGCGTGGAGTCCTAGAACCGCGGCGGAGAACCAGTGAAATTGCACGAGGGTCGCCGCGAGCGACAGCGTCGTCTCGCTCGGTGGACCGGGGACGATTCCAAGGGCGCCAAAACGGTGGAAAACGGCGAGGCACCAGAGAAGGCTGAGCCAAACGAATCCGTGCGCGGCGACGCGGATCTTCTTCGGCATCGGCAGCGTTCCACCTCCTTCGCTGAGTGTACCCCCGGCCCAGGAATTCGTCGAGGGTTTATCCAGGAGAAATTACGAGTTTTCGGAGTCCGCGTTCGCCGATTCGCTCCTGTGAGCTTGCGCAGGAAGCAATTAAACGAGGGCTGTTCGAGTGGGAGGGATTGCTGAGGGAATTGTCTGTCTGAGCGCGGCAGTTCAAGGTTGGTTTCGAATTCTAGTGCTCTCGCGCGGCCGAAAACGCCGGGCGCATCATATCTCGGTCCTTCGCGGATAAATTCATTTTTTTGGCTGCCTTCTCCCACTGAGATACCGCACCCTTTATCCGGTTTACGATTTCATCAGCCCTGCGTCGAGTCACCCTGAAATGCTCGATCACGGAAAGGGCGACTTCAAGTTCCAACGAGTTGTCGGTTTCCGAAATATTCAGTTTCAGGCCGGCTCCGGCGGGGTTGGGATTGATGTCGTATGCAGGGGACAATTCCCAGCCTTGATCAGATAGCAGGAACCCGTGATTTCTCAAGTGATCATCAGTATTGGAAACGCAAATGTAGAAAACAACCCTTCTCCAAAGCTCCTCTAAATCCTCGCTGACCCGAGCCCCATTTCGAACGATAAATTCGACGAGCTCAAGATAGCTCGCATCACCGTTGTCGTGCCCCGCACCATCAACATGTCCAGCCACTTCAAGTAATCCGGATCATCAACGGCATCCTCTCTCTCCAATTCAAGGCTGGCATGCTCTAGTTCTCGCAAGGATGTCCACGGGGGAGATGCGAGTTTCTTGTTGTCATTCAAGAAAGGGCCATCCGGGTCGCTTTTGAACCTTAGCCCGCCCATCCGATGCCCATCGAACACTCCCAGGAGGTAGTCCGATTCATAGAGCGTCTTTTCGCCTCGCTTTTCAACTCGAGCGCTCGCAGCTTCCCGCCTCCGCATCAATAATCGTCCCCAGCGATCAGGGGAGGAGTCTAAAAACAAACCAAAGTTTCCCTTTTCCTCTTACGTTTTTCCTCCTCGCTTCGGCCCTCTTTTTCCCACCAGCAAATAAGCCGTCTGAAGGTTCATCCAGAACTCGGGGGTCATCTTGAAAAAGCGCGAAAGAAGAATCGCGGTCTCGGCTGAGACTCCCCTCTTGCCCCGGATGATCGTGTTCACCCGCTGGATCGGTATTTCCAATTCCTCGCGCTGTTTACCGGAAGGGGGTGGAAGGTAGAATTCGACCTTGCGGCGCCGCGGCCTTGTCATTCTCGATAGGGGGCCTGTCCCCGTCCCCGCGGAAAGATTTATTATCTTCACAAAGCCGCAATCCTACGGGGTGCCCACATGCCGAACCTTGGAACCGTTCTTAAAGAAGAGATCAAGCGCCTTTCTCGCCGCTCGACGGCGGCGCTCCATCGGCCGCTCAAGAAGGATGTCGCGGAACTCAAGCGCGTCGTCGCGCAGCAGAAGCGCGTCATTGAGTCTCTCCGCCGCGACAGCCGCAGGCTGATGGCCGACCTCAACGGGCGCATCGCCAAACTGCCGGCGGTCTCCGAGAAGGACGCCCAGCGGATACGACTGAGTTCCCGGATCATCGCCTCGCAAAGGAAGCGCCTCGGCTTGACGCAGGACGAGTTCGGCAACCTGCTGGGCGTCAGCGGGCATAGCGTGTTCCTCTGGGAGCACAAGAAGGCCTCGCCGCGGCGGAAGGTGAAGGCGGCGTTTGCCGTGGTAAGGACCTTAGGGCGTCGCGAGGCGCGGCAGCGGTTGGAAGCGATGGCGACCGTGAATGGGAAAGCGCATCGCGCGGGCTAGCGAAATTCGGGCATATGCTACCCTTAGTCGGCCTATGAGGAAATCGAAGAGGACCCGCTCCTTCCCTGTGGCGGCGATCGGCGCTTCCGCAGGAGGGCTGAAGGCCTTCGAGGACCTCTTGAAAGCGCTGCCGAAAAAGCCGGGCATGGCGTTCGTGCTGGTGCCCCACCTCGCTCCCCAGTACAAGAGCCACCTCACCGAGATCCTCGCCCGCTGCACGACGCTCCCGCTTTGCGAGGTGAAGAGCGGCGACAAGGTGCAGGCGGACCATATCTTCGTCCTTCCGCCGAACCGCGACCTGCGCATCCGCAACGGCGTCCTGCGTCTCTCGACCGTCTCTCCCAAGGCCGCGCGCCGGAACCCGATCGACGGCTTTTTCCGGTCCCTCGCCCTTGACCAGGGCCCGCACGCCGTCGGCGTCCTTCTCTCCGGCGCCGGATCCGACGGGACCGCCGGACTTCAGGCCATCAAGGACGCCGGCGGGACCACCTTCGCGCAGGACCCGAAGACGGCCGCGCATATCAGCATGCCCCATTCCGCGGCCATGGCCGGCTGCGTGGACCATATCCTCTCTCCCGGCGGGATCGGGCGCAAGCTGGGATCGCCCGGGGGCGTCGGCGCCCTGCGGCGAGAGGCGAGGCGGCCTGAAGGCGACGTCTTCCCGGACCGCATCCTCGCCTACCTCGGGTCGATGAAAGGAATCGAATTCGAGCTGTACAAGAAGAGCACGCTCAAGCGGCGCATCCAGCGCCGAATGGTGCTCCGGCGCATCCGGAACCCGGAGAAGTACCTCGCCGTTTTGAAGGACGATCCCGCGGAACTCGATGCGCTTTACCTCTCCGCGTTGATCTCAGTCACCTCCTTCTTCCGCGAGCCGGAATCCTTCAAGGCGTTGAAGAGCGTGATCTATCCCCGATTGTTCAAGAACCGGAGCTTCCGGGCGCCGATCCGGATATGGGTCCCCGGCTGCTCGACGGGGCAGGAGGCCTATTCCCACGCCATAAACCTGGTGGAGACTCTCGGCCCCAAGGCCCCCCTCACCCCCTTCCAGATCTTCGCGACCGACGTGAACCCGCTTGTGATCGAGAGCGCCCGCGCCGGCTTGTATCCTAAGAAAATCCGCTCCGAAGTCTCCGCGGAGCGCCTTAAGCGCTTCTTCATCGAGACCCCGGACGGCTACCGAATCTCCCCCGCGATCCGCGAGCGCTGCATCTTCGCCACGAAGAACCTGGTGCAGGACCCGCCCTTCATCAACCTGGACTTGATCAGCTGCCGCAACCTTCTCATCTACTTCGGCCCGTCGCTGCAGGAGAGGGCCCTGCAGGTGTTCCAGTACGCCCTGCGTCCCCGAGGCATCCTCATGCTGGGCCGCTCCGAGGCGGTCGGCGACTTTTCGGGCCGCTTCACTCCCCTGAGCGTCAAGCGGAAGGTCTTCTCCGAACGGACATCGGCGTCCAAGACCCAGCTCGATTTCGTCCAGCCCGGAAGCTTTCTGGAGACCCAGCCGACCTTCCTGGGCGCCGGACAGGCGTATGAGCTGACGAAGCCCCTCCCGGAGCACGCCGACCTGCAGGCGGAGCTCGAGAGCGTTTTACCCGCCCGCTATTTGCCCAACGGCGTGATCGTCAACGGCGACCTGGAGATCCTCCGTTTTGTCGGCGATTCTTCGCCGTTCCTGCGGCCGGCGGCGGGCAAGCCGAGTTTGAACATGAGGGGGATGGCGCCCCGAGAACTGCTTCTGGACCTGCGCGCGGCCGTCCACATGGCGAGGAAGTCCGGCGAAGCCGTGGTCAAGAACATCGGCGCCCCGGACCGAGACGGCAGCGCCAGGCGGACCCGCATCGAAGTGCTTCCCGTCAAGTCCTCCGAGCGGCTCAAGGGCTGCTTTCTCATCCTCTTCGAGCCGCTCGAGATCGCGGCCGACTCAAAGCCCGCCCGCGGGACGCGCAACGGGAAGGAGAGCCGTCGCGTCACCGAGCTCAAGGAAGACTTGGCGGTGTCCGCCGAGCATCTCAAGGTGATCATCGACGAACAGGAGATGACCAACGCCCGACTCAAAGGCTCCAATGAAGAGCTTCTGTCGAGCAACGAGGAACTCCAGAGCGTCAACGAGGAGTTCTAGACCGCGAAGGAGGAGCTCCAATCGACGAACGAAGAGTTGGTGACGTCGACCGAGGAGGTGGGCCGGGGCAACGAGATTCTGCTCCAGGCCAACCGCGACCTCAACAATCTCCTGGCCAACATCAACGTCTCGATCGTGCTTTTGGCTCCGAACCTCACCATCCGCCGCTACACGCCGCCCGCCGAGAAGACGCTTAGGCTCCGCGCGTCGCGCATCGGGAAGCCGATCGAGGCCGTGGGCCTCTCTTTACGCCTGCCCGACCTGAAGCAGCGGCTCTTGAACGTGATCAAGACCCGCCGCGCCCAGGAGCTCGAGGTCCAGGACAGCCGGGGCCGCGAATACTACCTCTTCCTGCGCCCTTACCGCGCCGAGAGGCGCAAGACCGACGACGTCGCCGGAAAGTCGTTGGGGGTCGTGATGGTCTTGGTCGACATTCACGACAAGAGGCTCTCCGAGAAGGCCCTGCTCCGGATCGCGTCCTTGGTCCGGGACTCCAACGACGCCGTGATTATCCGCGACCTCAAGGGGCGCCTCATCGCCTGGAACCGGGGCGCCCGGAAGATGTACGGCTACACGGAGACCGAAGCCTTGGCGATGAGCGTCGGACGGTTGAAGTCCGCCGGAGTGCATATCCCGGCCAAGGACCTGCTGCGCATGTCGGCGCCGGGAAAGGGCGAGCCGACCGAGATCACGCGCCGCGCCAAAAGCGGGCTCACCCTCGACGTGCTCATCACCGTGACGGCCCTGCGCGACGACAAAGGCCGCGCGGTCGAGTTTCTCACCACGGAGCGGGATATTTCGCTGCTCAAGGTGGCCGCACGCGAGTTGCGCCGGCTCCACGTGCGCGTGGTGTCCTTGCAGGAGACCGAGCGCAAGCGCGTCGCCCGCGAGCTCCACGACGGCGTGGGCCAGATCCTTTCGGGGGTCAAGTTCCGTCTGGAATCCATGTCGCACACGGCGAAGCTCAGCGCGGGGCGGGCGGCCGCCGAGATTCTCAAGCTCAGCGGGCTCCTGGACCACGCCATCTCGGAACTCCGCCGCGTCTCGCAGAACCTGATGCCCTCCGAGCTCGAAGACCTGGGGCTGGTGCCCGCGCTGCGCACCCTTTGCCGCGAGTTCAAGTCGCGCGCGCGCGTCGACGTGACGCTGCGCACGCGCGACGTGCCTGAGGGGATCGCCCCCGACCTGGCGCTGGCGTTTTTCCGGATTGCGCAGGAAGCGCTCAATAACGCCGGGAAGCATTCACGGGCGAAGTCCATCACGGTGACGCTGTCTCGCAAGGGGAGCGAACTCGCCTTGAGCGTGAGCGACGACGGCATCGGCTTCAAGACGCGCCGGGACAAGCGCCGGCCCAGGAAGGGCATCGGGCTGGGCAATATCCGCGAGCGTTCCCATTCGGTCGGCGGCACGATGGAGATCGTCTCGAAGTCCGGGATCGGCACGACGGTGAGCGTCCGCGCTCCTCTCGCGCGGCCGGAGGAGTCCTCTCTATGAAATCGAACCCTTCAAAGAAGGTCCGCGTATTCCTCGTCGACAACCATCCGATTGTGCGCGACGGGATCCGGGCCTGCCTGTCCTTTAAAGGCAGCGTCGCGGTGGTGGGAGAGGCCGGCGACGAGAAGGAAGCCCTGCGCAGGCTTAAGAAGGCGATGCCCGACGTCATCCTGCTCGACATCAGTCTGCCCGGCCTCGGCGGAGTGGAGTTGGCCCGCCGGCTGAGGCAACGCTCGCCTCGGAGCAAGATCATCGCCTTCAGCATGCACGCCGGAGAGGAATACGTGGTCCGGATGGCCCGCAGCGGCGTCCACGGCTACGTCATGAAGGACATGCCCACCTCCGTCCTCGTGGAAGCCATCCACCGTGTTCACGAGGGCGGTCTGTACTTCCCGCCGGACATGTGCGACGCCGTCCTCTCTTCCGAGGACGCCCCTCGCACGGCGGACGAGAAGGCGCCCATGACCCCGCGCGAACGGGAGGTCTTGGCCCTGCTCGCGGAGGGCATGGCCAACAAGCAGGTCGCGAGGCGTCTCGGCATCAGCGTCCGCACGGTCGAGACCCACCGAGAGCACCTGTCCCGCAAGCTCGGCATCCCGTCGGTCGCCGGACTGACGAAGTATGCCGTCCGGCACGGTCTGACTTCCTTGGGCGCTTCCGCGCCGATCGAGGTTTAGAGCTCCCTCGCGAAGCCCTGGGCCCCTACCTCACCCACGTGACCGTCACCGCCCTCGAATCCGAACGCCCGTGCTCGTCCACGACGCGCACGACCGTTCGTCCGGCTTGCGGCTTCCACAGCAACGGCTCCCCGCTCTTCGCCCGGCCGATGAATCCTTCGTCGGCGAACCAATAGAGCTGCCTCGCGTCCGCCTCCGAAACCGCCGTCAACGGAATTCCCTCTCCCCCGCCGTCCTGCATCCGAAGCGCATAGGCTGAGACTCCGTCCGGCGACGTGATGCGGGGTCGAGCCCCGGCTTGCGAGAACGACGCCGACGCGCAGGCGGCATTCGGCTCGGGCGGACGGCGCCTGGGCAGTCCCGCGTGCGCGAATACCCGAAGGAGGTCCGACGGCCAAAATTCAAAGATCTCGGAGCGGGTCGTTTGCGAGCGCCGGCACGCGCGCTTTCCCGTTCGGCGGTCCACCCAGAGGACCTTATGGACGTGGCAGGGCTCGATCGGCGATACTCCCGGAATCACCCACGCCCGTTTCGTATGGGGGCAGGCCTCCGTCGGTTTCTTGCCGGAGAGCGCGCAAACGGTCCCCTCCGTCAGAGACGCGAGGCGATCGTGCGACAACAAATGCTTCTCTTGCAGATGGGGCCTCAAGGCATCCGCGATCCGAAAAAACAGCGGCGCCGCGGCCGTAGCGCCCACAAGGGCCGGATTGTCCGCGCCGTCGAAATTTCCCAGCCAAACCACCAGGACGTATTGGCCGACGATGCCCGCGGACCAGGCATCGCGAAATCCGTACGAGGTCCCGGTCTTCCAGTAAATCGGGGAGTCGTCTCGGAGCCATTCCCGACGGAATCCTTGGAGGGGGCGCGGAACGTCTTTGAGGATGTCGAGGACCATGTAGGCGGCCTCTTCGCTCAAGACCCGCTTTCCTTTTGTCGGCCCCTCCTCCGTACGGGTCCGCAGCGTGCGAAGCCGCCCTTTCGAGGCGAGCATCCCGTAGAGCGACGCCAATCGCTCCATCGACAACTCCGTCCCCCCAAGAACGGGCGCGAGTCCGTAATAGTCCCGGCCTTTCGGCAGGTCGACGCCGGCGGAACGCAGGAAGTCGTAGAAATCGGGGTTTTCCAGCTGAGAAGAAACCAAAACGGCCGGGACGTTCCGGCTTCGCAGCAATGCGCGGCGGACGGAGACCGGACCTTCAAACCTGCCGTCGAAGTTCTCGGGCGCGTAGGCGCCGAAACGGCTGGGGGCGTCCTTGAGCAGCGTTTCGCCGTGGATGAGGCCTTGGTCGAACGCAAGCCCGTAGACGAAGGGTTTGAGGGTCGAGCCGGGAGAGCGGGGCGCCCGCGTCCCGTCGACTTGTCCGGAGATCCGCTTCGAGAAGAAATCGGCGGAGCCGACCGACGCCCGCACGCTCATGTCGCCGAGTTCGACCAACAGCGCGGCCGCGTTTTCGATGCCCTCGGCGCGCCGCGTCTCGACGTAGCTTCGCAGTTGGGTCTCGACTAGATTTTGCAGCCCGAGGTCGAGCGTCGTGGAAATCTCGCGGGACCTGCGGTGATCGTCCTCGATCACGCGCCGGACGAAGTGCGGCGCCAAAAACGGAAGGTCGGACGCGCTCCTTGAATCCTCGCGTTTTGCGAGCAGAGGACCGCGCAGGGAAGGATTTTGAGGGAGTTCCCTTAAAATCTCCGCCTCGACCGCGCTGAGCGATTCCGCGGGCTTTCCGAAATAGACCCTGGCGGCGGCTCCGACTCCCTCGATATTGCCGCCGTACGGGGCGAGATTCAGGTAGGCTTCGAGAATGCGATCCTTCGAGTAGTGCCGTTCGATTTGCAGCGCTTTGAAAATCTGCGCGATCTTTCCGCGAAGGGTTCTGGTTCGGAGCCTATAGCGAATTCTGGCCAGCTGCATCGTGATCGTGGATCCGCCCACGGTTCTGGATTTTCGCCCATAGGTGAGCCGCAGAGCGCGTACGAGAGCAAAAGGGTTGAACCCCGGGTGCCGACGGAACCAGCGGTCTTCCTTTTCGAGCGTCGCCCTCAGGAGTTCGGGAGAGATTTTATCCAGGGGCGTCCAAACGCGGTATTTTTCGTCGGGAGACAGCGTGAGGCGAAGAAGCGTCCCCTCGCGGTCGCTGACCCGTTGGGAAAAACCGATTCCCTCCGTCAGGGAGGGCTTCGGGATCGCAGCCCAAACGGCGAACGGCAGAAACGCGGCGGCAAGCCATTTTCGCTTCATCGAACGGTGAGGGAGCCTCCCACCGAACGCGCTTGAACCGACCGGTCGTACATGGACTCCGCGTAGGCGGGCGGCAAAATATAGGTCCCCGCGTTGACGGCCCGAATCGAATACCTGAATTCCTGAGCGTCTTCGCCGACCGATCCGAAAAGGATGACGCGGTCCTCCCGGATGTCCTCGTGCTCCGGCCGCCAGGTCGAACCCGCGACGGCTAATCGCGCGCCGTCAAAGGCCGGGTTCTCGGGATTTCGGATCGGCTCGAAACCCGAAGGCAGGAGGTCCACGACGGCGATGTTCGAATGACTCGACCGGCTGAGGGAGCGAATCCGGAATACGACGGTGAGCACCTCGCCCACGGCGGCTTCGGAGGCATTCTTCCCGTCGGCGTTGCGGAGTTCGCGATGGACCTCGAGTTTTTCCTTGACGGGGCGGGTCGGCGGATTGAGATCGAAACCGGCTTGCGCGGCTTGATAAAACACGGGTTGAGGTCCGGGATTGTCGAATTTCAAACGGTCGGCGTTTTCCGAAAACCCGAACGCAGGGAGGAGCCCTCGAGCCAAGGGGATGGGAAACTCCTCCTTATCTCCTATCGTCTGATGGACGCCGACCCCTTGATCCGCGGGTTCTCCGACGCGGGACGCGTATGCGTCGAAAGCCAAGATCGTGTAGGCGGATGTGATTGTGTTGAAGCTTCCCTTCGCGATCGCGTCGGCCATCCCTTGAAGCTCGGCGCCCGCCATTCTCTTCAGACGATCGGGGAAGTGATTCGCCCATAGGTACAGGAGTTGGCTGTCGCGGCGCAAAGAATCGTAGTAGTTCGCGTAATCCGGCTCCTGATCGTCGCCGAGTTTCATCCGGGACATGAGAGACGCCGCTTCTGCGCCCATCCGCAATTGGGAGTATGAGGCCGCGAGATACGCGGCCGTCAGATCAAGTTCCCACCCCTTAAAGGAACCGGTCTTGAGGCGCTGATGCAGAGCCTGAATCCCTCGCGTGCGAATTTGTCCGTTTCGCGTCAGGATATAGAGCGCGTAGGCGCTGTCTCGGGCGTCCGCGAGGGATCGGGGGTCCTTCGCGCCCAGGCGGTCGAGGTAGCTTTGAGCGCGGAGCATCATGTCCCCCCCCAGCGGTTGTCCTTGGTCCTTGAGTTCAGTCAGGAAATGCATCGCGTAGACCGCCTGGAACGGAGATACATGGGAATTCGCGGCCCAGAAGCCGAACCCTCCTTCGGGATTCTGGCGCGCGCGCAGGATCTTAATCGCCTCCTCGACGCTTCGCTCCGCTTCCTTCGTCCCGGCGACGAAGGCGGGACGCTTTCGCAGAACAAGCGCCGCGAAGGCCCGACTCACAAGTTGTTCCGTGCAGCCGAAGGGGTACTTGTTCAAGTACTGGGAGAGTCCATGGGCCAAGGCGAGCGGTACGGTCGAGACGGCCCCCTTGAGTTCGCGGAAATTCGGATACAGGCGTCGGGCGACCTGTAGTTCCGCTTTGCCGCGTCCGAGATGACCGCTTTGCACCGTTGTTCGGTAGGGGACGGGGGGGCGGACGCTGAGTCCGATGCGGGCCTTGGAGGAGACTCCCTCTCGTGAGGCCGTGAACAGGAGCTCCGATGTGCCGAGTTCGCGCAAGGCTTCGACCTCGAAGGCGGCCTTGCTCTCCGTTCCTTCCGCAATGGTGAGCGAGGCTTCCTGTGGGCCGACGATGCGCACGCCCGCGTCGGCGCTCAGGCGGAGCTTTACCGCCGCATTCGGTCCGGACCCTTTCTGGTTGTTCAATACCGACGCCGACAGCCGGGTGCGATCGCCCGGCGCCATGAACAGCGGCGCCTGGGGCGTGATGACAAACGGCGCGCGGATCACACTCTCGGCTTCGGCGACGCCGATGGCTTCTTGGGAAACCGCGACGGCCATCACCCTCAGGGTTCCGTTGAAGTGGTCGGGGACCGTGTATTGCACCTCCCGCCAGTCCGTCCCGCTCTCGAGGACTCCGGACCAATAGGCGACCGGGACCGCCCGCCTCCGCTTAAACGGGTTCAGGTTTTTGCCGATCATGGCGAAGCCGCCGCCCCCGGGGGCCTTCAGCCCCGGGATGGAGGAATAGTCCGGCAGGATGAGGTCCAGGATTTGCGCCGTTCTCACTTCGAGCGCCCGCTTCGCGAGGAATTTGTCCAACGGGGCCGGCGTCTTGTAGGCGGCGACCTGCAGGATCCCTTCGTCGACGGCAAAAATCAGGATCTTCGCCGTCCGATCGGTCTTGTAGTGAATCTTGTAGGGCTCCCCGGGTCGAGCCTCCTCGTTCACTTCGATCGTCACCGGGATCATGCGCTGATCGCGGCTGATCGTGAACGGGGCGACCGCGTAGCTCAGGGGCCTCATGTAGATTTCCGGAGAATGAGAAGCCCGGACGAAAGAGACGTTCAGGTACCCGTTCCCTTCCAATCCGCGGGGAAGTCGGATTTTCTCAACGCCCGAGGTCTGAGCGGAGCTGAACCACTTGTGGGCGTAGACGCGTTCCCCTTCGATCGTGATGAGTCCCGAACCCGAGTAAGGCGCGTTGAACTGGAACTCGATCTCGTCGCCGGGTGCGTAGTCGGTCCGCGCCAACCGAAGCTGCAGCTGAGCCGCCTTTTCCAGCGAACGCGTTGTGTTCGCGTCGCCGACGACGGTATACGCGAACTCGAACTGCTCCCCTTTGCCCTCGCGGCGAATCGACACGCGGTATTCGGCCGGCTTCGACGTCGACAGCGCCGCCTCGAGACCGGTCGGTCCCACGGCGATCGTCGCGGAACTGACGAGCATCTCCTTGACTACCGATTCATACCGAAAGGTTCCGTCGGGCTGACGCTTGAGCGCGGAAACGTGCTTTCGCTCGAAGATATGCAGCGAAAGATCGGGCGCCGAAACGAGTTCCAGATCGGGCCCGACCGCGATTATGCGGATCGTCCTGGTGCTGCTGCGATGAATGTAGTCGAGTCGGCCCCCGGGGTTCACGCCGAGCAGATACTCCCGGTCCGACACAAGGATCGAACTCTCCGAGGCGACGCTGCGTCCCCCCGCGGATTCGAATCCTTCGGCGTAGAAGCGCAGGCGATAGACGGCTCCCTCAAATCGCCGCAGATCGAATTCAAACGACGCTTCGCCGTTGTCTTGGGTGCTGCCCGGAGGGAGTGTTTCTTCGTACGGTGAGGCGTCTTTATTGGGATCGGCGAAGAGATAGTCTTTGAATGCCGAGAAATGGGGCCGCGTCGGAACCAAAGAGATTTTACCCCCCACGGCATGGCCCGACGCGGGGGTCCCATAGAGATTCTTTAGGGTCAACAGGCCTCTCAGTCCTTTCGGCGAGACCCAGCCCTTCACAGGGCCGACGGAGAAGCGAGTTTCGATGCTGAGGCGATCGGGGAGGAACTCTTCCACGCGGACCGCCGCTGAATCCAGCAGTCCCCTTCTCTGATCGTCTTTGACGATATAGACCGAGAATCTCCAGGCGCCGGTCGGCGAGGTCTCCTCCGTCTTGTACTTGAAGTTTTCAAAGGCGGCCGCGGAGAGTCGGAAGCGTTCCTTGTGGACCTCGAGGCCTCGTGCGTCGGTGATGCTGGCTTCGAGAGGAACCCCGTCGAGATTCCTCCGCCAGTCCGCTCCCTTGACGATCAGCCCGATGCGGAATTCGTCTCCGGGCCGGTATATCCCGCGATCCGAGAACAGGTACGCCTGGAGCCCGTCCTTTAAGCTGCGGCTTCGAACGCCTCCGGTATCGAACCGAGACATGTCGAGATACCGATCTTCGCGATGGACGGGAATGAAGGAGAGGTCGCCGCCTTTTCTTGCGACGATCGCGATGGGTTGTTTCTCGCGTTGAAAGCCGATCAACGGCTGGAACGCGACTTTGCCGTCGACGCCGGACGTGCCGTAGGCGACCGGTTCTCCATTGAGTCCGAGAACCTCGACTTGGGCGTCCGCGACCGGCTTTCCGGAATGGAGGGACTGGAGGAAAACCACTCTTGAACCGCTGAGTTCTTCCTTGACCAACAACCCGAGGTCGGTCACAAGGACTGCACGGTTGTCCTGCGGCCCGATGGGGCGCTTGGAAACGGGATCCCAGGCTTGAACGTTTAGATAAAAGAGCCCGCGCGGTTGACCGGAATCCGCCAACAGCGTCTCGAGATCCATCGACGCGTAGTTCGTCGCGGTCGGATCCGGATCGGCGAAGGATGCGACCGTTTCAAAACGGTCGCTCATGTTGTCGAGCCGAAACTGACCGTAAAAGGCGGGATTCGTGAAGTTCCCGTGCGATTGGCTGACGAAATGATTGACCTGGCCGTCGCGGATTCGGGAGAGCTCGAAACGAACCGCCGGGACTCCGCGGGACAAGATTCGAACTCGCTTATCCCCCTGCAGGCTGACGAGCGACCCGGAGTGCATGACCTTGACTTCCTTCGGATATTGGGGGACGCGCGCAATCGCATCGAAAGTGTCGGCGAGCTTGTAGCCGCCGAATGCCTCGGCGCCTTTCAAGAGGCGGATGTACAGGAACCGCCCGGGCTCGGCGTTAAAGCGATAGCTGTGCGTTGCGGCGAATTCTCGGTCGGTCGGCAGAGCGGTGAGTCCCAACCGTTGCGATGCCGAGAGCGCTTCCGGACCGATTTCGCGGACATTCCCCCAGAAATAATCGCGCTGCAGGGGCTGTCCCTGGATCGGAGGCTTGTCCTTTGGGAGGAGGTAGACCTCGAGGTTCTCGGCCGCCTCGGCGCCTTTGACCCCGGTGGTCATGGTGAGTATTAAAACCTGCTCCGGATCGTATTCGGCGTTGCGGACGACGGTGAGCTGCGCGTCCTCTACGCGGAAGATCGTGTAAATGCCCGGAACCGGCACGGAGCGTTCGACCTTTTTGCCGTACGATTCCCCGCCGCGAGAGGAGCGGACGCCTTCCCGAACGGCGATCTTCATGGAGGTTTCCTTATCTCCGATCTTAATGCGGTCTGAATGGATGTAGGCCTCGCCTTTGAACTCATCATAGGAGACCGCGAAAGGAAAGGAGCGGCTTCCCAAACCCAAGAATCCGCCCGTCGTCCCCCCCCCGAGTTGTAGAAAGACGCGCTCTTGGAGCGAGACAGGATCGACCGGGTAGGAGAACTTCAAAGTCGCGACGACGCGTTTGAGTTCCGGGTCGCTCGGATCCTGGTTGAACTCGGCATTCTCAATGGAAACGGTGAAATCGGAGGTCTTGAATTCATGCGCGTAGGCATCCGGAACGATGTGTTCAGGGAGAAAATCGCGGGCCAACCGAATCTCGAAGGTTTGTCCCGGAGGCCAATCCTCCGCGGGCGTGAATTTCAGTTCTCGGTCCGATGTCCAGGTCCAAGAACCCCGATGAGGAGGGGTCAGGGCGACTCCTGAGGAAACCGGTTCTCCCACCGATTCGATCTGCGCCGCCGAGGCGGAGAAGCGAACGAGCAGAGGGAAGGGTTTGGCGTTTTCTTTGAGGGGAGTCGGGGCGGGGGCGACGACCGAAACAGCGACTTCCATCGGTTTCGGGCGGCTTTGCTGCCAACGAAAGGCTCCATAGGCGACCGCCGCAATCATCATGGAGACGGCCGCGCCTTTGATTAGAAGCGGCTGATTCGACCGGACCCACTTCCCTGAGTCGCGGATCCCGATCTCGAGAATGGGTCCCGCCTGCTTTAATCGGGCGATCCAAAGGGGCGGCGTATAGTGGAGCCTTCCGAAGACTTCTTCGATCCATCCGACGCGTTTATCCTTCGGATCAGCCATAGCTCGGTTCCTCCCGCGATTAATGACTACGGCGGGAAACGGTTAAATCTTTCTTTAGGGGTGAACAAAACCGAGCCGTCAGTCCCCTTTCGGGGGCCTGGCCCGAGTCCGTCGGGATTTACTAAAATGCCGGTACTTTCCCATCGGAGTCACCCCATGAAGAATACCAAAATCATTTGGACCCAAGTCGACGAGGCCCCCGCGCTGGCCACCTACGCGCTATTGCCGATGCTGCGCGCGTTCTTAAAAGGCTCCGGCGTCGAGTTCGAAGTGAGCAACATCTCTTTGGCCGCCCGGATCCTCGCCAATTTTCCCGAGAACCTCAAGCCCGAGCAAAAGGTTCCCGACTCTCTGGCCCGGCTCGGCGAACTCGTCAAGACTCCTGAGGCGAACATCATCAAGCTCCCCAACATCAGCGCCTCGGTCCCGCAATTGCAGGCCGCGATCCAGGAACTGCAGGAGAAGGGGTTCGATATCCCCAGCTACCCGGAGGAGCCCCAAACCGACGCCGAGAAGGAGCTCCGGAAACGTTTCGCCAAGGTGCTCGGCTCCGCCGTGAACCCGGTGCTGCGCGAAGGAAACTCCGACCGCCGCGCCGCGGCGTCGGTGAAGAAGTTCGCGAAGAAAAACCCCCACCACATGATGAAGCCGTGGCCCGAGAGCGGATCGAAGGCGCGCGTCGCGTACATGAACGAGGGCGATTTCTTTGAAACCGAGAAGTCGATAACGATGGAGAAAGCCGCAGACGTGAAGATCGAATTCAAAGGTGCCGACGGTTCGGCGAAGATCCTGAAAGAAAAGGTTTCCTTGCTCGAGGGCGAGGTGATCGACGCGGCGGTGATGCGGGTCGCGTCCTTGCGCGCGTTTTTTGCCGCCGAGATCGAGAAGGCGAAGCAGGAAGGGACCTTGTTGTCTTTGCACTTGAAGGCGACGATGATGAAGGTGTCGGACCCCATCATGTTCGGACACTGCGTCTCGGTCTTCTATAAGGAAGCGCTCGAGAAGCACGCCGCGGCGTTGAAGGAAATCGGCGTCAACGTCAACAACGGCATCAGCGACGTGTACGCGAAGCTCGATAAGCTCCCCGCCGAAAAGAAGGCCGAAATCGAAGCGGACCTCGCGGCGGTGTATAAGACCCGGCCGGCGCTGGCGATGGTCGATTCGCGCAAAGGCATCACGAACCTGCACCTCCCCAACAGCGTCATCGTCGACGCCTCCATGCCCAATGTCGTGCGCGACGGCGGAAGGATGTGGAACAACGACGACCAGCTTCAGGACTGCGTGGCCGTGGTCCCGGACCGCTGCTACGCGACGATCTATGAGGAAATCATCGAGGACGCGAAGCGCAACGGGCAGTTCGATCCGGCGACGATGGGCAGTGTTTCCAATGTCGGCTTGATGGCTCAAAAGGCCGAGGAATACGGGTCGCACGATAAGACCTTCGAGGCGCCCGGCAAGGGCGTGATCCGAGTCGCGGACGCCTCCGGCAAGGCGCTGCTCGAGCAGCCGGTGGAGGCCGGCGACATCTTCCGGATGTGCCAGGCGAAGGACGCGCCCATCCGGGACTGGGTGAAGTTGGCGGTAAGTCGGGCGAAGGCCTCCGGAACCCCGGCGATTTTCTGGTTGGACGCGGAGCGCGGACACGACGCGCAGATCATCGCGAAGGTCGAGAAGACTCTGAAGGATCACGACACGGCGGGACTGGATATCCGGATCATGAAGCCCGTCGACGCGATGAGGTTCTCGCTTGCGCGCGTTCGCAAGGGCGAGGACACGATCTCAGTCACCGGAAACGTGCTCCGCGATTACCTGACGGATTTGTTCCCGATTCTGGAACTCGGAACCAGCGCCCGCATGCTCTCGATCGTTCCGTTGATGGGCGGGGGGGGCCTGTTCGAGACCGGCGCGGGCGGCTCCGCGCCCAAGCACGTGCAGCAGTTTCTTAAGGAAGGACATTTGCGCTGGGATTCGCTCGGCGAATACTGCGCCTTGGTCCCTTCCCTGGAGTTGATCGCCGAGAACACCGGAAACGCGAAGGCCGCGGTCTACGCCCGGACGCTCGATCAGGCGATCAGCACCTATTTGGAAAACGGCCGTTCCCCCTCGCGCAAGGTCAAGGAACTGGACAACCGCGGCGGCAGCTTCTACCTCGGGCTCTACTGGGCCCGGGCCCTGGCGGCGCAAACCCAGGATCGCGAAATTCAGGCCCGCTTCGCGGCGGTCGCCGAGAAGCTGGAAGCGGCCGAGGCGACGATCCGCGAGGATTTGATCGCCGCGCAGGGTTCTCCCGTCGACATCGGCGGCTACTTCTTGCCCGACGACGCGAAGGCGGACAAAGAGCTGCGCCCGAGCGCCGCGTTCAACGCGGTGATCGACGCGCTGCTGTCTCCCGAGCCGGAACCGGTCCGTTAGCGGAACAACCGGTCCAGCAGTAGAATCAGCGGGACCGGAATCGCGAACACGAGAACGATCTTCAACAACAACATCCAGGCGCTCGCTTGCTTTGAAGCGGCGTTATCGGTGGGGCGGTTGGAACGGGGAACAGCCCCGTTCCCGGACGGCGGGTGCGGATGCCGGTCCGGCGGGGATTAGAGGCGCAGCGGATAGAGACGGGCGTTGCGGCGGCCGGGTCCGCAAGGGACGGCTCCGGGTTCCGCTTGACCTCGCGCGCCGCACATGTTAATATCTGGATAGGCAGATATATGAAACCGTCCCCCGATAAGATGTTCCGGGCCTTCGCCGACGAGACGCGGCTGCGCATTCTGCATTTGCTTTCCAAGCGCGAGCTCTGCGTCTGCGACCTGATGGCCGCGCTGCGCGCCCCGCAATCGAAGGTCAGCCGGCATCTGAGCTACCTGCGCGAGGCGGGACTCGTGATGGACCGGCGCGAGGGCCAATGGCGCCACTACTCGCTCAAGCCCGCTGCGGGACGCTTTCATAAGGGATTGCTCGCCTGCCTGGCCGGCTGCTTCGACGAGGTCGGCGTGCTACGAGACGACGCGCGCCGCCTGCAGCGCGCGCGCGCCGCCCGCTGCTGATTTTTTAAGGAGGCCCCATGAAGACGATGACCGTGTACGATCCCGCGATGTGCTGCTCCACCGGAGTGTGCGGACCGAGCGTGGACCCCGCGCTCGCGCGCTTCGGGGGGGATTTGGACTGGCTGGCCGGGAAGGGCGTGAGCGTGACGCGCTACAACCTCGCGCAGGAACCGGGCGCGTTCGCCGCGGCGCCGGCGGTGTCGAAGGCGCTCGAGGAGAAAGGGACGGAGTGCCTCCCGATCGTCGTCGTCGACGGCGCGGTGGTCAGCGAGGGCAAATATCCTTCCCGAGGCCAGCTCGCGCGCTGGACCGGGACGGCAATGGAGCTTCCGGTGCAGTCGGCGCCGTCGTCCTGCTGCGACCCGAAGGACGGCGGGAGCTGCTGCTGATGTCGGCGGGGCCGCTCTGGCTGCAGTCCCCGCCGCGAAGCCTGTTCTTCACCGGTAAGGGCGGGGTCGGGAAGACCTCCACCGCCTGCGCCGCGGCGCTTGAGCTCGCGGCCCGCGAACGGCGCGTGCTGTTGGTCAGCACCGACCCGGCTTCAAATCTCGACGAGGTGCTCGCGACTCCCCTCAACGGCACGCCGACGCCGGTCGCTGGGATTGAGGGCCTGAGCGCCCTGAACCTCGATCCCGAACGGGCCGCGCGCGAGTACCGCGAGCGGATCGTGGGACCGTTTCGAAAGTCGCTCCCGGCTGCGGCTGTGGCGAGCATCGAGGAACAGCTCTCGGGCGCCTGCACCACCGAGATCGCCGCGTTCGACGAATTTTCGAAGCTGCTGGCCGATCCGGCCGCGACGCGGGAGTTCGATCACGTCGTCTTCGACACCGCGCCGACCGGGCACACGCTGCGCCTGCTCGAACTGCCCTCGGCGTGGAGCGGATTTATCGCCTCGAACGCGGGCGGAACCTCCTGTTTGGGCCCGCTCTCGGGTTTGAGCGCCCAGAAATCGCTCTACGAGAATGCGATGCGCCGGCTTTCCTCGGCGGAGGATTCGCTGTTCGTGCTTGTGGCGCGTCCGGAGCAGGCCGCGCTCGTGGAGGCCGAGCGGACCCGGGTCGAACTCGGCGCCCTCTCGATTCTCAATCTCGCCTTAGTCGTCAACGGCGTTTTCCGCGCCGCCGACCGGCGGGACGCTCCGGCGCGCGCGCTCGAGGACCGGGGAGCGGCGGCCTTGGCGGCGATGCCCGCCGCGCTCGCGGCTTTGCCGCGGACCAACTCTCCGCTTCTGTCGTATCCGCTTCTTGGGGCTCAGGCGCTCGGGACCGTGTTGAATCCGCGCGCGCCGCGGCCGGCCCCCGCCTCGGGCGGGGTGGAGGCGCTGCCGCCGGGCGAATCGGAATCGTTCGAAGCCCTCCTCGACGGGATCGCAGCCTCGGGTCGCGGCGTGCTGATGCTGATGGGCAAGGGCGGCGTCGGCAAGACACGGCTCGCCGTCGCGGCGGCGCTGGGGCTCGCGCGGCGCGGGCATCGGGTAAACCTGACGACCACCGATCCGGCGGCGCATCTGGAGGCGGCGCTCGCGGGACGCACGGAGCCGGGCCTGCGGGCTTCCCGCATCGATCCGGAGCTCGAAACCCGTCTGTACCGGGAAGGCGTGCTCGCCGCGGCCGGCGCCGGACTCGACGCGAAGGGGCGGGCGCTGCTGGAGGAAGAACTGCGCTCCCCGTGCACCGAGGAGATCGCCGTCTTTCAGGCCTTCGCGCGCACGGTCGACGAGGCCGAGCGCGGTTTCGTGGTCATCGACACCGCCCCGACGGGCCATACGCTTCTGCTGCTCGACGCGGCCGAGGCCTATCACCGCGAGGTGTCCAAGTCCATGGGCGAGGTCCCCGTGGCGGTGCGCAAACTCCTCCCCCGCCTGCGCGATCCGGGATTTACGCGGGTGCTGTTGGTCGCCTTGCCCGAGTCTACCCCGGTGCACGAGGCCGAGGCGCTGCAGGCGGATCTTAAGCGCGCGGGCATCGACGCCTACGGCTGGATCGTCAACCAAAGCTGGACGCCGGTCGAGACCGGCGATCCGGTGCTGCGCGAGCGCCGCGTGCACGAGCGGAAGCATCTGGCGCGCGTGCGCGAATTGTCCCCGCGGGTCGCGGTGGTCGCCTGGACGGCCGAGGAGGCCGGAGCCCTCTTGGAGGAACCCGCATGAGCAAATTGAAGGTCCTATTTCTGTGCACCGGCAATTCCTGCCGCAGCCAGATGGCCGAAGGGTGGGCGCGGGCGCTCAAGTCCGACGCCCTGGAGGCCTACTCGGCGGGAATCGAAACCCACGGCTTAAATCCGAACGCGGTTAAGGTGATGGCCGAGGCGGGCGTCGACATCTCGGACTACCGCTCGAAGACCTCCGCGGAATTAAGCGAGGTCCCGTTCGATTTCGTGGTCACCGTCTGCGGCCACGCCAACGAGACCTGTCCGATTTTTCCGGGAAAGACGAAGGTGCTGCACCGCGGCTTCGACGACCCGCCGCGCCTGGCGAAGACCGCCGCCACCGAGGAAGAGGCGCTGGGACACTACCGCCGCGTGCGCGACGAGATCCGCGCCTTCGTCGAGTCCTTGCCGGGATCTCTGGAGGCCTCCGTATGAAGCAAGTCTGCCTCAAGGGACCCAAATGATCCGCCAAGAATCCTGCCGCCGCTCCGCAAAGAGCCTCTCCTTTCTGGACCGCTACCTGACGCTTTGGATTTTCCTGGCGATGGGTATAGGCGTCCTAGCCGGGCGCTTCGTGCCGGGCACGGCTGACTTCGTCAACCGCTTCCAGGTCGGCACAACCAATATCCCCATCGCGCTGGGCCTGATTCTGATGATGTATCCGCCGCTGGCCAAGGTCCGCTATGAGGAACTCGGCGATGTGTTTCGCAACTGGAAGATACTGGGGCTCTCGCTGGTGCAGAACTGGCTCGTCGGTCCCGTGCTCATGTTCGCCCTGGCTGTTATCTTCCTGCGCGGCTATCCCGAGTATTTCACAGGCCTGATCCTCATCGGCTTGGCGCGCTGCATCGCCATGGTCATCGTCTGGAACGACCTGGCCGACGGCGACACCGAATACGCCGCCGGCCTGGTGGCGTTCAACAGCGTGTTTCAGGTGCTCTGCTACTCGGCCTACGCCTATCTCTTCCTGACCGTGCTTCCCCCCTTGTTCGGCCTGGCCGGCAGCGTGATTGAGGTGAGCATGGGACAAATCGCTGAGAGTGTGTTCATCTATCTGGGAATTCCCTTTCTTGCGGGCATGGCCACGCGCCTCGTCCTGCGCCGAGCGAAGGGAGACGCATGGTACGAAGGGACCTTCATCCCCCGAATCGCCCCGCTGACCTTGGTGTCGCTGCTGTTTACGATACTGGTCATGTTCAGCCTGAAGGGCGAGACGATCTTTACCATTCCCGGCGATGTTGTGCGCATCGCGATCCCCCTGCTGATCTACTTCGTGATTATGTTTTTTGTGAGCTTCTGGATGGCGTGGCGCGCCGGGGCCGATTACGGGAAGTCGACGACCTTGGCCTTTACCGCCGGCAGCAATAACTTCGAGCTTGCGATCGCCGTCGCCATCGCGGTATTCGGCATCGAGTCCGGAGCGGCCTTCGCCGCGGTGATCGGCCCGCTAGTGGAGGTCCCGGTCATGATCGGTCTGGTCGGCGTCGCTCTCCGCCTGCGCGGTGCGTGGTTCACTGAAAGGCCGGCGGCCGTCTGATCCTTGCAACGCGGACCCATATTTTTCGCGCCAATACATGGTATCCTGGTCTCCGCCGTTATGGAGGCCCCATGATCGCCCGCATCGTCTCGCTTCTTCTGTCTCTTTCTTTATTCTGCGTCCCCCCCGCGCACGCAGCCGAAGCGGCCGGCGCGAACGCCGAACTGGCCGCCCTGCGGCAAATCGCCGACAACCTTCGCGCCGCCGAAGAAGAGGTGACGATTTTCGCGACGAAAGCGGACAAGGCCGACACGGGCAAGTGGCGCAAAAAAACGCTGAAGCGCAAAGAAGCACTGGAACTGGTGTACCGCCATCTCGCGACGCTGGAATACCGCCAGGCTTTGGCCGCCTCCGAGATCGGCGACGAAAACCGCGAGCGGGTCTCCTCGTCGATGAAGTCGCTGGACGCGATGGCCGCGGAGGTCTTTAAGGACGCCGAAGCGGTGACGGTGGACGGAAAGGATTTGGAAAAGACCGGCCGCTACTGCGTCTGGGGTTATTGCTACGACTATGGAAACCGCTTCTCCGTGCGCACGCCGACGGCGGTCGCCGCGGTGCGCGGCGGACGCAAACTCGACGGCTTCCTGGAGGACGAACTCGATCAACTCGGCAAGGGCGTCGAAACGGTCGGACTCAGCGTCGAGAAGGCGGACCTCTATCTGCGGATGGCCTCCTCCGTCTCCCGGGACGGGAAGACCGTCGAGGCCGGCCAATCGTTGGAGAACGCCGGCCGCTACTGCGCCTGGGGTCATTGCGTGGACTTAGGCCGCCGATATCCGGTCCGGACGCCGACTGCCGTGGCCGCCGTTCGCGGCGGGCGGACCTTGGATTCCGCCGACAGCCTCGATCCCTCGTCGATTTACAAGAAGAACGCCTCGGCGGTCGTCGTGGTGCTTTGCCGCGGGGACAAGGGCGGCGGGGAGTTGGGAACCGGAAGCGTGATCGACGCCGAGGGGCGCATTTTGACCAACGCGCACGTCGTGATCCCCGACGACACGGGAAAACCCTTCGAAACCATCCGGGTATACTTCAAACCGGAGAATTTGACCGGCGATCCGAAAAAGGACCTGTCCGAGCCGGCGATCGCGAGGGTTTTAAAAGCGGACCGGTCTTTGGATCTGGCGCTTCTGGAGTTGGTGAAGCCGCGGCCCGGATCGGCCGTGATGCCGGTCGCCGATACCGCCGACGTGCAGCCCGGCGCGGCCGTCGTCACCATCGGCCATCCCGAACAGGGCGGGCTGTGGACGCTCACCTCGGGCGTCGTCAGCGCGCTGGTCGCGGATTTGGGCGGAGTGAAGGGCAAGGACGCTTTCCAGACCGACGCCTCGATCAACCGGGGAAATTCGGGAGGACCGTTGATCGATCTCAAGGGCAGGATGATCGGCGTGAACACCTCGATGGCGCGCCGGGCGGCGGACGGGCTCGCGATCACCTCCGTGAATTTCGCGGTGCGGGCGGGCGTCGTCACGAAGTGGCTGGCGGACGCGAAGGACGGCATCACCGGAGCGCTCCCCGCGTCGGAAGCGGGCTCGACCGCCACCGGCAGCGCCGCCCCGATTGAGAAGCCCGCGAAAGAAGAAATCCTCACTCCCGCTTCCCCGTACAAGCGCTCGGAGTTGATCGAGTCGATGCGCGAGAACATGGCCGAAACCAAGGACCGCATGCGCGAAGGCATCGAAGACATGCGCCGACGCCAGAAGGAGCACATGCGATCCTTCCAGCGCGGACAATAGTCATCCGTTTCCGTGCCGCAGCCGGAATTGGTTGTGCCCGCGGCATAGAAGACGGATGTTGTCGGGGTCGCGCGACGGACCGCCCAGCGCGAAGGGCATGACGTGGTCGAACTCCAGGCGCGTCGTTTCCTCGCAGCGCGTCCCGTCCGACGCCCGGTACGTGCAACGGCCCCCGTCTCGCCGCCATACCTCCCGCCGGACCGCTTGGGGGACGTAGCGGCCCTTCGGGCGTTCGACGCCGATGCGGGCGCGTCGTCCCTCGAGCGGCCGTCCGGGCGAGCCGCGATCCGCCTTTTCCACCAAGGCTTCTATCGCCTCGTCGAAGATGTCCTCGAATCGGCCGGACGGGTACTTCGAACGCAGCAGCGCACGGGCGCGTTCGAGCCGTCCGAGGAAGTCCTCCCGCGCTCCGAACGCGATCTCGACTCTGCGCGGCAGGGGCGCTTCGCCGGGATCCGTGTAGCGCACGCTCTGGCGGGGTTCCTCCCTCGGGGAAAACGACGCCACGATCCGTCGTACGCGCGCCGACGGCATGCCGGCGGTCATTCGGACCAAGGACTTCCAGTTGTCCCGGCAGAGATGCGGCCCGATCGCCGAGATCGTCGCCATCGAGATTCGTCCGGAGCGCAGCAGCCGCCGCAGCGCCGGAAACTCCCGGCACGCGCGGGCGGCCTTGAGCTTGGTCACCGCGTCGACTTCGGAGAAGCCCAGCGACCCCGTCAGGCAGGCGTATAAGGAAGGGAATCCTGCGGCGGTCGCCAGACCTCGGGATTCGATCTCCCCCAGCAGCACGAGCAGGCGTTCCGTTTCCCTTCGCTCCGCGCCGACTCGCAGTTCGAGGCTCGCTCGCCATGGTTCCGTCCCCATAAGGCGTGTACGTGCGAAGCGAGGAAAAAGTTCCCGGGATTACCGATCATGACGTACTCGATGCCGGATCGATTCTTCTTGGAGAGCGCGCGATCGCGCTCGGGCTGTGGGCTCAAGAGCGGAGACCGTAAAAGCATACGGCGTCTTGTTCCACACCCTCGTGCTCAATGGACGGTGCGATGATTCCCCGGACGACGCGGTGTTGGGCTTCTAACGCGTTCGGCAAAGGACCTAATTGGGATGCGCCGATTGTCGTTTTAAAACAGGACAACGGTCCTAAATTCGACGCCGCGTCCCGTGCTAACTTATGGGCAGATGGACTTTTTCCGACCCACGGCGCTGGGCTTTCTACTGTCCCTCATCCCCCTCTACGCGGCGGCGGGGATGAAGACTGCTTCGGCGCGCGCCGGCCGCGCGGGAGCAATCGTCGTCCCCCATTCGTTCTCGGAACTTCAAGGCCTGTCCCCCAACGCGCCGAGTCTCTCGATTTCGCCACTGGGCATCGTCGCCGACATCGAACTCCCCGCCCTTGAATTTTCCGGATCGCGGGCGGAAGCCGCCCCCCGCGCCCGAACGACCGAGTTCCCTCGTCTCCTCATCATACAAGCCGCCCGGCCGGTTCGAGCGGGAAGAATCGCCGGTGCCCCCCAAGGGTTGACCGGATACATTCTCGGCGGCAGCGATAAAGCGTCGACGAATGGAAAATCCATCCGGCGTTGGCTTACGCCCCCCGCCGGGCCGGCGACTTCCGACGCGGCGTCGAAAATCTGGGCGCAAAACAGTTTCTCGGCGCTGCTCGGCGAACACGTCGACTCCCATCCCGGGGCTGCCGCGGTCAATGCAGGCGACCCGAGCGGCTTGCCCCGAGCGAGGGCCGAGGTTTTAAGCGACGCACCGCTGATGAAAGTCTCGCCCTCCGTGGCGCGAAAGGAGTCTGCGATCGCGGTCTTGAAGACCGTTCCCGTTAAGACTTGGGGAAACGGCTTCGCCGTTTCGGCCGGCTCCCTTCTCGCGGCGTGGTACGCGATGGCGGACGGCGACCTCATTCACAGCGGGTTCATCGAAGCCGCCCCGCCGGCGGCGACACTCTCCGTCGCCGCCGGCATTGTACTCGCGGGAATTATCTTCCGTAAAGTCGCGGGCGGTCGTTCTCAAGCGATAACCTGGCTGTTCGGATCATATTTCACCAGTTTTTCCGTTTTCGCCCTAGGCCAAGGCCTCCGGCAGGTCTTCGACCGCATGGGCCTCGGTTTTTTTCTTGCCGCCTTGTTCGGCGGGTTGGTGAGCTTATGGGCGTCGGGACTCCCCTACGAACCCGCCGATTACGCGCGCCGTAAGAACCCGATCATCCTGCCCGTAATGGGCGTTGCCCTTCTCGCCGCAGCCGGATACGGGTGGGCGACCGCAACTCTTTTCTTCCAGCCCGAGCTATTTCCGCTGCTGCTCCAGGATTGGCCCGCCGTGCTCGGCGCCTCGGTCCTTGCCGCCGCGCTTGCTGCGGCGTCAGGGAAGTTGATCTTGAAGTTTCGCATCGGCGAGGACGAAGCGAATATGCGCGGCGCGGCGTCCGCCGATACGAGCCCGCTGGGACTGATCGGGATCGTTCTGGGCTCGATCGCCGCGGCACTCGTCGCGAACTCCAGCGCGGCCGCCGTGCTCCCGGTGTGGTTGATTACGCTCGCTGCCTACGCGCTCTTTGAATCGCTTCCCACCTACTTGTGGTCGCCCCTGTCATACCGGCGCAGCCTTGGAACCTTGATGGGATTTGCGGCCGGGTTTTACCTGCTGGCGTTAGCCGTG
>PFUL01000193.1 GCA_002790095.1 Elusimicrobia bacterium CG_4_9_14_3_um_filter_62_55 | reverse complement strand
GTACATACGAGCGGGAGAGGACTATGGTTCCCTCCAGACTCCGAAGCCCGAACAGCATCACAACTCCAGTCCCAAACTATGGAAACTTGGAGGGGGATCCCCTTGCGGGGGATCGCTCCCGGCCTTACACTCTAAGTCGATGAGACGAGCTCTTGTCACCGGAGCCTGCGGCGTGATGGGCGAGGACCTGATCGCCTTCCTGCTTGACCAGGGGTTTTCCGTCCGCGCGACGGATTTGCCCGACGCCGACCGCAGTGCGCTCAACCCGCGCGCGGAGTTCGTGGAATCCGATCTCCTGCGTCCCTCGACTTTGGCGAAGCTATTCGACGGGGCAAGCCGCTGCTACCACCTCGCCGAGATCTCCGACCCTGGGGCTACCTTCGTCGATCACTACAACGCGAACGTCATCGGCACGCGGAATTTGCTGCGGGCTTCCCTCCCCTTTAAAGAAAGCTTGGAATCCATCGTCGTCCGCAGCGCGGCGGGGGTGTACGGGACCTTCAAGCGGGGCCCGTTCCGGGAAGACGACTTTCTCGATCCGCGGGACGATTTCCACAAGACGATGGCGGCGCGCGAGGAACTGGCGTTGGACTTCGAACGCACCGCGAAGCTGCCGGTCGTCGTTTTGCGCTTGGCGCCGGTTTACGGCGGGGCGCGGGAGAGGCCGAAGGGACCGGCCGTTCACGCGCTCGACGCGGCTCGGGCGGCACATTTCGTGAGTGACCGCTCCGGGTCGGTCGGCGATATCTTCCATCTTTGCGACGAGGATTGCCCCGGCGCGTTGGATACCGCGAAGATTCGGGCGCTGGGGTTCACGCTGACTTATCCGCATCGAACGCCGCCGGCGAGAAGCGCCGCCCGCTCCGAGGCGCCCGGGCTCGGCAGCGTCTAGCGGGGCGGATGCCCCGCTGTGCCGGCGATCGACGGGGCTATTAGGACCTAGTTTTGTCGTCGAAAATTCGCAATCGGCGAAATTAAAAAGAAACACTTTGAAATATCTCTTGGTTTCTTAATCGCTTTTCTCCCCTTGACAAGTCAAGCTTGGCGGCTATACTAGCCTTGTAGTACTCCCGATTCAGTCGGGGGGCGCCAAAGAAGTACGGGGTGAAGTTTAGAAGGGCAGGCGCCCTCGTCGTCTTCTGAAACGGGCGATAAAGGCAAACCCGGCGCAAGCCGGGGGCGCAAAGCCCAGAGACCCGCGTCTGCGGGTTGGTTAGGCTACCGAACAATGGCCCAAGCGATCGCTAGGGGGGACGCCCCCAAAGGTTCGACCATTCTCGCGCAGATCCGCGCGGGAGTTTCGTGCTTTTTAGCCCTTTGCGTCGTTTTAAGCTCGGTTCCGGCCGAGGCTAAGGAGAGCGGCGGTCAGGCCGGCGCGTTTTTGCAGTACGGCGTCGGCGCTCGAGCCCTCGGCATGGGCGGCGCGTTCTACGCGATCGCCGACGACGCGACCGCGGCCTACTGGAACCCGGCCGGTCTCGCGCAGCTGCAGCGCAAGGAATTCACCACGATGCAGGCTACGCTGTTCGCCGACACCCAGTACAATTTTCTGGCCTACGCCCATCCCACGGCGACGAAGGGAACCTTCGCGCTGGGCATCACGCAGCTGACCTCCGCGGGTTTTGAAAAGGTCGACGCGACCTTCAACCCCGCCACGGGCGAGCCGACCAGCATCAACACCAACGGGACCTTCGCCGACCAGAAGCGCGCGATCGCCTTCTCCTGGGGCCGCCAGGCGACCGAGACGACCTCGTTCGGTTTGTCGATGAAGCAGGTGACGCGCCAACTCGACTCCTCCTCAGATTCGTTCCTGTCTTTGGACATCGCCGCGATGCGGCAGATGTCTCCGGTGCATAAGCTGGCGCTGGGAATCCAGAACGTGTTCAGCCGCGCGAGCGGCGACACCGACGACAAATTTCCGGTCATCGTGAAGCTGGGCAACAGCCTTTCGATCTTCAAGGAGCGGCTCAATCTCGGTTTCGACGTCCAGAAGTCGCAGGCGGCGGATCTTAACTGGCGCTTCGGCGGCGAGTACTGGGCGGCGCGCTGGTTCGCCTTTCGCTTCGGCATCCTGGCGGCTCCCGAGATCCAAGAGACCGACTTCGGCTTCGGCTTCCGCTTCCGCCGTCTGCAGTTGGACATGGCGCAGGGCATCCACGCGCTGGGTTCCTCGACGCGCCTTTCGGTTTCCTATAAGTTCGGCCGCAGCCGCGACGACCGCTCCGAGGATCAGATCAAGCTGCTGATCCAGCAGGGTTTCGAAGCGTTCCGCGAAGGCGATTTCCAGTTGGCGACGGTTCGCCTGAACCAGGCTCTCGACGCCTCTCCGCACAACTCTCAGGTCAAGAAGATGGTCGCCCGCCTGGCGACGGTCATTTCCTTCGTGCCTCAGGCGACCGGCGGCGAGGAATTCCAGACCTATGTCCGCAAAGGCGTCATCACCTATGTCGACGGGCGGGATCTGCGCAGTTCGGTCAACGCCTTGCGCTACGCGTACAACAAGAACCCGAAGGACGAGAAGCTGCTGAGCCTCTTGAACCTGGTCGAAAAGGAAGCCAACCTCGAGATCTCCCGCAAGGTGGAGGGCGTCGAAGCCTTCACCTTCGTCGATCAGAAGCTTTACGACGGCCGCCAGGCGATCTACGACGGAAAATACGATCTCGCGATCCGCCGGATGCAGGACGTTCTCGACCTCGAGCCGGCCAACATTACCGCGTTGGAAATCATGGGCTCGGCGTTCTATCTGATGGAAGAGAAGGAAAAGGCGAAAGCGGTGTGGCAGCGGGTTCTGGAAATCGATCCCAAGAACAAGGTCGTCGGGGAGTTCCTGAAGCAGCTGCAGCCGGCCCCATAAGTGATGAGATGATGGAAACGATTAAACCCTCTTGGAAAGCCTCCCGAAACAGACTCTATGCGGGATTTTGGGCCGCGGTGCTGGCGACGGCTGTGCTGCTGCCCATGGCGGGTCTTTCCGGCCGGCGGGATGAGGCCCCCGCCGGTCGGAGACCCGCCGTCGTCCCGGATGATTTTAGAAACGTCGACGCGATGCTCCGCGAATCCTGGTTGGAGATCCGGGCGGGCCGCTATGAGGCCGCCGTGGGGACCGCCGACAAGGTTTTGCGCATAGAGCCCTCGAACGCGACGGCCCTGCAGCTGCGGGGGTCGGCGCTGTTTCTGATGAAGGACCTCCCCCGGGCGAAGGCGTCCTGGGCCCGGGCGCTTGAAATCGAGCCCGAAAACCGCTCCGTTTCTTCGCTTCTCGAAAAAATTTAGGCCGGCGCTGTATTGAAAATTTAACACGATTCCCTAACACTAATAGGGTAAATGCGCCGCCGCTCCCACAACGTGCTTGGGGGGAGGGCGGCGTCTTGGCGAAATGAAAATGCGCGTCATCGCGATATTGCTTCTCGCCGCCTTCGCGGCTCTTCCGGACCTGCTCCTCGGGCAGGTCAATTCCGGCGTGGAGCCGCCGAATCTGACGCTTATCGAGCGCCGTGACGCCGTCATCCGGGAATCCGAAAAGAGAATCCAATCCGAGATCCTCGATCGCGTCCTGGGGCCGGGAAAGGCTTCGGCGTTCGTGGACGTCGAACTCGATGTGAAGGCCTCCCGCCGCGAAAACCTGCGCGCCGGCGCGGGTTCGGCCGAGAAAAACAAGATCAAGATGGGGCAGAGCGACGCGTTAAAGACCGATTTCGTACTGCCCGGGGTTCCGAAGCCCAAGAACATCACCGACAAGGAACAACCCCGCGCCGCCGAGGCGGCCCAGACCCAGGCGGCCCAGCAGTCGCGCATCGAGCAGGAGGAGGTCTTCTCCCAGCAGGTCGTGTTCAAGCGCTTCCAGGTGGTGATTCTGCACGACGCGCAGATCGCGCAGAAAAAACTCGATGAGATCCGGTCCTTGGTCGTCGAGGCGATGACCGCGTTCAAGATCAAGCCCGACGACGTCGTTTTCCGCAAGGCCAACTATCATGTCAGCCCCCGGGACAGCTTTCTTGGGCAGTTGATGGATCCGAAGGTGTACATCCCGCTCCTGTACGCGCTGCTGTTGTTTTTACTCCTGTCGTTTTTGTTCGGGCCCTTCGCGAAGTTCCTGCGCCGCTACACCGAGGCGCTGATGGCGAAACCTGCCGCCGAAGTCAACGTGGAGTCGAACATCGAGCCGCCGGACGACGACCGCGAGGGCGACGGGGAAGACGAGATTAAAAGCTACATCGACCTGATGGTCGGCCGAAAATCGCCGGAGCCGCCGCCGCCGCTCCCGCCGCCGCCGCCGATCATTCCCGTGAAGCCCTTGGACGCGAATCTGGAGGACGAGATGGAAAAGCTCGAGGTATTCACCTTCATCAACGAGGAAAACCTCAATCGCCTGGCGAATTTGTTCCAGTTGCGAAGCGAGGAGCCGTGGCTGATCGCGGTGGTGCTCAGCTACTTGAAGCAGGAATACGCGCGGGAAGTGCTCGCGTCGCTCCCGGTGGAACTCCAGGCCAAGGTCGCCATGGAGGCGCTGAAGGTGAGGCAGGTCACCAAGGAGCAGATTCTCGCCATCGATGAGGACGTGAAGCAGAACATCGATTACGTGGTCGGCGGGGTCGAACGTCTGATCCAGATGCTCGAGGAAGCGGACGCGCAGACGCGCCAGAACATCCTCGAATCGCTTCAGAACGAAAAGCCCAACGTGTACGAGCATGTGCGCCGTTCGATCCTGCTTTTCGACGACATCGCCGCATTCGACGACCGCGACATGCAGGTCATCGTACGGGAGCTCAAGACCGAAACGATGTCGAAAGCGCTGCATGGCTGCTCCCCGGAGGTGGTGAATAAATTCTTCAGCAACATGTCCGCGGGCGCCGCGAGCCTGTTGAAGGAATCGATGGAGTATCAGAAGAACGTCAGCCAAAACATGGTCGACGAATCGCGCGCCGAGATCATGGAGCAGATTAAGCGCTTCAATAAAGAGGGGAAGATCAACCTCGCGCAGTCCGGCGGGTCGAGCGGCGGGTTTCATCAGATCATCGCGAGCGAGTCGGTTCGCGGCAAGCGCCTCAGCCAATTGTCGGCGCCCGGTCCGGAAGCGGCTCCCGCGCCGCAGGCGGCGGCGCCGGCCTCCGTTCCGGTGGATCCGGAAAAGGCGAAGCGCATGTTCGAAGCCGGCACGACCGCGCAGCAGGCGGGGAATCTCGATGAGGCCGTCGCGAGTTTCCGTCAGGCCATCGAACACGATCCGGAGTTGTGGGACGCCTACCAATATCTCGGGCAATCGCTTTATCAGATGGGGCGTCAGAGCGAATCGGTGATGTACTACGAGCGGTATCTTCAGTCCAACCCGGACCCGCAGCTCCAGGCCTGGGTGGACAGCTTCAAAACACAGATGGGGGCCTCGTAGGCGCCGCCGCGGGGAAGTGAGGAACATCCATGACTGAGCAGCCTCCCGACAATAATCCGAAATTTCCACCGCCGCCGCTCGGCGGGGGCGGCTTCCCGCCGCCTCCGGGCGCACAGCGCAGTCAGCCCGTGGGACCGCCTCCGGGCCTCGCGCGGCCCCCCGGGCCTCCCCCGCAGGCGCCGCCGGCGCCTCGCGCTCCGGAGCCCGCGGCCGCCGCTCCGGTCCTCGAGGAACCGCGCCCTCCGGCGCGGCCGCCCCAGCGGCCTCCGGAGCCGCCCGCGCGCCGGGACCCGGAGTTCGACCGGGTGGCGGAGTTGGAACGCAAGCTGCAGGATGAGCGCGAGAAGGTGCTGCGCATGTCCCTGCGGGCCCAGGAGGAGAAGACCGTCGCGGCGCGCGTCGAGAATTCCATTCAGGAGATTCAGGAGCGGCTGCGCCGGCAGAAGCGGGATTCCGAGCAGGAAGAAACCCGTCTGAAGCTGGAGTCGAAAATTCAGGAGCTCGAAAATCGTCTCGTTCAGGAGCGGGAGACGTGGGTCACCACCCTCAAGGGCCAGGTCAATAAGGCCGAGACCGAGGACAAGGAGATCGAAACCCATTTCACGATGCGGATTCAGGAAATGGAGCGCCGCTGGCTTGAAGAGAAGGCGCATTGGGCCAGGATTCAAAACCAGAAAGACGACGAACTTCGCAAGGCGGTCGAGGCGAAGGCCCGTCTGGCCGAACTGGAACGTGAGCATGAGCGTCTCTCGGACGCGCACGAGCGGCTTAAGGAAACGGCCGAGAGCGCGAAGGGACGGGTCTTGGAACTCGAAGCCCGGATGCGCGGCGCGATGGACCGCGAGCGCGAGTACTTCCAAGTGAAGGCCGAGGCCGATCGCGCGCGGGATCAGGCCCGCATGCTCCAGGAGAAGTACGACCGGGACATGAGCTCGGCCCGGCAGTCGTCGAAGGAGCGGGAGGAGCGTCTTCTGGCCGACAACGAGCGGCTGCAGTCGGACGTTGCGGGCATCGCGAAGCGCGTTCGAACCGAATACGAGACGGAAATCAAGCACCTCCAGGCTCAGCACGAAGCCAAGACCGAAAGTCTCCGCGATGAGCTGGGACGGCAGTTGAAGAAGGCGCAGGCCCAGGCGGAGGTCGCGGGAGCCGCGCTCCAGCGGATGCGCGCGGTGGGCAGCGCCCTGGAAAAACAGGTCGCGTCTCTGCGGATGCAGGCCGCCGAATCGGCCAAGCTTAAGGACGAGGTGCAGCGCGTCAACGAGCGCTATAAGGCGGAGTTTTTGGTGCTTCAGCGCAAGTGGCAGGAGCGGGAAGTCGAGATTCGCCGTGAGGCGGAAACGAATACGCGCCAGCGCTTCGAGGCGGAAAAGATGAAGCTGAAAGTTCGGGCGCAGGAAGAGATTCAAGACCGGATCGTGAAGCTCCAGGCTCAGCTCCGCAACGAGGCGAACGCTGAATTGGCCGAACGCGAGCGGGCGATCCGCGCACAGATGGAGCAGGAACTCGCCGAGAGGTCCCGACGGGTTCAAGCGGATCTCTCGGAAATGCGCCGCAAGCTGGAGAGCGAAATCGAGCGGAAGTCCGGAGAGGGCGAGCGAAAGGAGAACGATTGGAAAGAGAAACTGTTGAGCAAGGAAACGGAACTTGCGGGCGCGCGATCCGAAGTCGAGCAGCTTCGCGCCCGCGCCTCCCAGGCGGAGGATTATAAGGTACAAGCCGCCCGGGAAAAATTGGAGGTCGAAAAGGCCTTGGCGATCGAACGGGAAAATAGCAAAATTCTCGATAAGACGGCCTCGGAAGCGCAGATGCGCATCGCGGAAGCCTCCCGTAGGGTCGAGATGGTGACCGGAGAGCGCGGATCTCTAGAGCAGCAGAAAGCGGCGGCGGAGGCGCGCGCCGTGGAGCTTCAGCGGCAGATCGACGCGCTGAGGGTCCAGATTGAGGACGGGGAGCGCGCCCGCGAGGATCTGCGCCGGGAAGCGCAGCGGCTTCAGGACAGCGTCGTGCAGTTGGAAGCCGAGCACGCGAAGCAGCGCGAGGTTTGGAAGCGGAAGACGGATTTGGCGCAGCGCGAGGCGCAGTCGCGGCCGCCGGAGCCGCCTCCGATGCCGGAGCCTGAGTCCGGGGCGGGGGAATCTTTGGCAGATCGGATGAAGGGGCTGTTCGGCGGAAAACCCAAGCCGCCGCAGCCGCCGGGAGGGAGCGCTTGATCGCACTGACCAAACTCAACGGAACCAAGTTCACCATCAACGCCGAGATCATCGAAACGATCGAGGGGGCCCCCAACAGTACCGTGGTGGCGCTCGCGACGAACAACCGTTATAACGTTAGGGAGTCCGTGGACGAAATTACGGAAAAGGTTATAGAGTACCGCAGGAAAGTGAACGCGGACCGCAAGGTCGTTAATCCCATTTCGGGTTTCGATCGGGATTGAATCCGAGTCCCGTCTGAGCAAGGAGAGTCATGGATATCGCCACAGTCATGGGCATCATCGCCTTCCTGGGAATGGCGTTCGTTACCATTCTCCACAGCGAAGGTTGGGCGGGGTTCGTTCCCTTTGCGAACCTGGAAGCCTTGCTGATCGTCATGGGCGGTACCTTCTGCGCGACGCTCGTTAATTTCCCTTTGAAGCAGGTCGTCGGCGTCGGCAAGGTCATTCGGAAGGCCCTTTTCGAAGCGCCGGAGGATTCCGCGAAGATCGTCGGGATTTTCGTCAAGCTGTCAAGGAAGGCCAAGCAGGAGGGGTTTTTGGCCCTGCAGGCGGACACCGACGCGCTCGAGGATGATTTTGTAAAGCGCGGAATTCAATTGGTCATCGACGGCGCCGACCAGGAGTTCATCCGCAACATGCTGGATACGGAGATCGGATTCATTAAGGAACGCCACAGCGTCGGCGGAGAGGTTCTCCACGCGCTCGGCATGTACGCCCCCGTGTTCGGCATCGTCGGAACCGTGCTCGGCATGATCCTGATGCTCAATTCCATCGAGGATGTGTCTGCGGTTCCGCGGCGCATGGCGCTTTGTCTCGCGGCGGCTTTTTACGGCATGGGGTCCGGCTACCTGATCTTCGTCCCGATGGCCGGAAAATTGAAGCGCCGTTCCGACGAAGAACTTTTCGTCAAGGAAATCGCGATTCGCGGCATTCTGCTTCTGCAGAGCGGAGCGGCCCCGAGCGTGGTCGAATCGAACCTCAAGGCCTATCTGGGCCCCTCCGAACGCGCGAAGGTGCGTACAGGCGACGAGGCGGTCGAGGGAGAGGGTGGTGAAGTCCCGGCGGAGGCGGAGTCGCCGGCCGAGACTCCTCCCGGAGAGGGATAACGGGAACGTTCCATGTCTCTTAAAGTCCCCAAGGGGTACATTCCCGAAAACGACGGCCGCGTGTCGAAGTCCGGCCACCCGGCGCCCGCATGGTTGTGGCCGTACTCGGATTTGATGACGGAACTCGTGGCGTTTTTCGTCATTTTGTACGCCCTTTCCGCCGCCCTCGATCCGGCCGCTCAGAAGGCGAAGAAGGAAGCCGAAAAGATGATGGAGGATGAGGGCATCGCCGGCGACGTGAAGATGGAGAAGGATGGAATGCGGATCACGCTCGAGGAATACGGCCGGGTTCCCTATTTCGAGAGCGGCTACGCCGATCTGACGCCGAAAATGACCTCGCTGCTGGATCGCGTCGCGCCGATTCTGCGCGACATGGTCCTGCGGGGACGGCCGCTGATCGTGGAAGGGCACACCGACGACGTTCCCATCAAGAACGACTTTTTCTGGGGAAACTGGGAACTCTCCACCGCGCGCGCGACGATGGTGACCGAATACCTCATTGATCGCAAGGGATTTCCTCCCTCGTGCATGGGCGCGATCGGTTTCGGCGAGCATCAACCGATCGCGGCGAACGATTCCCCGGTGAACCGCCGGCGAAATCGGCGGGTGGTCTTTTTCATTAAGAACACGGCTCTTTCCAAGAATACCCACTGCAGGGACACCACGAAGGCCCGTGACGGGCCCGCGCCCGAGGCGCCGACGAAGGAGGGCAAGGCCTCATGAAACGCGATCTCCGGAGTTTTCCGGCCGCCGTTCTGGCCGCTGCGTTGTTGACGGGCTGCGGCGGCATGCAGATGCGCGGCACGAAGAAGAAGATCGTTCTCCAGGATTTCGCGGAAGGCCGCGTCGTTCAGGTGAACATCACCGATCGTTTGACCGGCGCCAAGGAGATGCTCTTCGTCTCGATGCCGAAAAAGTCCCTGTTCCTCGAGGGATACATTCAGGGCATCATCACCGATTACGAGGATAATCCGGTCCAGGGCGTCGTCGTTCGCGCGGTCGCGAAAGGCGAACAGAAATTCGTCGCCAAGGGGGAGGCGGCGTTTCAAACCTCGTCGTTCGATGCGGGCGTCAGCGATTCCAACGGCATCTACCGAATCCGCTTCAGCCTTCCGATTCTCAAGAACCAGATCGACATCCAAGGCAAGCTGACCTACAACCCGGGATGGGAGCAGGAACTTCAGAATCTCGGAAAGGCCTATAAGCCGCAGATGGACGAGAGCCCGTTCCGGCTCTATTTCGATCAGCGCAACGGCCTGCTCGTGTTCTCCGAGGGAGTCCGCAAGGTCATCGTGCAGCCGGTGGAAAGCGGCAAACGCGCCCCCGGACGGGCCCTGCCGGGCGCGAAAGCCCCCGTCGAAAAACCCGACGAAAAGAAGACCGGAGAGGACGATCTCTTCAAGGGCTTCGGCTTCGGACCGTGACGCGGGCCGTCTACCTGGACCATAACGCGACGACGCCGGTTCGGCCGGAGGTCGTCGAGGCGATGCTCCCGCATCTGCGGGAGGGGTTCGGCAATCCCAACAGTGCGCACGCGCTAGGGCAGGGCAGTCGGAAGGCGATTGAGGAGGCGCGCGAACGGGTCGCCGCGCTCATCAACGCCGACGCTTCGGAAATCGTTTTCACCTCCTGCGGCTCCGAGTCGGACGTCATGGCCGTTTACGGGGCGGCTCAGGCGGGGTTCAACGAGTCCGCGGGGAAGCGCAGCCATGTCGTGACGACGGCGATCGAGCATTTCGCCGTCTCCGGGACCTGCCGGGAACTGGCGGCGCGTGGATTTGAAATCACCACCCTCGGGGTCGACGAAAACGCCCTCGTCTCTCCCGAGTCGGTTTCCGGGGCGATTTCGGAGCGGACCTCGTTGGTGACGGTGATGACCGCCAACAACGAAATCGGGACGATCCAGCCGGTCGCCGAGATCGCGGCGATCTGCCGCGCGCGCGGCGTGCTTTTCCACACGGACGCGGTCCAAGGAGTCGGAAAGATTCCCGTGGACGTTCGCGCGCTCGGCGTCGACATGCTCGCCTTTTCGGGGCATAAGATCAACGCCCCGAAAGGCGTCGGGGGCTTGTTCGTCCGCAAGGGCGTCCGCTTAGCGCAGTTGATCGCGGGTAAACAGGAAAGCAGTCGCCGGGGGGGGACCGAGAATACCGCGTCCATCGTCGGATTGGGCGTCGCGGCCGAACTCGCCCGAAAGGATCTGGACGCCCACGCGGCGTCGCTCGCGGCCCTGCGCGACCGGCTCGAGGCCGGGGCGCTGTCCCTGGACGGCGTGCGTCGAACCGGGAATCCGGCCCTTCGGCTTCCGGGAACCGCTCATCTGTGCTTCCAGGGGATCGACGGACACCAGCTCGTCGTGGGTTTGGATCTCGACGGGATCTGCGTCTCCAGCGGCCCGGCCTGTCATTCGGGCGCGACGGAATTGTCCCATGTTCTCAAGGCGATGCGCGTCCCGGACGAATGGGGGAAAGGGGCGCTGCGCGTTTCTCTCGGTTGGGGAACGACTGAAGAGGACGTCGAGCGGTTCCTGGCTTCCCTCAAGAAGGTCCTCGGGAAGCTTCGCCAATCGGCTACAATATAGGAATGGCACGCGTCGTTGTAGCGATGAGCGGCGGGGTCGATTCTTCCGTCGCGGCGGCTCTCGTCGCCGAAGCCGGTCACGAGGCGATCGGGGTGACGATGAAGCTCCTGCCGGGTTCCCCGACGGGATTCGGCTGTTGCGGCTCCCCCGAGGACATCGGGGATGCCCGGCGCGTCGCCGAACGCCTTGGGATCCGCCACTACGTCCTGAATTTCGACGAGGTATTCGAGCGCAGCGTCGTCGACCGCTTCGTCGAAGACTACGTCAAGCAACGCACTCCCAACCCCTGCGTCGAGTGCAACCGTTCCGTGAAATTCGGAGCGCTTCTGCGTTTGGCCGAGGCCTATGACGCCCCAAAGGTCGCGACCGGCCATTACGCGCGCCTGGAAGAAGGTCCCAACGGGGTTCGTCTGTTGAGGGCCGTGGATGAGGCGAAGGATCAGAGCTATTTTTTGCACAGCTTGACCCGCGGCGAACTCGAGCGCGTTTCATTCCCGCTGGGGGAAATGCGCAAGCCGCAGGTGCGCGAGAAGGCCCGCGCGCTGGGACTGCGGACCGCCGACAAAGCCGAGAGCCAGGAGATTTGCTTTGTCCCCGGAAAGGACTACCGGGGTTTCGTCCGCTCGCGGGCCGGCGACGAGGCTTTCAAGCCCGGTGACATCCGTGACGCGTCCGGGCGCAGGCTCGGCACGCATGAGGGCCTTCCCAATTATACCGTCGGCCAGCGAAAGGGGTTGGGGCTCTCCGGCGGGACTCCGTATTACGTGACGAAGCTCGACGGCCCGTCCAATACGTTGGTCGTCGGCAGTCTGGAAGAAGCGTCTTCAACGCGGTTTCGCGTCGGCCGGTTGTCCAAGATCAGCGGGGCGCTTCCTCGGTCCTGCCGGGTGCGGATTCGCCATCGCGGAGATTTGCATGAGGCGCAGGTGGAAGAGAACGGCCCCGAAGCGCTGGTGTCTCTCGCGGCGCCCGCGAATGCGGTGACCCCGGGGCAGAGCGCGGTCTTTTATCAAGACGAGACGGTGCTCGGGGGTGGAACCATCGAGGAGGTATTGGGATGAAGCGGGTCATCGGAATCGTTCTCGCCGCGGCATCGGCGGGCTGCAGCATGCACTACTTCGACGCCGGGCTTAACAGGGACTCCTCCCAGCAGGTGATGGAGTCCGACCGCCGCACGCTCGAAAGCCATACGCTCTCCTCGTTGGCGGCCATCGAACGGAGTTTGAACGATTTCGTCCAGCGGCACCACCGCATTCCCAAGACGCTCAACGAACTCGTTCCCGACTTCCTCGCGGAAATCCCGGCGGTGGAGTTGGGTCTGAAAGGCTATAAGAACACTTCCGAGGTTTCCTACTACGATGCTTCGGTCATCATCGACGGGGAGATCAACGGCGCCGCGATCGACGATAAAGGCGGCTGGGGCTACGCGCACAACGATCGACAGGTTATCGTGTTCGTCGACTCGACGCGCAAGCGCATGGACGGAACCCTTTGGTACCGGGCCCGTGGCGTCTATTAAAAATTTCCGAACGGCGTTGATCCTCTGCGGCGGACGGTCCGCCGAGCGGGAAGTGTCGCTCGTTTCCTCCGCCGCGGTGCTGCGAAATCTTCCTAAGGGTTGGAAGGCGCTGCTGGTTTGGATCGATCCGGCGGGTCATTGGTTCTTCCAATCCGCGCCGGCGCGATTCGCCGAGGCGAAGCCCGGGCGATACCGCTTCAAACGCGTGCCCGCCCGTCTGGATTTTGACGGGAGACTGATCGTCGGATCGCGCCGCTTGGCGTTCGACGCGTGTTTCCCTGTTTTGCACGGACCCTACGGTGAAGACGGGACGCTTCAGGGGATGCTCGATTTGTTCGGCGTCGCCTATGTCGGCAGCGACGCCCTGGGATCGTCGCTCGGTATGGATAAAGACCTCGCCAAGCGGGTGGCCCGGGACGCCGGACTTCCGGTTCTGCCGTACGCGGTGCTCAACGGCCCCTCGGAACTTTGGAAGACGCGGGAGCTTCCGCTGCCGCTGTTCGTCAAGCCCGCGCGATTGGGTTCAGCGGTCGGCGTCTACAAGGTGAAAAGGCGTTCCGAGCTCTCGGCGGCGGTCAAGCGCGCCTTTCGCTTCGACTCCAAGGTGCTCGTCGAACGGGGCGTCGCCGCCAGGGAGCTCGAATGCGCGGTACTCGGGCGCACTTGCCGCGCCCGCGCGTCCGAAGTCGGGGAGGTCCGCCCGAACGCGGAGTTCTATTCCTACGAGGCCAAGTACGAGGATTCGGACGGCGCGGCGCTGCTGATCCCCGCGGAAGTGCCGGAAGCCGTTTCGGCCGAAATCCGAACGATGGCCTTGTTGGCGTTCGAGGCGCTCGGATTGGACGGGCTTGCCCGCGTGGACTTTTTTCTCGATAAGAACACCGGCAAGATATGGTTTAACGAGGTGAATACGATCCCCGGCTTCACTTCGATCAGCATGTATCCGAAGCTCTGGGCCGCCTCCGGATTGTCCTTTCCCCGCCTTGTCGAGAGATTGCTGCTGCTCGCGCTCGACCGCCGCCGCGAACGGGCGCGTCTTCGCATCACCCGCGACTGATCCCAAGATCGCGCTTACGCGCCGTAGTGTTCTCGAAAGGCGGCGGCGTCGGAGACCGCACCGCCCCCCGCCAGGCGGCGCAGAACATGGGTTCCAAAACCCGCGCCGAGGTAAGCCAACGCGTGAAGTTCCCGCAGGCGGGGGTGGTGGCGTAGAAACTTCTTCAGCGGCCGCCATGGGCGCTCGAAATGCGGAATCGAGGTGACGGGCTGTCCGTCAAGCCGGATGCGATGGGACGCGCAATCGTCGCCCCGCCCGAGTTTCCGGCAGACCTCGTCTACGGTATCCTTGGCCATAAGCCTGAAATCGGACATCTTTCCGCCGGCGATGCTGACGAAGCCGTCCACGCCGTCCCGTTCGGCGTGGTTGAGAACCTGATATTCCCGGGACAGGAGTTTTTCCGCGACCGCCTGCCCCAGGATGGGACGTGCGCCGACACGGGTCGAGGAATAGTTTTCCGGGAAATCCGGCAGGTATCGGCGGACCGAATCGACGAGATAGCGGCATTCGTCTTCGTCCGAGCGCAGCGTTTCGGGAGTGCCGGTATGCTCGAGATCGGTCGGTCCCACCAAGGTGCCTCCCGCGTGGGGCAGTACGAATATGTGCCGTTTCCCATCGACGGCTTCGAGGAGGAGCCCGATGGGGGTCAACGGTTTGTCGTAAACCAGATGCGTTCCCTTGCGCAGCCGCAGGGGGATCGACACGCCGGCGAGAGCGGCGACGCGGTCCACCCACGGCCCGGCGGCGTTGACGACGATGTCCGCTTCAATTTCCTCAAGAGCGTCTTCCCGGCGGGTTCGTACCCCCCGGACCTTCCCTCCCGGTCCGCGAAGAAGTTCGACGACTTCCGTCCCGGTGCGAAGCTCGGCGCCGTCACGGCGGGCCGCCTCGAGGTTTTTCTCCACCAAGCCGACCGCGTCCACCCACCATTCGTCGAAACTGAGCGCGCCGACCAGGCCTCCCGTCGCGATTGCGGGCAGCAGTTCACCGACGGCGGAGGGCCCCAGGCGCAGATGGCTCAGGCCTCCCTTCATCCGTTGGAAACCGTCGTAGGCCTCGAGCAGGGTTTCGACGGTTTCGATGCCGTGCAGATGGGATTTGTAGACGGGCCATAGGATCGGAAGCCGGGTGACGAGGTCGGGGGCGACGCGAATGATGTTTCCCGCGTCCCAGGCTGTAGTATGCGTGGTCAATCGGTCGTATAGAAGGTAGCGGAGTCCTCCGTGAATCAGGTGGGAGGACGCCGCCGTCGTCGCCCGGCCGGGAAGGGCTTTGTCGAGAACGAGCGTCTTGAGTCCGCGTAGGGCGCAGTCGCGGGCGAGTCCCGCGCCGGTGATGCCGCCGCCGACGATGACGACGTCGAATTTCATCGCATCAGTCTAGCAAAAATGTAAAATGCGCCATTCGGAGAGTCTGTGACGAGAATTCGTTTCTACCCCTTTTTGGTTTTGTGTTTCCTCCTCTCCGCCGCCGGAGGTTGGGGAGTCCGGCGTTTCCTGAAGGAGATGCCCTCGTACCACAAGTTCGAGGAATACGAACCTTCGCTGACCACCCGCCTCTTCGATCTCAACGGCGATCAGATCGCCGAACTTTCGATCGAAAAGCGGGCGCTCTTGTCCCTTTCGGAAATTCCCGTCGATCTTCAAAACGCGGTGCTCGCGATCGAGGATTCGCGCTTTTTCGAGCATTGGGGGGTTTCCCCGCGGGGAATTTTGCGTTCGTTCGTCGCCAACCTTATCGCGGGCCGCGTCGTGCAGGGGGGGTCGACGCTGACCCAGCAGCTTGCGAAGCTCATTTTTTTGAGCCCCGAACGCAAGATCGTCCGCAAGATCAAGGAAGTGCTTCTTGCGATCCAGATGGAGCGCAATCTCAGCAAGGAGGAGATTCTTCAGTTTTATCTGAACCAGATCTACTTCGGCCACGGCGCCTACGGGGTGCAGGCGGCTGCTCACATCTACTTCGGAAAGAAGGTTCAAGAACTGTCCTTGCCGGAGTGCGCGATGCTTGCGGGCATGATCAAGTACCCGGGCGGCTACTCGCCGTTCCGGCACCCGAAGGCCGCGGCCAAGCGCCGGAGTCTGGTGCTTCGCCGCATGGTCGAAGAGGGCTACATCAAACCCGAAGAGGAGAAGCAGGCGCTCGAGACGCCGCTTCCTCTACAGCGGCCCGTGATGACGGGGCTGCAGGCGCCGTACTTCGTCGAATACATCCGGCGGCGCCTGGAGCCTCAGTTCGGCTACGACACGCTTTGGCGCGGTGGTCTGAATATTCAGACGACGCTCGACCTTGGGATGCAGCGCATCGCGGAAGAGGAGATGGAGAAGGCGCTTGCGGCGTTCGATGAGAAGGCGAAGTCTGAATGGGAAAAGGCGCTCAACGAGGAGATTGAGGCGGGCATCGAGCCCCCGACCGTTTCCACTATGCCTCCGGCGGCGATTCAAGGCGTATTTCTGGTTCTCGACGTAAAGACGGGCGCCATCCGCGCGATGATCGGCGGGCGCTCCGGAGGCGGACGCGCGGATTTCAACCGGGTCATTCAGGCCCGTCGCCAGCCGGGGTCCACCTTTAAGCCCTTCGTCTGGGCGACGGCGCTCAACAGCGGGATGACGGCGATGTCCTTGGTCAACGACAGTCCTCTCGCGTATTACTACGATGGGCGCGATTGGCGCCTTCTGGAAGGAGCGACCGACCAATACGAGATCAATCTCGCTACCTCGGTCTTCGCCGGCTCCAATGATTTTCGAGTGTGGGTCCCGCAGAACTACGACGGGAAGTTCAAAGGCGTCATTACGCTGCGCAAGGCCTTGGCGCTGTCGCGCAACGTGAGTTCGGTTCGCTTGATCGAGCACATCGGTCCGCCGCGCGTGGTTGAACTCGCGCACAAGGTCGGAATCCGGTCGCGTCTGGCCCCGGTGCTCTCGCTGGGTCTCGGGTCCTCGGCCGTGAGCCCGCTGGAATTGGCCAACGCGTTCGAGACCTTCGCCAACGGGGGCATCCACGTGAATCCGTATTCGGTGCTGCGCATCGAGGACGCGCGCGGAAAGGTCCGCTACCGGCACGTCCCTCGCGAACAGGAGGCGATTTCCCCGCAGCTCGCGTATCTCATGACGCATCTGCTGAAGGTCGTCGTCACCGGCGGCACCGCGCGGCGCGCCTCGGTGCTGAGGCGTCCGCTCGCCGCGAAGACCGGCACCACCAACGACAACCGCGACCTCTGGTTCGTCGGATATACGCCGGATTTGCTCGCCGTCGCTTGGATGGGCTACGACGACGACACGACCTTGGGAGAAAGGCTGTCGTCGGGGGGGACTCTCGCGCCGTGGTGGACGGAGATCATGAAGCGCATCCTCACCGATTTCCCCAAACGCGATTTCCCGGTTCCGGAGGGAATCAAGTTCGTCAAGGTGGATGAAGTCACCGGACAGCTCGCGCTGCCGACCTGCCCCAAGCAGGCGCTTCAGGCCTTTATCGAGGGGAGCGAGCCTACCCGATATTGCCCCTTCGATCACTCCGAGGAAATCGAGCTGAAGCCCGACTTCTCGGTTTCGGGAGAGATGCGCCGCGCGTTCCTCGAGGACGATGAGCTGCCGGTAGACGAAGGCGCGGATCCGTCGCTTCCCGAGGATCAACTCCTCGACGACGGGCTCCCGGAGCTGCCCAGCGACGCAGAGCTCGAGAGCATGTCGAACGTCGGTTTCTGAGAGTCTAGTTCGGCGAGGACGGCGGCGTCGACAGCAGCCGCGAGGCTTCGGTTCCCACGTCCGATTTCGGATCCAGAGCGGCGGCCTTCGTCAGCGCCTCTTCGGATTGAGTTCGTCTTCCCATCGAGCGGAGCACAAACCCCAAGCTGAGCCAGGCCCGCTGGAGGCTCGGGGAAGCGACGACGGCTTTACGCAGCGCGGCGACCGCCTCTTCGGATTTTCCCGTGTAGTGGCGCGCGAGTCCTAAATCGTTCCAGCTGTCGCCGTCCTTTGGGTCCAGCGCGACGGCCTTTTCATAGTACGCGATCGCCTCGGGGTAGCGGCCGTTTTCGAAGGCGTGATCACCGGCGGCAGCCAGCTCCGCAGGATCGGTCGCGGCAGGGGCGTGAAGGGGGTCCTTCGCCGGAGGCATCGCCGGAACCTGCGCGACCGGAAGCGAAGCCCCGACCCCGGCGTAGATCGGAATTGCCTTCTCTGATCCCCCGTCGCGAGTCAGCGAAACTCCGATTGCGATTCCGGCGGCGAGAAGCAGCGCGCCTCCGATGGCGATCTTCTTGTCGATTCCATTCATGGGGAAGGAAAGAGTATCAGATGAAAGCGTCCGGCGTGAAGGGGCGCCGGAAATTTCTCTCGAAACGGTGGCAGAGTTGTTGCTTTCAAGGAATCAGCGAACCTCGCATGACACATCTACCCGTCCGCCGCGGTGCAGACACAGGAAGCCCGATTTGGTCGAATCTGCGGCTTTCGAGCCAGCTCCTGCTCCTGCTGCTTGCGTGCAATGTCCCGGTGTTTATCGCGTTCCATATCTATGATATCCGTGCGACGCGTTCGCAGATCGAGGCGCTCGAAAAGGATACGCTCGAGATCCTGGAGCCCTTGGTCGCCGGTGCGATTGAAGAATCGATGGTGCATTCGAATCGCGAACACATCGATGAGCTTCTGATCGAATTGCGCAAGAACAGGGCGATCGAGAGCGCGCAGCTGCTCGATGCGCAAGGGCGGATTGTCGACACGACGGGATTTCGGGAAGCTGGGAGTTCGCCGCGAAAGAAAACGGCGTCGAGCGAGCCGGACGGCGTGAATACGACGGAAATCCCGATCCGTTCGAATCCTTCCTGCGTCCGTTGTCACGGCGCCCAGAAGCAAATTCTGGGGCGCGTACGCCTGACGACGCGTACGACGGGGGTACGCGACGCGATTCTTCGGATCAACGCCGCGCGCGCGGCGATGGTGATCGTCGGCTTTCTGTGCTTGATTCTATCGGTATACATCGTCGTTCTGAGAATGGTGCGCCGTCCGATGCGCCAAATCCTAGACGGGATGGACGCGGTCCGCCGGGGAAAACTGGACACGCGCCTTCCTGTCGCGCATTCACGGGAATTTAGACGGATTTTCGCCTACTTCAACTCGATGGTGTGCGACATCGAGCGAGACCGCAAGCGGATCGTCGAGCTTCACCGTGCCGACATCGCGCACATGGACCGTCTCGCGACCTTGGGCGAGTTGGCGGCCCATCTCGCCCATGAGGTTCGCAATCCCTTGACCGGCATCGGGTCGACGATTCAAGTCTTCATCGCTCAGGAAGAGCCGGGCTCGGCGAAGCGCGGCATCCTGGAGAAAATTCTCGGGCAATTGGATCGGATGGATAAGACGATGTCGAGCTTCCTGCGCTATGCGCGCATGCCGGAAACGGTGGTCCGAGCGTTTAAAATTCACGAACCCATCCAGCGGGTGCTGCCGCTTTTACTTCCCCGCTTGAAGGCGCAAAAGATCGAATTGCGCGTCGATGTCCCCGAGTCGCTGCCCGAAGTCCGCGGCGACGCGGGACAGATAGAACAGTCGTTTCTCAATCTTGCTTTGAACGCGGCTCAGGCCATGCCGGACGGCGGAACCCTGACGGTCTCCGCAGGCGTGCTCAACGATATGATTCGCGTCGAGATCGGCGATACGGGAAATGGGATCAAACCGGCTGAACTCGAAAACATCTTTAAGCCTTTCTATTCGACCCGCGAAAAGGGAAGCGGATTGGGGCTCTCGCTTTCCCGGCAAATCATTATGGCGCACGGGGGCGTCTTAACGCTCGAAAGCGTTCCCGGTTCGGGAACGACGGTATTCTTTACGCTGCCGTGCGACGGAGGACCCGGCGCGGAGGGCTCCCAGGAATGAGCGCGTCAATCCTGATCGTCGACGATGAGGAGCTCATCCGCTGGTCCGTCGCGCAGGATCTCGGAAAATCCGGGTATAAGACGCGGTCCGCGGACGGCGTCGTCGACGCGCTGCGGTTGATCGAAAAGGAAATTCCCGACTTGATCCTGACGGACCTGCGGCTGCAGGGAGAAAGCGGTTTGGATCTTCTAAAGAAGGTCGCGCGCGGCTACCCCGATGTGCCGATCGTGTTGATGACCGGTTTCGCCGATGTCGATACCGTCGTCGAAGTGATGCGGGAGGGCGCCGCGGACTTCATATCGAAACCGCTGCAGCTGTCGGCTTTGAAAATCACGATCAAGCGCGTGCTGGAAACGGCCGCGCTCAGAACGCGGCTCGAGGGCGCGCATCAAAAGCGGCGGCGCCGCTACAGCTTCGAGTCCCTCGTCCACGAGAGTCCGTCGATGCAGGAGGCCGTGGAAACGGCGCGGAAAATCGCGGCGTCGCCTCACGGCACCGTACTCATTCTGGGGGAAAGCGGGGTCGGCAAGGACCGCATGGCGCGCGCGATTCACTACGAGGGGACGCGGGCTTCCGAGCCTTTTATGGAAATCAGCTGCGGGTCGATTCCGGAACTGCTGCTCGAAAGCGAGTTGTTCGGCACCGAGAAGGGAGCGTTTACCGGGGCGAGTGAACGCAAGAAGGGTCTGTTTGAGACGGCCTCGGGCGGCACGGTTTTCTTAAACGAGATCGGACATATGCCGATGAGCCTTCAGGTCAAGATGCTCCGCGTGCTAGAGGACAAAACCTTCAAGCGCGTCGGCGGGCGGGAAGACATTACCGTCGACGTCCGAATCATCGCGGCGACCAACGCGGATCTCGAGAAAGGCATCCGGGAGGGGACTTTCCGGGAGGATCTGTATTATCGCATCAACGTTCTCATGATTCACCTGCTTCCGCTCCGCGAACGAAAGGCGGATATCTCACCCTTGATCGAGCTGCTCCTGGAGAGCATCAGCAGCGACCTGCGCAGGGAAAAGCTGCGGCTGCCCGAGGAGACTCGCCGGGCGATGCTCGAATATCCATGGCCGGGGAACGTGCGGGAACTGCGCAACGCGTTGGAGAAGATGATGATTTTAGGGGAAACGGAGTTCCGGCCGACCGGGGTCGGAAAAGCGGTCTCTTCCGCCTTCTCAGCGGCGGCGCCGCCTCCCCTGGTCGAAGCGACCCCATTCCGCGCGGCGAACGGCGTGGATTCATCGACGGAGGAGGCGATCCGACCGCTGGAAGAAATCGAGGTCGAGATGATCCGTCGTGCGCTGAAGAAGACGAACAACAACCAGCAGAAGGCCGCCCAGGTGTTGGGCATCAGCCGCGACGCGCTCCGCCGCCGCGTCGAAAAGTACGGGCTTTAGAATTTCACGAGGACGCGCGAACCTTTCTAGGTCGTCCGCATCGCCGTTACGACGCGCTGATCGTGGACGCGTTCCTCTCGACCTTTACTCCCCCTTTCCAGTTGGCGACGCTCGAAGCGGTCCGTCTGTACGAGGAAGCGCTCGAAGAAGACGGTATCCTGCTTCTGAATATGGTGTCGTCGATCGACGGCGACACGGGGAAATTTTTTCGGGCGCAGGTTGCCACGTTTAAGAGAGTTTTTCCGCAGGTTCATGTTCTTCCGGTTTCGGACCCGAAACGTCCGGAACTGTGGCAAAGCCTTATTCTCGTCGCGTCTAAGTCGCAAACCCCGCTGTCGTTTTCCAGCGAGGATCCCGAATTCCAGCGCTATCTCAACCATGTGTGGACGGGGGAAATCGGCGCCGACATGCCGATTCTGACCGACGACTACGCTCCCGTCGAGCAGCTGCTGCTCGACGCCGTCGCTTCGCTCGAGCGCCGACGGTCGCGGTACTAGCGGCAAAACCGTTGCCCGGTTCTGAAGAGGAGAAAGGAGCAAATGACATCTTTTCAGCGCGTGAAATCCGGGTGCGGGATGATTTTAGGGGCGATACTATTGGCGAGCGTACCGGCGGGAGACGCGTCCGCGGGATTTTTCAGCGGCCTAAAGAAGTCCAAAACGGACGCGTTCGCGGAAGCGAACCCCGCCAAGGCGAAGGAATATTCGGAAAAAGCGGGCGCTCACGCCCCTGCGAAATCGGGGGAGTGCTCGAAATGCCACGCCGATCCGAAGGATCCGTCGAAGCGGGTCCTGGAGAAAAAACCGCTCTGCCTTTCCTGCCACGCGGAGCGCGACGCCGATCTAAAGAAGGCGGTCGTTCACTACGTCTTTAAGGAAATGGATTGCGACGCCTGTCATGTTCCACACGCCTCGGAGAATCCTCCGTTGTTGTCTGCGCCCGTCAACGAGCTTTGCTCGAACTGCCACGACACGACGGATGACGCGATCAAGAAATCCCATGGGGGGGTTTCCGTGTTCGAAGGGGCGTGTACGGCCTGTCATAATCCGCACGCGTCCCAAAAGCCAAAGCTGATGGTCGAGGCCAAGGAGCATGTACCGTTCGGCTCCCGCTCCTGCGATATGTGCCACGCCGAGACGAAAGCCGACGGGAAGGCCGTGTTGAAGTCGACTCCGGAGGAAACCTGCTTTATCTGCCATTCGAATTTCCGGAATTTGGAAGCTGAAGGCGCCGTTCACGCGCCCGTAGCGGGCGGCGGCTGCACCACATGCCATAACCCTCATGTCAGCGTGCGTTCATCGTTGATTCGAGCTTCGCTGGACTCGATCTGCTTCAATTGTCACGAATCCTGGCTCAAAAACAACCATCCGATTACTCGCCATCCGACGGCGAAGGAGTCGGTGTCGGATCCGCGCCGTGAAGGAAAACCCTTCGACTGCGCGTCTTGTCATGAGCCGCACGCCGGCAAGTTCCCGAAGTTGACTCGGGGGGATTTCTTCGTCATGTGCAAGGAGTGCCACAAAAAATGAACCCCGTTCTTCTAGTGTTCGCGATGTCCATCGGAGCCGGATTGTTCCCCGCCTCGTTTCCGGCCGCCGCCGAGACCGTTGATGCTTCAACCGGCCCGATCGTATACCCGGGAGCGCCGGCCCGCCCGCGCATCCGGCATATACGCTCCATTCGCAAGAAGTCCGATCTGACCGGAGTGAAGAAAAAAGGATTCTTCGCAAAGCTGTTCTCCGCGCTTTCCGGCGGGGATACCGATCTGCCTATTTTTTCCGTCCCGTACGGAATCGCCGTGCTGGGAAAAAAGATCTATGTCACCGATACCGGCGACGGACGACTGACGATTTTGGACTTGGAGACTTCGGAAATCAAGCATGTCGGGGAGGGCGGGGATGGGCGGCTGGTCAACCCGGCGAACGTCGCGGTGGACGCCGACGGGCGGATGTATGTCACCGATTCCGGAGACCAGTCGCTTAAGGCGTATTCCCCGGACGGGAAGCTGTTGTGGAAGGCGAAGGCTACCGGCGGCGAAGCGGCGGGGTTGAACCGTCCCGCCGGAATCGCTCTGACTCCCGAAGGGAAGCTCCTCTTGGTCGACAAGGGGAACCGGCGGCTCGTGCTCTTTTCCAAAGAAGGGAAGTACGTCGGAGATATGGCCCGCCACGCGAAGAAAGATTTTCTGGCGCTGCCCAATCCGGTCAATTTATGGGTGGATGAGAACGGAACCATATTCGTCAATGATCCCTTGGTCGCCCGCGTTCACCTCTTTACCTCTACCGGCGCGGCGATCTCCGGCTTCGGGGAGCAGGGGAATAATCCCGGGTATCTCGGCCGGCCGCGGGGGATGGCGACCGACTCCGACGGGTACATTCATGTCGTGGACGGCCTCTTCCATCGGGTTCAGATATTCAATCGCGAAGGGCAGCTTCTGGTCTGGTACGGCGACCCGGGCGGCGGGCGTTCCGGACTGGCCCTCCCCTCGGACATCTTCATCGACCAAGACGATGTCATCTACATCGCAGACACGAAAAACCGCCGCATCCAGATGTTTCAATACATCACCTATCCGGACGAAAAGAAATAGCGCATTCGCGCGATGGAGTGCGCGATATCGCACACTGTCTCCCAAAGAACGCGTAAACGCGTTCTCCCGACGGAAAAAACCAGGAAATTCCGTTGCCGTTAGTAGGACAGGCGATCCGTCGCCGACTACTAAACCAGGGAGAAGTACCAAACATGAAACAAATCAAATTAGGGCTTGGACTGATCGTCGCGAGCTTGATGTTCGTGGGACAAGCGAACGCGTATGTTCCGTACGCCGGCGTCCCGATCCAGGGCTCGGCGCATGACTTCGTAAACACCTATCTCGGCGCGAACGGGCAGACCTCGCCCGCGCTGAACCTCTGCTCGACCTGCCACGAGATGCACAGGCCGGCGAAGATGGAGGCCCTCTGGGGCCGGCAAAACCCGGCCGCGGAGAACGCGTGGGCCGTTCAGTCGCACGGCTCCGTTCATCTTCTCAACGTAGAAGACGGCAGCAGCTACATCACCGCGGCGGGCTTCGTGAACGCCACCTCGGGCAAATGTCTTTCTTGTCACGACGGCGTTTCGGCGATCGCCAACGGCGTGACGATGGCGGCGGGACGGGCGAACTTCGGCGTGGATCTGAGCGAGAACCACAACATCGGCCGGGTGCGCTCCGTAAACGCGTCGACCGACATGACCGTCATGGAGTTCAACGACAAGGTCGAGCAGGCCGACGGCAGCATGAAGTACTACATCGGCTGCGGCACCTGCCACACCATGCATCACACGACGGCGCCGAAACTGGTCCGCAACGGCGATGCCGGCGGAAACAGCACCGTCTGCTTGAACTGCCACAACACGAAGTAACTTTGCAAAAGAGATCCCCGGGGAACCGGGGATCTTTTTGAGAAGGATTTTACGCTTTGAGATGTTCGCTTTGGATTGAACGATGAACACGCCCGACCGCGAAACAGAGCTTCTCGAACGGCTGCAGACCCTGCGGTGGAAGGACGGATTGCGCTGTCCCCGCTGCGGGAACCGGGAATGCTCGGTTCACTCGCGCGGCGCGGGGCGACGCAAGCTGCGCTGCGCGGGCTGCGGGCGAACGTTCACCGACCTGACGGGAACGGCGTTGGCGCGCTCCCATCTTACTCTCGGTACCTGGGCCGAGGCGGCGAAGATGGTGGCAGAGGGTAAGCCCACCTGTTCGGATCTCTCCGTGAGGCTAAAGGTGCGTTTGGCGACGGCATGGCGGATGAGAAAGATACTGAAGGAAGCGCTCAAAGACGAGAACCTGCGGCAGGTTCTCATCGACGGGGGGAAGCGATGAAGCGGAAACTCGCGCTCATCGCTCTCGCCGCGGTGTTCACCGCGGCGGCCGCGGTTCCGGTCCCCTCGCCGCAATGGCCTCCGGCGCCCGAGCGGGCGCGGCTGCGCTTCGTCCAAGCGATCGAGGGGCCCAAAATCGCGGCCGCCGGCTGGTTCGGCGCGGTGATGCGCAAATTGATCGGTCTCGATGAAGCCGGACAGGTCGCGCAAGACCGGCTCGTGCAGCCCACCGGCGTGTTCGCCGCAAACGGGACCGTCTTTGTCGCGGATCCCGGCGCGCACGGCGTGCTGCGCTATCGCGAGGGCGACGGTGAAGGGGAGTGGTGGCCGCGTTCCGACCGGGAGCGACTGCGCAGTCCGGTCAGCGTCGCGGCGGCTCCCGACGGGCGTCTATTCGTCTTGGATTCCTCGTTGCGCACGGTTTTTATCCTCGATGGCGAGGGAAAAATCATCGGGGAGCTGGAGGGAGATCCGCAGGGGATGGGCCGGCCGGCCGCGCTGGCCGTATCGGACCGGGCGGTCTTTGTCAGCGACGTGGAGAATCATCGGATCGCCGTCTTCGGGCTGGAAGGGGTGTTCCTTTATGCCTTCGGCAGCCGCGGAACCGCCGCCGGCGAATTCAACTTTCCGACCTATCTGTGGTACGACCGCGCTGCGGATCAGTTGTGGGTCAACGATTCCGGGAACTTCCGGGTGCAGTGGTTCGGCGGCGGCGGGGACTTTCGCGGCGAGTTGGGAAGCAACGGAAACCGGCCCGGATATTTGGCCCGGCCGCGCGGCGTGGCCCGCGACTCCGAGGGTCACGTGTACCTTGCGGACGCGGCGTTCGACGCCTTCCAGATTTTCGATGAGTCAAGCCGGCTTTTGCTGTTCGTCGGCCGCGCCGGCGGCCGTCCCGGGGAGTTCAGCATGCCCGGGGGGATTTCCGTCGACGCCCGGGACCGGGTCTATGTCGCCGACAGCTACAACGCACGGGTTCAGGTTTTCCAATACCTGAAAGAGGGCGCGCCATGAACAAAAAAATTCTGATCGCCGTACTTCTGCTCGCCGGAGCCGTTCCGCTGCGCGCGCTGTCGGTCATCAACTCGAAGCACGATCTTTCGGCGGGGAGCGCGAGTACGGGTCCGAAGGCGACCGAAAACCGCATCTCCTGTCTTTTTTGCCACGCGGCGCATCGCCCGGCGGCGCTTTCGCCGTTGTGGAACCGCTCTGATTCGGAGGTTCAGTTCACCTTCTATTCGTCGAATTACCTGAACAACTATTTGGGGATCAAGTCGCCGACGATGTCGGACTTGAACGTATCCAAGACCAAGCTCTGTCTCTCCTGTCACGACGGCGTCACGGCTCTGGGCAGTTTGTTCAATATCGCCCCGAATTCCCTTCAGATGACCGGAGCGATGGGGGAATCCTTCGTGATCGGCGCCGATCTCAGCAACGACCACCCGGTGCTCTATGACGTCAAGCCCGGGGCGGGACCCCCGACGGCTCCGGGCACGGATCCCGAGATCCAGCTACCGCCGGAGGGAGATCCGGTCAAGGTCTACGGGCCGACGAACCGGGTCGAATGCGTATCCTGCCATGAACCGCACGACAACACTTACGGAAAATTTCTGGTCAAGTCCAACGAGAATGCCGCGCTGTGCACGTCCTGCCATCAGAAAACGAATTTCAATTCCAGCGCCCACCGGATCTCGAATGCGGTTTATGCACCATCCGGGGGCGCTCAAACGACGGTCGGGGAGCGCTCCTGCCTCGGGTGTCATCGCGTCCACGGGGCGTCCTCCGCACAGGCGTATATCCTGCGCGACGTCGAGGAAAATACCTGCTTTACCTGCCACGGCTCCCCGAGTCTGATCGGGGCGAAGGATATCAAAAACGCGTACCGGAAAGCCTCGCGCCATCCCACGGAATCAAAAACGGGCGTGCACGTGAACCCCGAGCGGGATGCCTCGAATTTCGGACCGAGCCGGCGTCACGCGGAATGCTGGGACTGCCACAATCCGCACCAGGCCGGAACCGGGGTTCACGCCTCTCCGGGAAACAAGATCGGCGCCGCGCTCTTGGGCGGTTGGGGCGTCGAACCCGTCTACGGCGCCCCCAACGCCTGGCAGGCGGCGACCTCCTTCGTGCGTCAGGATTTCGCCGACACGGCCAACTACAAGGAATACCAACTTTGCTTTAAATGCCACTCCTACTACGCGTTCGGGTCGGTGCCCCCGGCCGGTTCGACGGATCAAAGCGTTGAGTTTAATCCGAACAACCGTTCCGCCCATCCGGTGCTAAACGCCGCGAACGATCAGGCGGGAAGCGCATCCCCGAAAGCGTTGGCGGTCGGGCAGATGTCGGCTCCGTGGAACGCCGCATCGGGACCGGGGCATCAGACCATGACCTGTTCCGATTGTCACGCGTCGGATGTCGCGGGCGATCCCGCCGGTCCGCACGGGTCCGCGTCCCAGTCTTTACTGAAGGGGCCCCGAAGGTTTTGGCCTAAGAACGCTTTCGGCGCGTTATGGACGCTGCGCGATATTAAGCAGGACGCGAGCAACTGGTCGAGCGACCTGTTCTGCGTGAATTGTCACGCGATGAAGAGCAGCGGCAACATGTTGAATGAAGCGCATGAAGAGCATGGCGGTGAAACCTTTGATGGGAAGGGAATGCAGTGCGTCGTGTGCCACGTTGTCAATCCGCACGGCGCACGGCGCGGGCGTCTGATCGGATACGCGGGTGAGCCTGCGCCGTACAACTACAACGGTCCCGGGCCTTACGACAAGCTGGTACTGAAGGGATTTAAGAAGGCGAACGGTCCCAATTCCTACGGCAGGCTGAGCTGCTACTCCGACGCGGCGGGCTGCCACGGCAAGCACGGCACAAACGCGGGTGGATACGATCCGTAGGAACAATGACGAGATTGAGCCGCATCATCACGGCCGCGGCGCTGATTCTCGCGACTCCGTGCGCCCGGGCCTTCGCCCTCAGGCGTTCCGGTCTCATGCGGTTCCGATACGACAACATCGCCGTGCGCAACCCCTCGGAGCGCCGCACCGATTCCTCGCTGTTTCACGGTTATAATCTGGATCTGGGCGGACTGCTTCTGAACCGCGCCGTCGGCTCGTTCGATTCCGGTGTGGAATATTCCGATGGAGCCAACGTCGACGCGTCGGTCAGCGTGGATTCGCCCAGACAGCGGATCTTCGCCTATAACGCCTCCGCCCAGCTCTTCCATCCTTCGGTGCGCAGGTACTTCGTGTTCGATCCGAACTTCTCGGTCCGGAGCACGAAATTCAGCGGCAGCGGAGGGGCGCCCGGGCATACCGTCTCCGATGACGGCTGGGGATTTACTTCGGGACTGACGTTATGGAAGCTGCCGAGTCTTAGCGTTTCTCGTCAATTCAACACGGTGCGGGATCTCAACGGTCCTATTCCGACCGATCAGAAACTCCATCTTCGGACGGACACGATCTCGCATCGAATCGGCCGCGTCCGTCTGAAATTCTCCGAGGATGAGCGCAGGACCGATGACCGTCTCAGTCTTTCGCCGGCGCCGCTGCTGGGGACCCGGCGCGGTTCTCTGGATTACAGCCGCAACGAGATCAAGCCGCTCGGGCTTCAATCATTTTCCATCAATTCGAACTACAACCGTCTGTCGAATGACGGGGTCGCCACTCAGAAATCCGTTTCGAACCGCATCGGTTTGCGCGGCCGGGACATTCAAACGAAGCATTGGAAGCACGTCCTCAGCTACTCGAACGACGCGCAGCGCGACTTGTTGTTCCGGCAAACGGCGGTGTATCACGACTTTCGCATGGCCAGCAATCGTCCTCTTCGCAACGGGACTTTTTCCAACAGCGTGAACGGGAACGTGACCCGCTCGAGTTTCGGCTCCAGCCGTTCGTTGGGCGCCGCGCCGGGCGTTCAACTGCGCTTCGCCGACGGGCGGGTCGGGACCAGCGCCAACGCCGACGGGCGGATCACTCGGGGGCCGACGGGCGTCGCGACCTTCAGCGATTCTTTCGGTTCCCGATTGACGTTGAAGCCCCGGCCTCCGTTGGAGGTGTTCGCCGATTTTCAAACCAGCGGTTCCCAGGCGATCAGCGGCGGCGGGGGAGATCGCCAAAGAACGCGGCGCTGCGAATTCGGCGGAAACCGTCAATCGGGAGTCGGCGAGTCTTCGTTTCGCTACACGCGCACCGAGCGCCGAGGCTCTTCCGCTTCGGGGCGTTCGGTCAATGATCAATTCAATGTGTCAGCTTCCGCGACCCCGATCGCGCGGCTTCGCACCGACGGAGGCTTCAACTTCAGCACGACCAAGACGGAAACGGGGGCGGTGTACGCATCGAGGAACATTCGCGGGGGCGCGAATTACCGTTTTCTCTGGGGGCTGCATCTGAACGCTCATGTGAGCGTCGCCGATGGGCGGCAGTACAAATCAGGTTTCGGGGCGTTTTACGCATTAGGAAAAACAACGCTTTCGCTTACATTTTTACACTCGTCTCTGCAGTCGTCCTCCTCGGTTTCCCATTTGAGTTTTTCTTTGACGCGAGCGTTGTAAGGGTTTCTTTAAGGCTGGATAAAATGTTGCTCTAATGAAGGCGCGGCGGGAAGGCACCGCCCCCCTCACCGGAGAGTCATGAAATCTACCCTCGCAATCGTCGCTTCCCTCATCTTCTTCGCGAACGTTTCCGTTTCGGCTTTCCCGGGCGCGGGGAAGGCGGCCGCGCCCGCGGCGAAGACGATCAAGGGCAAGGCGCTTGAGGTCATTCAAGCGGGTTCCTATACCTATTTGCGCATCGAGCAGGGCAAGGACTCCGTCTGGGCCGCCATTCCCAAGAGCGAAGTCGAAAAAGATAAGACGGTCGAGATTTACGCCGGGATGGACATGAAGAATTTCAAGAGCAAAACCCTGAAGCGGACCTTCAAAACCATCGTCTTCTCCAACGGCTTGGCGGGGGGAACCGTTCCTTCGACGATGCACGGAAAATCGACACAGAAGGCTCCCGTGAAGGTCGAAAAGGCGAAGGGTCCCGATGCCCGCACCGTCGCCGAGATCTTCAAGATGAAGAAGGACTTGGCCGGAAAGCCGGCGTCGGTTCGCGGAACGGTCGTCAAGGTTTCCGAAGGCATCATGGATAGAAATTGGGTCCACCTGCAGGACGGCACCGGCAGCGCAAAGAACGGGGACAATGACTTGCTGGTCACGACGCAGGAGGTTCCGGAAAACGGCTCGGTCGTGACCTTTCACGGTCCGGTGGTCGTCGATCAGGATTTCGGGTCCGGATACAACTACCCGGTTCTGATGGAGAAAGGCGTTCTGGTCCCCTAAGCCGCATGATGTGCGAAATCGCGCAGGGGAGGGCGATTTCGCCTGTTGGTAATTTATGAAAAGCGTTTAAATTTAAAGTGTTTCCGAAATCGGGATATCGGAAATAGCGTTGCTACATAACAGATTGGCGATGTCCAGAGAGTTCACCGTAATCGGCGTCAGTCATAAGAAAACCGGGGTCGCGCTCCGCGAGTCCTTGGCCGCGGCGGCGGGTACGGTCGGCGAAATCAACCGGAAGATCGGCGAAGTCTGCGCAAGCGGCGACGTCGTCGTTCTCTCGACCTGCAGCCGCTTCGAGGTGTACGGCCGTATGAGCGACGACGGCTGTTCGCGGCTCTTGGAGTGGTTCTGCGCCAACGTCGGCGCGAAAGGAATCGGGGGGATCTTCGTTCACCATGATCGTGACGCCCTCAGGCATCTGGTCTCAGTCACGTCGGGTCTCGATTCCTGGGTGATGGGGGAAACCCAGATCCTGGGTCAAGTGAAGACCGCCTATCAGAACGCGTGCAAAGAGGGCTCCGCTTCACGCTCCTGCCATATGGCTTTTCAACGCGCGATGAACACCGGCCGCCGCGTGCGCAACGAGACGCGGATCGTCGGCGGTATTTCTTCGATCGGCGGCGCCGCCGCGGTGCTCGCTCAAAAGATTTTTACCGACGTCCGGGATCAGTCCGTTTTTGTTTTCGGCGCCGGCACGATGGCGGAAACTTCGGTGCGGCATTTGGCGGCCAAAGGCATCCGCCGAGTCGTCGTCTGCAACCGGAGCGAAGAACGGGGACGCGCGCTCGCGCAATCGCTCGGCGCGGAGTTTATGCCGATTCAGGAAGGGCTTGATCGTCTGCATGAGGCGGGGATCGCGATCTTCTCCACTTCGGTCGACGCTCATCTGGTCGACGCCGCCGCAGCGCGCGCGGCGGCGAAGCGCCGGCAAAACCAATTTTCCTTCATGATCGATCTAGGGCTTCCGCGCAACGTCGATCCCGCCGCGTCCGAGGTGGAGGGCGTGTATCTCTACGACCTCGACGGGCTTAAAGGCGTGGTCGAAGACAGCCTCTCACGGCGCAAGGAAGACATCCTGGACGCCGATGCCATCGTCAACGAAGACGTCGCGGATTTGTGGGGCCGCCTGATCGCACCGCCGCTGCCGCCGGCGGACGTCGAAAAGCCGCGCCCGAGTCGGCGCTGCGTTTGCGACGGGAGCCGAGGCGTGATATTTCAGCCCGTCTGAGCCGGGCCTTCCCGCTTCCGACTTCAATTCGTAAAATTTAGCTCATGGGAACCGCGGCTCGTTTGTTTTTATTGTTCTTTTGCGGCCTGCTGCTCTCCGCGCATTTCCTGCGTTGGGGGAATTTCTTTTTAGCGATGGCCTCGCTCCTATTTCCCGCGATCGTCTTCTTTCGAGCTCCGTGGGCCAGAATCGCTGCGTGGGTGTTTTGCGGATTCGGAGCGATTACGTGGGCGACCGTCGCGCAGCGCTTCATCGCCGAGCGCATGCTCGCGGGGGAGCCGTGGACTCGCTTGGCGGTGATCCTGGGCGCAGTCGCCTCGGTGAACCTGCTCGCGGGAGCGCTTTTGTGCGGCGCCCGCATGAGGTCCTGGTTCCGGCTTCCCGAAAGGGCCTCCGACTAAAGTTTTATAATGAAGCCGCGATGGCGCGGCACATTCTCGGCATTTCCGCTTATTATCACGACAGCGCCGCGTGTTTGATCCGCGACGGGGAAATTCTCGCCGCTGCGCAGGAAGAGCGCTTCACGCGCAAAAAACACGACGCGCGCTTTCCTTCCCAAGCCGTCGCCTACTGTCTCCAGGAGGCGGGGATCGAAGCCAAGGACCTGGAACTTGTGGGCTTTTACGACAAGCCGCTTTTGACCTTTGAGCGGCTGCTCCAGTCCTATTTCGCGACCGCGCCTTCGGGCTTCCGTTCTTTCCGCCAAGCGATGCCGCTGTGGATCAAGGAAAAACTGTGGACGAAGGATCATATCCGGGGGAATCTCCTCGGCTATGAAGGAAAGATCCTGTTCACCGAACACCATCTTAGCCACGCGGCCGCGGCCTTCTACCCGTCGCCGTTCGAGAAGGCGGCCGTCCTGACGATGGACGGCGTCGGCGAGTGGGCGACGAGCAGCATCGGCGTAGGGGAAGGCGGCTCGGTTCGGCTTTTGCGTGAATTGCTCTTCCCGCACTCGCTCGGCCTGCTCTACTCGGCGTTTACCTACTACACCGGCTTCAAGGTGAACTCCGGCGAGTACAAGGTGATGGGCCTGGCGCCTTACGGCGAGCCTAAATTCGCGAGCCTGATCTACGAGCATCTTCTCGACCTGAAACCCGACGGGTCGTTTAAACTGAACATGGAGTATTTCGACTTCGTCTCGGGTTTGACGATGACCAACGGACGCTTCGACGCGTTGTTCGGCGGGCCGCCGCGCGCGCCGGAGTCAAAGCTCGGGCAGCGCGAAATGGATTTGGCGCGCTCCGTTCAGGAAGTCTGCGAAGAGATCATGACGCGCATGGCGCGCCACGCCTGCGCAGTGGCCGGCTCCAAGAACCTTTGTCTCGCCGGCGGGGTCGCGCTTAACTGCGTCGGAAACGGTCGTATTCTGCGCGAGAAGATCGCGGATCGGATTTGGATCCAGCCGGCCGCCGGGGACGCGGGCGGCGCGCTCGGCGCGGCGGCCTATCTCTGGCACGGGTACCTGGAAAATCCGAGGAAGACCGACGGGGCGCACGACAGCCAGCGCTCGTCGTTGCTGGGCCCCGCGTATTCCGACGACGCATTGTCCCGGTTCCTCGACGAGCGCGAAATCCCGCACGAACGGCTCTCGTCCGCGGAAATGCCCGACCGGGTCGCCGAGTTTCTCGACTCGGGCGCCGTGGTCGGCTGGTTTCAGGGGCGGATGGAGTTCGGCCCCCGTGCGCTGGGCGCGCGCAGCATCCTCGGCGACCCGCGCAATCCTGAGATGCAGTCGAAGATGAATTTGAAGATCAAGTTCCGGGAATCGTTTCGCCCGTTTGCGCCCGCGGTTCTGCGCGAAGACGCCGCAGAATGGTTCGAGATGGATTGCGAAAGCCCCTACATGCTGTTGGCGGCTCCGGTGCGCGAAGCCAAGCGCCTGCCGGAAGCCGCAGCGGACGCGAAACTCTGGGGCATCGAGCGCCTCAATCGAGCGCGCAGTGAGGTCCCCGCGATCACTCACGTGGACTACTCTGCGCGGGTTCAAACCGTTTCCGTCGGGGAGGATCACCCGCTCCGGGCGGTGCTGGAGTCGTTCAAGGCGCGCACGGGCTGCCCGGTGCTCGTGAACACCTCGTTCAACGTTCGCGGCGAACCCATCGTCTGCCGTCCGGAAGAGGCGTATACTTGTTTTACGCGTACACAGATGGATTTTCTCGTGCTTGGCAGCTTCCTGCTCGACAAAAAGGCACAGCCGGCGCTCGAAGCGGACGAAGGATGGAAAGAGGAGTTCGCGCTAGACTGATGGATATCCGGAAATTCGCCAATCCCACGGAAAAGGACCTGCGCGTATTCGCGTGGGTGCTCGGCGGTTTGTTGGCCTTCTTCGGTTTGCTCTCCTGGCGCAAAAGCGGCGCGGCCTGGCCGACTCTTTGGGGGTGCGGGGCGCTCTCGGCCTTGCTCGGGCTTGTTTGGCCGCGAGGAATCCATCCGGTGTTCCAGGTTTGGATCCGGGTCGCGAGCGTGATCGCCGCGGTGAACACTTTCGTGATCATGGCGATTTTGTATTACGGGGTTTTCACGCCGGCGGCTTTGTGGATGCGTCTGCGCGGAATCGACCTGTTGGATCGGGCGATCGAGCCCGAACGCGACAGCTACTGGAAAGAGACGGAGCCTGCGGATTCGGCGCGGCTCGAGCGGCAATTTTAAGAGAGGTTTCTATGGCGAAGATGGAAATGATGGGAGAGCTTTGGGCGTTCATGAAAACGCGCAAGCGCTACTGGCTCGCGCCGATCATCCTCGTCCTCATGCTCTTCGGCGCCCTTCTTCTCTTCACCGAAACCTCCGCCGTCGCCCCCTTTATCTACACCCTTTTTTGATATGGGGACAGGCCCCACACTTTCTTTACTTTCGTTACTTCAGGGGGAATTATGAAAAGCGCAATTCTGATATTGCTTATTTCGGGTTCGGGGACCTTTGTTGCGGCGGAGGATCCGGCCGTTCCTGCGGCGGCGCCCATGTCCGTTTGCACCCCGCAAACGGAGACTGCGGAACCGATGCAGGGCTGCACCGAGCATTTGTCGCGCGTCGGCGACGGGTACGAGAACGCCTGGAAGGAGTGGAAAGCCTTCGCGCGCTCCGCGTCGAATCGTCTCAAGGTCGTGATGGAGAAGGAAGAAGGGGCGAAAAAGAAAATTCAGGAAAACGCCGCCGAAATCAATACGCTCAAATTCAAGAAAAGCCGAGCCGACAAGGGCCGGATCAAGGATCTGGAAAAGGAAAACAAATCGCTGTGGAAAACGCTGAAGGGAATCGAGGGCGAAAAGTCCCGGCTTTGCCGTGAGATTTCCAAGGAAGGCGCCCGGAAACATGGCGCGCTATCCGATTCCCTGAGCGCCCTCTGGAAAGAAGCCCGCGGCGCGCTCCGCTAATTTTCGGTGTCAGGCGTTGACTTTGGTGACTCGTCTCAGACGAAGTCACCAAAGTCAACGCCTGACACCTATATGTAGAGACGGGGGAGTCGGGGGCTGGCGGCGGTTCGGCGGATCGGCAAAGTGACGACATCTCCGATCTTCGCGCGGGGGGCGGCGGCGACGTCGACGAGGACGTGCGCGATGCCGCAACGGCCGACGAACGGGACGCGCTTTCCGCCGAGCATCCCCCAGTAGTGAAATCCCCGCCCGAAACCGATGAAGCGCTCGGCGGGTTCCATTGTCAGGCCGTCTGAGTATCCGACGGGTAAGGATGCTACGCGCATCGCCCTCGGGGCGAGGTATTCGCTGGCGTATCCGATGGGCTCTCCTTTGCGTACGGTCCGGATCGAACTCACGCGAGCCTTGAACGCGAACGGGTTTTTTAGCGGGATGGGGCGGGTAGTCGGATTCACTCCGTAGAGCAAATTCCCCACTCGAACCATGTCGAACTGCCGATGCGGAAAATCGAGCAGAATCGAGCTGTTCGCGCAATGGCGGATCAGTCCGGGGAAGCGTTTGGCGGCCGCCCCGGCGAGGCGGTCGAAGCGATCGAGTTTCTCCTCAGCTTCGACCGCGTTCTTTCCGGGGAGGTAGTCCAAATGAGCTGAAATTCCGGAGCAGACGAGTTTTTTTCTGCGAGCAAGAGTTTCCAGAAACGAGATCGCGCGCGCCGGGGCGAGCCCCCAGCGTCCAAGTCCAAAATCCAAATCGAGGTGGACGAGGATCGGGCTTTTCGCCGCACGATTGAGCGCGTTGGCGAGGGCTTCCGAATCGATCGTAATTTCGGCGCGGGAGCGGACGGCGGCGGCCGCTTCGACCGGTGAGGGGGGCGCGAGCACCACAATTTTCCCCGCGATGCCGTGCTCTCTCAAGTAGAGCGCCTCTTCGACGGTCAGTACGCCCAGGCAGTCCGCTCCGGACGCCAGCGCGCGCGCGCCGACTTCGACCGCGCCGTGGCCGTACGCGTCGGCTTTCACCACCGCCATAAACCGCGTTCCGGGCTGCAGCGCTTTGCGGACTCGGTCGATATTTGCGGCGATCGCGCTTAGATCGATCTCGATCCATTTTAGACGGTAGGACTGTTTCACGATAACGGATTATACTGAAATTTTATGCCTTTCCGGATATGCCGGATTTGCGCAGATGTGGTAGAATATTCCCGTCAGGTCCTCCCGTGTCCGTCGCTCTATTCGGAATCAATCATCGCAGCGCTCCGGTGGAAATCCGGGAGACGTTTGCCGCCCTCGGAGCGGCCTGTGTGCGCGAATCTTTGCTGGTCGCGGGCTGGAAGGAAGCGGTCGTGCTCTCGACCTGCAATCGTTTCGAGGTGTACGCGGTCGGAAACGGGCCGAGAGAGCACTGGGGAGAGCACCTTTCCAAAGCGCTCGAGAAGCTTTCCGGGGTCGCGGTCGGCGCACATCGCTACTTGCGTACCGGATCGGAGGCCGTCGCCCATCTGTTTTCCGTCGCGTCGGGATTGGATTCCCTGGTTCTTGGGGAATGCGAGATTCTCAGCCAGATCAAGAAGGCCTACGAGTCGGCGCACGCCTCCGCGGCGACTTCCAAGCGGACGAATGTTCTGTTTCAGCGCGCGCTCCTCGTTGGTAAAGCGGTGCGGAGTTCGACTCATATCAGCATGGGGCAACTGTCGGTCGCTTCGGTGGCCGTCGAGCTCGCGAAGCGGATCTTCGGATCGTTGGCCGGCAGCGATGTCCTGGTTCTCGGCGCCGGTGAAACCGCCGAGAAGACGGCTCGCCACCTGATCAGTTCTAAGGTGTCCTCTTTGCATATCTCCAATCGTACGTGGGAGCGGGCCAGGGACCTTGCGGCGAAGCTGAAGGCCGACCCGGTTCGCTGGGAGGCCTTCCCTTCTCTGCTCGCCAAGGCCGATATCGTCGTGAGTTCGACCGGCGCGTCCCGCCCCGTGTTGAGCGCGGAAGTCGTGAAGCGGGCGTTGGCTCAGCGCGGCGGCCGGTCGCTGTTTCTCATCGACATCGCGATGCCGCGCGACGTTTCCCCGGACGTCGATAAGATCAACGGCGTCTACTTGTACCGGATCGAGGATCTTCGGGCGATCGCGGATGAAAATGCGTCGCGCCGCCGTGGAGAAATCGAGGCGGCGCGCAGCATCATCGTTCGCGAGACGGATAATTTTGGCGCCTGGCTCGAGTCCCTGCGCGTCGGTCCCGAAATCAGTCTGAGGCATTCGCATTTAAAACCAGCACCTAAGGTGGTCGCGGTATGCAACTGAGGCTCGGAACGCGGGGATCCGCGCTTGCGACGACGCAGTCCGGATGGTTCGCGGATCGCTTGATGGAACGCCACCCCGGTTTGAAAGTCGAACTCGTCATTATCAAGACCAGCGGGGATCGGTTCAGCGCCGAGATCAACGAGGGAAAACGCGCCGAGCCGGGCGCCGGCGCTGAAGACGGATCCCCCGACGCCCCGAACGTCAAGGCGATGTTCGTCAAGGAAATCGAAACGGCGCTGCTCGACGGCAGCGTGGACCTCGCGGTCCACTCCTCGAAGGATCTTCCGGCGCAAACGCCCGGGGGCCTGGCGATCGCGGCGTTCCCCAAACGGGAAGACCCGCGCGATGCGTTCATCGGCCGCAGTTCGGGGAGCGGCATCGAAGATCTGCCTCAGGGCGCGGTGGTCGCGACCGCGTCGCTGCGGCGCCAGCTGCAGTTGAAGGAGGCTCGGCCCGATCTGCGCTTCGTTCCGATCCGGGGAAACGTGGACACCCGTCTGCGAAAATTGCGCAAGGGGGAAGCCGAGGGGCTGATGCTGGCCGAGGCCGGACTCAAACGGCTCGGCATGGGAACGGTGAAGCGCCGACGCCTGAGCGCAGATCTCGTCGTCCCCGCTCCGGGACAAGGGGCACTGGCCGTTGAGACGCGCGACAGCGGCGAGGCCCGGGACCTCGTCGCCGCGCTCGACGATGCGACCACGCGTCTGGAAGTCGAACTCGAGCGCGCTGTGCTGGAGCGGGTCGGAGGCGGATGCGCGACTCCCTTAGGCGTTTTGGCGCGGGCCGAAGACGACCGCGTGCGTGTTTGGGCGTTTTGGTCCGATGCCGCCGGAAAAAGTCCGATTCGCGAGAAACTGGATTGCCCCCGGGAGCCCGCCGCGATCGCGGACTTGATCGAGACGCTCGCCTCCCGCCTCACGGGCCTTCCGCACCGCCCGCCGTCTGAGCGGTCGGTTGAGCGACCCTTCCGGGACCACTAGCGTTGAAGGTCCTTTCCGGCGTTCCCAATCCGGGGGCCTGGGCCTATCTCGCCCTATCGACGTTGGCCGGGCGCGGTCCCCGGTCGCTCCAGGCGCCTTTCGCCGATGAACGCAGAACCCGCCTCGTCTTAGTGCGTGAGAGCGAGGAAGCGCTCGAAGATGTCGCCGACGCGATCGCCGCGCTTGCCGAACTTTTCGAAGACGCCGTTGGGGGTTCGGCGGCGTTATTCGGCGACGATCCGCAAACGCGTCTTGCCTCCTTCGAACGTCTGCACGCCGGCGCGCGTTTGGTCCTGGCGACCGAGTCGAGCCTTCTTTCCGCGGCCCCCGAAAAGGAGGAATACGCCCGCAGCCGACTGGTTCTTCGTCCCGGAACCGCTACGCCGCGCGCCGCGCTTCTGGAATCGTTGGACCGTTTGGGGTATCAGCGGGCGGATTTCGTCGAGAGCCCCGGCGAATACGCGGCGCGCGGCGCCGTGGTGGATTTCTATCCGTTCGAACCGGCGCGTCCCCTGAGGGCGCTCTTCGACGGCGATGAGATCGCGACGCTCAAGGAGTTCGACGCCTCGACGCAAACGACGAAGTCCGCGCTCCTCGAGGAGGCAGTGGTTGTTCCGGCGTTTCAAAAGGCCGGGGAGGCGACACTCGCCGAGCGTCTTTCACAGGACGCGGTGTGGCTGCACGAGACGGGCGTGGAACTCCCTGGATCACCCGCTTTGGCCTGGGCCGTTTCGCCGGGAGGGGGTGACGCGGAGAATTTCGGCGCGTCCCCCGGGGCCCCGGCCGGCTTGGATCTGGACCGGGTGGCGGAACGCGTACGGCAATGGCGGGATCAAGGATTTCGGACCGTTCTCTACTCGCTCAATGCGGGGGAAAGCGAACGGCTGCGTGAGATTTTCGAGGAACGCCTCTTCGGGGTTTCCGTGGAATTTCGGGTCGGGCCGCTGCGTCACGGGTTCGTTCACGGGCCGTCCAAACTGGCGGTGGCGACCTCCGCCGAGATTTTCGGCCGTTCCTACCGGCGATCGAGACAGTTGAAGCCGGTCGTCGACGGCGCGGTGCGGGTGCGCTGGCGGGAGTTGAAGACCGGGGACTATGTGGTTCATGAGGATTTCGGGATCGCCCGCTACAACGGTCTGGAGGCCGTCACGGTTTCCGGAGGGCCGCAGTCTGAAGCCCAAGGCGAAGCGACCGGCGTCTTCGATTGCTTGAAGCTTGAATTCCGCGGCGGGGACCGTCTCTTCGTTCCCCTTGATGAATTTCGAAAGGTGCAGAAATACGGGGCGGCCGACGGTCAGCGCGCGCGACTCTCTTCGCTGGATACGCGCACCTGGGAACAGGTGAAGACGCGCGTGCGTGAAGGCGTGCGGGAAATGGCTGAGGAGTTGTTGAAGGCAGCCGCGGCGCGCCGCGCCAAACCGGGCAACGCGTTTCCTCCGGATTCCCACATGGAAGCGGAGTTCGCCGAATCGTTTCCTTTCGAGGAGACCCCCGATCAGCGCAAGGCGATCATCGCGGTCAAAACCGACATGGAGGCTCCGCATCCGATGGACCGGCTTGTGGTCGGTGACGTCGGATTCGGAAAAACCGAGGTCGCGATGCGCGCGGCGCTTAAGTGCGCGTCGGGTCTCAAGCAGACGGCGGTGCTGGTGCCGACGACGATCCTCGCCGATCAGCACGCCCGAACCTTCAAAAGCCGTTTCGCCGATTATCCGGTGCGCGTAGAGATGCTGTCGCGCTTCCAGAGCGCGAAGCAGCAGAAGGAAATCCTCGTCGATCTCGCGGCGGGGAAGATCGACGTGATCGTCGGCACGCATCGGTTGTTGTCCAAGGACGTCACCTTCCGGGATCTCGGGCTGGTGATCGTCGACGAGGAACATCGTTTCGGCGTGGAGCACAAAGAGAAGGTCAAGCAGCTGAGGCTGCGGGTCGATTGCCTGACCCTTTCCGCGACGCCGATCCCCCGCACACTGCACCAAGGCCTTTCGGGATTGCGGGAAATTTCGCTGATCCAAAGTGCTCCGACGGGACGGCAGCCGATCCTCACCGAGGTCCTTCCGTACGGGGAAGGACACGTGAAGGCGGCTGTCGAAGCCGAACTCGCCCGGGGCGGCCAGGTGTTCTACGTCCACAACCGGGTGAGATCGCTGCCGCAAGTGGTAGGCCGCCTTCAGGAACTGCTCCCAGGGGTCCGGATTGTGATGGCGCATGGGCAGATGAAGGCTGAACGTCTCGAAACGGCGATGTGGGAATTCTTCGAGCGGAAATTCGATGTTTTGGTCGCGTCGACGATCATCGAATCCGGGCTGGATATCCCGTCGGTGAACACGCTTTTAATCGAAAACGCTCAGGACTTCGGCCTGTCCCAGCTTTACCAACTACGCGGGCGCATCGGACGCGAGCGCCGCCGCGCGTACTGCTACTTGTACTATCCGGGAGACGCCAAGTCGTTTCGGTCGCTTTCGGAAGACGCGCGCAAGCGGCTGGAGGCGATGCGGGAATTCGGGGAACTCGGTTCGGGGCTGGCGTTGGCGATGCGCGACCTCGAGATTCGCGGAACGGGGGACCTGTTGGGCTCGAAGCAGCACGGCTATTTGAACGCGGTCGGCGTTGAATTTTACGCGGAACTCCTTGAAGACGAAATTCGAAAGATGACCGGGAAGAAATCGAAGGAGGAGCGCAAGCCCGCGCATGTGGACGTTTCTATTCCGGCCTACATCCCCGAGGATTTCCTTCCCGGGGATTTGGAGAGAATCCGCTTCTATAAGAGAATTCTCGCGACCGAGGACGCCGATATCGACGGGCTGCGAGCGGAGTTGATCGATCTTTCGGGGCCGTTGCCGGCCCCTGTGGCGAACCTGTTTCAACTCCTGCATATTCGAGCTCGCGCGACTGAGCGGGGCATCCGGTCGGTGGTCCAGCGGGAATCCCGCGTCGAGATTTATTTCCGGTCGGACGCGGCGGTTCCCATGGATGCGATCACGCGTTGGATGGGGGTCTATAAAGAAAAGATGGAATTCGTCGCCTCCCCCGAAGGGGACGGGATGCGAGTTTCGTTGACCCGGCGCGATCCGATCGCGTGGATTCTCGATTTTCTCGAGGGCCTTCGCGGCGTCGGAAAGCGGCTTTGAGCGGGGCTTGGGTGTGAATTCCCTCCCCGGACAAAATAGGTAGAATGTTGCCGATGGAGCGCTTTACCTTAATAGCCGTTGCTCTTTGCCTGTTCGCGGGGGCTTCCGCCTGTCGCGTGATGGAATCCGAGGAGATCGTCGCCCGGGTCGGAAATTCGACGATTACGCAAAGCGAATTTCGGGAGAAGCTCGCCGAGGTCGGGACGAATTACCAGAGCTACGTGCTGACGCCTTTGGGGCGACGTCAGTTCCTCGACGTTTTAATCCGTGAAAAGCTGATTCAGGAGGCGGCACGCGCCGACGGGATCGAGCGTCAGCCCGAATTTCAGGAGCAGATGAACCGTCTTCGGCGCGAAGAGGAAGCCAAGATTCGGGACGCCCGGGAGCATCTGCTCGCGCGGATGTGGATCGAGCACCTGAGCACCGACGGCGTGCTGCGGGTACGCGACGACGAACTCCAGGATTATCACCGAAAGAATCCGAACGAAGTCGAGGTTCGCCATATTCTTCTCGCCACGCCCTCGGAGGCGGAGGCCGTTCTTAAGCAAGCCCGGTCCGGGGTTTCGTTCGCCGAACTGGCCAAGAAGAACTCCTTGGACGCCGATACCGCCCCCGAGGGAGGCAGGATGTCCCCGGCGCTGCGCGGCGAGATCATTCCGGAATTGGAAGTCGTTTTCAAGATGGCCGTAGGAGAGATCGCAGGACCGTTGCGCAGTTCTTTCGGCTATCATGTGGTTCTGAAGGAAAAACAAAGAAAAACAGAATTCGCCAGCGTGAAGGAACGGGTGCGGGAGATCGTGGAGAGGGGCCGATTGGACGCCCACCTCCAATCCCTTCAGGTTCGCCATCGCGTGGAGGTCATCGATGCGCAGTTTAAATAAATTTATCTTGGCGGTACTCGTTCTGTCCGTGCCGGCCGCGAGCGGTGCGAAAGTTCTCGAAGACGTCGTTGCGAAGGTCAACGGCAAGCCGCTGCTTCTTTCCGAGTTTAAGAAGAACCTGTTGTCGGTCATCGATAACTATCGCCGGAATCTGCCCCAAATCGTCAACGATCCCGAGACCGTCGATCAGATCCGCAGCAAGGTGCTTGAGCAGATGATCGACGACGAACTCCTCGCGCAAAAGGCCGACGAACTTAAGGTGAAAATCCGCGACCGGGAACTCGATAAGGGGATTCTCGAGGTGAAGGAACGAAGCTTTCGGGCGACCGAGACCGGTGAGCGCCGTTCGGATAAGGAAGTCGACGAGGCGTTTCAGGCCGAACTCGACGGGGAAGGCCTTACGCTCGCGCAATTCAACGAGCGGATTCGACGGCAGTTGGCGATCCGAAAGGTCGTCGAGCAGGAAGTGCAGGGGAAGCTCAAGCCTCCGACCGACGCCGCTGCGGGGGAAGCCTACGAGCGGTTGAAGTTCATCATCGACAACGACACCTCGGTGCTCAAGGGGATGGATCCGATAACGGCGCAGGCGTACCTCGAGTTCGGGCTTCGGCTCAAGCAGAATTTCGCGGAGCGCGTGCGGGTTTCGCACATCCTTTTCAAACTGCCGCCCGCCGCGTCGATGGTCGTAAAAAACAAGGCGCTCGCGGAAGCGAAGGAAGTGAAGGGAAAGCTGGATAAGGGCGCCGATTTCTTCGAGACCGCCCAAAAGGAATCCGACGATCTCGAAAGCGCTCCCCGCGGCGGCGATCTCGGCTGGATTCTACGCGAGATGATGCCCAAGGATTTCGAGGACGCTGCCTTCAAGCTCGGGGTCGGCGACGTTTCTGAACCGATCGAAACGGAATTCGGGTATCACCTTCTCTTCATCCAGGAGAAGAAGGCCAAACAGGCGATGAATTTCGAACGCATTAAAATGGGCGTCAAAGAATTCCTGTTCAACCTGCAGTATCAGGAATCCTTGCAGGAGTTCGTCAAGGTACTCCGCGCCAAGGCGACTCTCGAACGGCGCCTTCCGAAAGAGTAACGGGGTCTTGATGCCTCCGCTCGTCGCTTTTACCTGCGGGGATCCGGCCGGTATTGGTCCCGAGGTGGCGGTGAAGGCGATCCGGAACTCGCATGTGAGGCGGGCCATGAAGGCGCTTGCCGTCGGCCCCCGGGCCGTGTTTGAGCGCGCGGGATGGCGGCCTTCGCTCTGTCCTCTGCTGGATCCCGGAATATCCTTCTCCTCCCGTGTCCGCGGTCCCAGCGCCGCCGGTGGGGAGGTTTCCTACCGCGCCGTACTCGTGTCCGTCCGAATGGCGATTCGGGGCGTGATCGACGCAGTGGTGACGGCCCCCATCTCCAAAGAATCCTGGGCACTCGCGGGGGCCGGCCCGTTGGACCATACCCAACTCATCCAGCGGGAGACCGGATCAAAGCGGATCGCCATGATGCTCGTCGGCGGAGGGATGCGCGCGGTGCTGGCGACGCGGCACATTCCGCACGCCCGGGTCGCGCGAAGACTGACTCACGCCGCGCTGGCCGAGGCCGCGGCGCTTGCACGCGAGGGACTCCGCGCGCTGGGCGTCGCGCGTCCCGAGATCGCTTTGTGCGCTCTGAATCCTCACGCCGGAGACGGGGGTTTGATCGGAACCGAAGAGGCGCGCGTCCTCACTCCGGCCGCCGCGAGCTTGGGGTTGGCGGGGCCCTATCCCGCGGACGCTTTGTGGAAATCCCACCGGGACGGCCGCTTCGACGCCGTGATCGCCGCGTACCACGATCAGGCGTTGATTCCGATGAAGGTCGCTGCCGGGTATTCGATCGTGAATTGGACTCTTGGCTCTCCGATCGTACGAACCTCTCCCGGCCACGGGACGGCGTTCGAGATCGCGGGACGCGGCAAGGCCGACCCCTCGGGAACAATCGCCGCCGCGCTGCTCGCGGTTGAGGCGGCGGCGAACCGGAGGCGCTCGTGAGAATTTTGATCACCCTGAGTCTTCTGCTGTCTGCCGGATCCGTTCGCGCCGACACGCTGCCGAAAGGCCTTACGCCGCACGAGATCGTCGACCGGGCGAACAAATCCCTGCGCGGCGATTCCAGTCACGCGAACCTGACGATGACGGTTGTGACTCCCAAGTGGGAGCGTCAACTCACCGTCGAGGCGTGGAACAAGGGCCGCAAGATGGCCTTCATCGTCATTCATAAACCCGCCAAAGAAAAGGGAACGACGACGCTGCGCCGGGGGGGCGAGATGTGGATGTGGATGCCCCGCGTCGAGCGTCTCCTGAAGGTTCCTCCCACGATGATGCACTCCTCGTGGCAGGGCTCCGATTTTACCTATGAGGATATCGTTAAGGCGGACTCGATCGTGAAGGACTACGACCATCGGCTTTTGAAAAAAACCCCTGGAAGCCCGTACGACACCTACGAATTCGAGGCCCTTCCTAAGCCGGACGCGCCGGTCGTCTGGGGAAAAATCCTGTTCACCGCCGGCGTGTATCCGGACGGATGGGTCGTCGGACTGAAGGAGATGGATTTCAACGAGCGCGGGGAATTGATCCGGACGATCACGCTCTCGGAGATCAAGACGCTCGGGGGAAAGCGCGTCCCGTCGCGCCTGGTCTGCGAACCCACGCGTAAAAAGGGCCGACGGACGATTCTGGAGTATCACGAACTCGAGTTCGACTTCCCGCTCGAAGACTCCTTCTTCAGCCTGAGCCGGGTCCAAAAATGATTTTGGCGCCGTTGTGGCGGCTCGCGTGGCGCAACGTTTGGCGCAACGGCCGCCGCACGGCGATTACCGTTTCCTCGATCGGCGCCGGGTTGGCGGCCCTGCTCTTCGGTCAGAGCCTGGTCACGACGATCCAAACTCAATTGGTCGACAAGGCCACCGGCGTCTACGTCGGGCATCTGCAGGTCGTCGGGAAGGGCGTCGACGACTACAAGTTCCCGGACAAGTGGATCGATGATCCCGATTCCGTCGAACGGGCGATTCGGGACCTGCCGGGGGTGGCGGCCTTCGAGCGGCGCATCATCGCGACGGGTTTGGCGTCCTCGAAAACGGAGTCCGCCGGCATTCTGGTGGTCGGCGTGGAACCCGAACGGGAAAAAGAAGTCATGACGATGCACTCGTATCTCTCGAAGGGGGAGTTCCTCGGCGACGAACCCGACGGCATCTATTTGGGGCGCAAGCTCGCCGCGCAGTTGGAAATCGGCGTCGGGGACGAGATCGTCATCATGTCGTCGGCCGTGGACGGAAGCCTGGGCGCGGAGCTGCTGCGCGTCGTCGGGATCTTCGATTCGGGCAGCCACACCTTCGACGCGTCGATTGCCTACGTGCGCATCGAGGCGGCGCAGCGCCTGCTCGCGGTCGACGACCAGGTGAACGATTTCGTGATGAAGCTCGAGAATCACGATGAAATCGGGACGCTCAAGCGGGCGTTGACCGCCGCGCTGAACCGGCCCGAACTCGAGGTGGTTACCTGGGAGGAGGTCGATCCGGAGCTCGTCGGCATCCGGGACTACCAGGACGCCCTGCTCTCGATCATCCTCTTCGTCATCTTCGCGATCGTGGCGCTGGGCATCCTGAACACGCTGTTGATGGCGATGTTCGAGCGCGTGCGGGAATTCGGCGTGCTCATGGCGGTCGGCGCGCGCCCCTCGACGATCCGGGCCTTGATTCTGGCGGAGTCGGCGATGCTCGGCGCGCTGGGCGCCGCGCTCGGCTGCGCGATCGCGGCGGCGCTGATTCTGCACTATCGCGCCTCGGGTCTGGAACTTCCGATCGGCGACGCGGTCGGATTTTTCATGCCGTTCGACTCGGTGCTGTATCTGCGCTTCGATTGGGGGAAGCACGCGGTCGCGCTCACGGCGGTGTTTTTGACGAGCGTCCTCTCCGGCCTGCCCCCGGCGATCAAGGCCTCGAAGCTGCAGCCGGTGGAGGCGCTGCGGCACGTATGATTCTCTGGGTCTACGCGTGGCGCAACCTGCTGCGCAACGGACGGCGCACCGCGCTGACCGCAGGGACCATCGCGGCGGGTCTCGCGGCGGTGATGTTCGGCCAAAGCCTGCTGCGCTCCTTTCAGCTCCAGATGATCGAGAAGGCGACCGGCGTGATGCTGGGCCACGTCCAGGTGCAGGCGGAGGGCGTCGTC